>CAZFRR010000120.1:0-15205 GCA_964521405.1 uncultured Streptomycetaceae bacterium | reverse complement strand
TCCTCGCCCAGTTGCTTCATCCCGAGAGAGACGCGGTTCTTCTCCTGGTCGAACTTCAACACCTTGGCCTCGACCTCGTCGCCCACCGTGAGGATTTCCGAAGGATGCTTCACGCGGCGCCAGGCGAGATCGGTGATATGGAGCAGGCCGTCGATGCCGCCCAGGTCCACGAACGCGCCGTAATCGGTGATGTTCTTGACGATGCCCTTCACCACCTTGCCTTCCTGCAGGCTGGCGAGCAGCGCGTCGCGCTCGGCGCCCTGGGTCGCCTCGAGGACCGCCCGGCGCGACACCACCACGTTGTTCCGCTTGCGGTCGAGCTTGATGACCTTGAAATCCATCGCCTTGTTTTCGTACGGCGTGGTGTCCTTGACCGGCCGGATGTCCACCAGCGAGCCGGGGAGGAAGGCGCGGATGCCGTTCACCGTGACGGTGAGCCCGCCCTTGACCTTGCCGTTGATGACGCCGGACACCACGCTGCCCTTCTCCATGGCCTCTTCCAGATCGAGCCAGGCCGCGAGCCGCTTCGCTTTCTCGCGCGAAAGACGCGTCTCGCCGTGGCCGTCTTCGAGGGCTTCGATCGCGACTTTCACAAATTCGCCGATCTTGACCTCGAGTTCGCCGCGATCGCTGCGGAATTCCTCAAGCGGGATGTAGCTCTCGGATTTCAGGCCGGCATTGACGACGACGTAGTTATCGTCGACCCGGATCACCTCGGCCGTGATCACTTCGCCTATCCGCATTTCCTTGCGGGCAAGACTTTCTTCAAACAGCGCGGCGAAGCTTTCCAGGGGTGCTGCCAGGGTTTCTGCTTTCATCATTCAGATTCAGGATGTTGGATGCCCGTCTTGAGGACAGGGGTTGGTTGATAAAGCCATGAACCGGGGTGCGGTTCACGGCGCCCGTGGTGCCTGTTGGTAGAGCGCCAGCACCTGCGCTATCGCGTCCGCCGCCGATAAGTGCGTGGTATCGATCAGGACGGCATCCGCGCCCATTTTCAGGGGAGCCGCGGCGCGCGTGCTATCTCGTTGATCGCGCTCCCGGATATCCTGCAAAAGGGCCGCCATATTAGCACCCAATCCTTTATCCATCAACTGTTTATGCCGCCGCTGCGCCCGCGCTTCCGGACTCGCGGTGAGGAAGATTTTGAGCGCCGCATCGGGGAACACGACGGTGCCCATATCACGCCCGTCCGCGACCAGGCCGGGAGGTCTCCGGAACCCCTGCTGACGCTTGAGAAGGGCGTTTCTGACCTTCTGGTACGCTGCGATACGGGAGGCGGCGACGCTGACTGCTTCTGTTCGAATGGCGTCGGTGATATCCACGCCATCGAGTTCAACGGAATCTACTGAAAACTTAGCCTTTAAATTCAGAACGATATCAGACATTACTGATTCTATTTCTAGATCTGCTCCGGCCTTCAAGGCAGCCACAGCCACGGTCCGGTAGAGCGCGCCGCTGTTGAGATAGTGAAACCCCAGTTTGCCGGCAACGCCTTGCGCCACAGTGCCCTTGCCCGAAGCGGATGGCCCGTCGATCGCGATGACGGGCGGCAGGCCGTTGCCCATTCCTAGCGCTCCGAGATTCCTGCCAGCGCGTCGAAATACCCGGGAAAGGTCTTGGCGACGCAGCCCGGGTCGTTGATCCGCACCGGAACGCCCCCGAGCGCCACCAGCGAGAAACACATCGCCATGCGGTGATCGTCGTAAGTGTCTATCGCAACCCCAGGATTGAGGATTGAGGATTGAGGAGGCGTGATTTTCAGATAGTCCGGCCCCTACTCAACTTTTGCGCCCAGCTTGCGCAACTCCGTGGCCATGGCCTTGATACGATCGGTCTCCTTCACGCGCCAGCTGCCGATATTGCGCAGCGTGCTGGGGCCATCAGCAAACAGGGCCGCCACCGCCGCCGTCATCGCCGCATCGGGAATGTGATTCAAATCGGCGTCCAGGGCCTTCAACCGGCCGCTCGCCCTGGCTTCAGCTCCCGCGCCCGCCTCGATCCAGTTCTCACCCATCGTGATACTCGCGCCCATGCGCTCGATGACTTCGGTGAATCGCACATCGCCCTGTATGCTCCCGCGCCCCACACCCTCGACCCGCACCGGTCCGCCGCCCGAGAGCCCGCTGATCGCGCCCGCCGCGAGAAAATATGAAGCCGAGGACGCGTCGCCTTCGATATGAATCTCGCCCGGGCTCGCGTAACTCGCTTGTGCCGGCACCGTGAACGTCGTCCAGCCATCCCGCGCGACCTCGACGCCGAACCGGCGCATGGTATTTAATGTGATCTCGACATAAGGTTTCGAAACCAACTCGCCCTCGACGGTAACGACCGTTCTGGCGCCGGTGAGCGGCAGCGCGATCAGCAGGCCCGTCAGAAACTGGCTGGAAACGTCGCCGCGCACGCTGACCATGCCGCCTGCGCGGATAGCCGCCGGGCTTATGGCAAGCGGCGGGTAGCCGGGGTTGCCGAGGAATTCGATGCGGGCGCCGAGTCCGTTCAGCGCGTCCACCAGGTCGCCGATCGGCCGCTCGTGCATGCGCGCCACTCCCTCCAGCCGGTAATCGCCACCCATCAGCGCCAGCACCGCGGTGAGCGGCCTGAACACGGTGCCGGCGTTGCCGAGAAAAAGCTGCGCGCGCTTGACCGGAAATGCGCCGGCGGCCCCGCGCACCCGCACCGTCCGGCCGCCGGCGCGGCTCCATTCCACCCCCAGCGCGCTCAGCGCTTCGAGCATGACTTGCGTGTCGTCGGATTCGAGCAGGTCGCGGATGAGCGTCTCGCCCGACGCCAGCGCGGCGAGCAGCAGGATGCGATTGGATAGGCTTTTCGAGCCGGGCAGCCTGACCGTGCCGCGAGCCCGCTGGATGGGTGCTAGGTCGAGATGGTCCACAGCGGTTTCCGATGTCAGCGGCCGCCTACGGCCGTCTCTTGATCAACCATTTCTCACGCGCGCCGCGCGCCGCCGAGAACATCCGCCTCAACTCGGCAGCATCCGCGCTCTCGATCGCGGCGCGCATGCCCTCGAGCTCGTTCTCGTAATCCGCCAGCGCGGCCAGCAGCGCGTCGCGATTGGCAACGCAGATGTCCGCCCACATCTCGGGCGAACTGCCCGCTATCCGGACGGTATCGCGCAAACCGCCCGCGGAAAGCCCGAACAGCCGCGCCGGGTTGCGGCGGTGCGCCAGCATATTGACCAGCGCGAAGGCGATCACGTGCGGCAGATGGCTCACGGCAGCCAGGATGGCGTCGTGTTCGCCTGCCTCGAGTTGCAGCACGCGCGCGCCGCAGGCCTCCCACGCCTGACGCACGAGGCGCGTCGCTGCCGTGGCTGTTTCCGGCTGGGGGGTGAGGATCACGTTCTTACCGCTGAAGAGCTCGGGAAAGGCGGCGGCCGCGCCGCTCTTCTCCGTGCCGGCGATGGGGTGTGCGGGCACGAAGCGGGCAATGTGTCCCCCCAGAAAACGGCGGGCGCAAGCAATGACATCGCGCTTGGTGCTGCCGCCGTCGGTAACCACCGCATGGGCGGGCAAATGCGGCGCGATGGCCGTCATCACAGCCGGCATCTGCCCGACCGGCGTGGCGAGCAGCACCAGGTCCGCGTCGCGCACCGCGCGCGCCGGATCCCGCGACGCTTCGTCGATGATTTTCAGCCTGATGGCGTCGGCGAGATTGCGGCTCGTGCGCCCCACGCCCACGACTCGCTTCACCGCGCGCGCCCGCTTCAGAGCCAGCGCGAACGATCCGCCGATCAGCCCGGTGCCGATGACGACCAGTTTTCCGATTTTCAACCTAGCGCCCATGCAAATCGAACCGCAGAGACGCCGAGGCGCAGAGGAGATCAACCTGGAATGAGCGGCAACCCTTCATATCGGGTCAGTCTGACAGGTTTTCTCCGCGTCTCCGCGCCTCTGCGGTGAAATCACCCCGCGAGCGCCTGGGCGAGCACAGCGAGGAAGCGCGCGTTCTCCGATTCCAGCCCGATGGTAACCCGCAAGTGCTGCGGCATGCCGTAGCTCGCGATCGGGCGCACGATCACGCCCGCCCGGAGCAGCTTCTGGAACACGCCGGACGCGTCCTTGACCCGGACGCTGACGAAGTTGCCATACGAAGGTATGTATTCCAGCCCGAGCCGCGCGAGACCGTCCGTCAGCTGGCGCATGCCGGTCCGGTTCAACTCGAAGCTCTTGCGCACGAAATCGGTGTCATCGAGCGCTGCCGTGGCTGCGGCCAGTGCAACGCTATTGACGTTGAACGGCTGGCGCACCCGGTTCATGAGATCGGCAACGCCTGCTGCGGCGTAAGCATAGCCAACGCGCAACCCAGCCAGGCCGTAGACCTTGGAGAAGGTGCGCGTCACCACGAGGTTCGGGAAGCGCTGCAACCAGCCGATGCTGTCGGGCTTGAGCTCGTCCGGCAGGTACTCGTTGTAAGCCTCGTCCAGCACCACCAGCACCTCGCGCGGCAGCGCGGTGATGAAATCCTCCAGCTCGCGCGCCCGGGCCATGGTGCCGGTCGGATTATTGGGGTTGGCGATGAACACGAGGCGGGTGCGGGCCGTGACCGCGCGCCGCATCGCCGCCAGATCGTGGCCGTAGTCTTTCGCCGGCACCTCGATGCCGGCCGCGCCGACCGCCTGCACCGCCAGCGGATAGACGGCGAAAGCATGCTGCGAATAGATCGCCTCCAGGCCGGGCACGAGAAAGGCGCGCGCCGCCATTTCCAGCACGTCGTTCGAGCCGTTGCCGAGCACGATGCAGTCCGGCGCGACGCCGTGGCGGCGGGACAATGCCTGCTTCAACTCAAAGCCGTTGCCGTCGGGATAGCGCGCCAGGCCGGCAAGCGAGGCTTCGATCGCCCGTCGCGCGAGCGGGCTCACGCCCAGCGGATTTTCATTGGAAGCGAGCTTGATGATGCCCGCTTCTTCGAGCCCCAGCTCGCGCGCCAGCTCCGAGATCGGCTTTCCGGGCTGGTACGGCGCGATCGCGCGGATGAAACCGGGAGCGAGGTCGCAAACGCTCATAAAAGACAGTGTTGAGTTTTGAGTGTTTAGTGTTGAGTTATGTCGATATCACCACGCGAAGACCTTCAACTCAACACTCAAAACTAAGCACTCAACACTCCGTCAGGCGATAGCCGCGGGATAGGAGCCGAGGATCTTAAGGAACGACGCCTTCTGCTTCAACTCCGCGAGCACGCGCGCCACCTGGGGATCCTGCTGGTGGCCCTCGACGTCCATATAGAACACGTACTCCCACAGCCCGGCGCGTGACGGCCGGGATTCGAGGCGGGTCATGCTCACCTGGTTGGCCGCCAGCGGCGTCAACAGCTCGTGCATAGCGCCCGGCACGTTGCGCGTGGACAGGATGAGGGAGGTCTTGTCCCTGCCCGACGGCGCCGCATCGTGCTGGGCAATGACCAGAAAACGCGTGGTGTTCCTGGCCTCGTCCTCGATGTTGCGCGCAATCAGCTTCAACCCGTAGAGTGCCGCCGCCATCGCCGGGCCCACCGCTGCGGCGCGCCGGTCGCGAGCGGCGAGCCGCGCCGCCTCGGCATTGCTGACGACCGCGGTGCGCTCGGCATGCGGCAGCTTGCGCGCCAACCACTGCTGGCACTGGGAGAGGCTTTGCGTATGCGAAAAGACTTTGCGGATGTCCGCAAGCTTTCCGCTCCGGCTCATCAAGCACTGACGGATCGGCAGCATGACCTCGCCGCAGATCCTGGCCGTCGTCGAGGCGAGCAGGTCGAGTGTGCGGCCGATCGCGCCCTCGGTCGAGTTCTCGACCGGCACCACGCCATAACCGGCGGCGCCGGTCTCGACCTGGCGGAATACTTCGTCGATCGACGGGCACGCCGCGAGCGCGGCGCCTCCTCCGAAATGCTTGGCTGCCGCCTCCTGGCTGAAAGTGCCCTGCGGCCCGAGATAAGCGACCGTCATCGAGTCCTCCAGCGCGCGGCAGGCTGACATGACCTCCGAGAACAGGCGGGCGAGCGCTGCGTCCGGCAACGGACCGCGGTTTGCGGCGATGACCCCGCGCAGAACCTGGGCCTCGCGCTCGGGCCGATAGGCGGAATTCTCCTTGAGTCGCCCGATGCGCTGCGCGAGCCGCGCACGCGCCGAGATGAGCTTGACCAACCGCTGGTCGAGCGCATCGATCTGATTGCGGAATTGCCTGAGCTTGTCGGTCATACGTTGATTCTAAACCGCCGCTGAGCGCCGATAAACAGGAATCGAAACGGCGCCGTCCCTCCCGAGGGTCGAGTTTCGGCGCGACTCTGCGCTTATCCGCGGCCGCCTGTCAGCCTTCGACCGGCAGGTAGCGTACCGCGAGCACGCCCCCGATGTCGCCGATCTGATCGATCACCTTGGCGGGAACCTTGCTGTCGACATCCACCAGCGTATAGGCCATCTCGCTCTTCGACTTGTTCAGCATGTTGTGGATGTTGAGCTTCGCCTTCGCCATCGACGTCGAGATCTGCCCCAGCATGTTCGGCACGTTGGCGTTGGCGATGCTCACCCGGTACGGCGATTCGCGCGGCATCGTCACGTTCGGGAAGTTCACCGCGTTGACGATGTTGCCGTTCTCGAGGAAGTCGCGCACCTGGTCCACGACCATCACGGCGCAATTGTCCTCCGCTTCGCGGGTGGAAGCGCCGAGATGCGGCAGCGTGACCACCTGGGGCTGACCGGCCAGCTTCTTGGCCGGGAAATCGCAGACATACCAGCGCAGGTGCTTTGCCGCCAGCGCCTCCAGCACCGCGTCGTTGTCCACGATGCCTTCGCGCGCGAAATTGAGCAGGACTGCGCCGTTCTTCATGAGCTTGATGCGCCCGGCATTCACCAGGTTGCGGGTGACGTCGAGCAGCGGCACGTGCAGCGTCACGAAATGACTGGCCTTCAACACCTCCTCGATGCTGTGGGCCTTCTTCACCTGGGAAGGCAGGCTCCAGGCCGCGTCCACGGTGATCTCGGGGTCGTAACCCAGGACGTTCATGCCGAGCCTGATGGCGGCATCCGCGACCAGGCTGCCAACCTTGCCCAGGCCGATCACGCCGAGCGTGTGCCCCGGGAGCTCCCCTCCGGCGAAGTGCTTCTTGCCGTCCTCGACCAGCTGGTGCAGCGTCTTGTCGTCGCCCTTCAACCCGTCGACGAAGCGCAACGCCGGCACCAGGTTGCGTGAAGCGACCAGCAACCCGGCGATCACCAGCTCCTTCACGGCATTCGCGTTCGCGCCCGGCGCATTGAACACCGGCACGCCGCGCTCGCTCATCTTCTTCACCGGTATGTTGTTCACGCCGGCCCCCGCGCGCCCGATCGCCTTGACGCTCGCGCCGATCTCCATCGCATGCATGTCCTGCGAACGCACCAGGATGGCATCCGGATCCTCGAGCTGGCCGCCACACGTGTAGCGGCCCGCGGGCAGGCGCTTCAGCCCCAGGCCCGAGATCGAGTTCAGCGTCAGTATCTTGTATGGCTCACCCATGGCTGCGCTCGAACTCCTTCATGAATTCCACCAGTGACTTCACGCCTTCCGCCGGCATCGCGTTGTAGATGGAGGCGCGCATGCCGCCCACCGCGCGATGGCCCTTCAATTCGCTCAACCCGCGGCGCTTCGCCTGCTTGAGGAACTCCTCGTCGAGCTGGTCGTTGCGGAGCCAGAACGGGATGTTCATGCGCGAGCGATCCTCGGGGGCGACCGGCGAGTGATAGAACTCCGTCTCGTCGAGGTAGTCGTAGACGAGCTTCGCCTTCGCGACGTTGATTTCCTCCATCTTCGCGAGACCGCCCAACTGCTTCAGCCACTGGAACACCAGGCCCGCCAGGTAGATGGCGTAGGTCGGCGGCGTATTGTGCATCGAGTCCGCCTCCGCCTGGATCTTGTAGTCGAAGATCGAAGGCGTGCCCGGCGCGGCCTGGCCGATCAGGTCGTTGCGGACGATGACGATGGCCATGCCCGCCGGGCCGATGTTCTTCTGCGCGCCGGCGTAGATCAGCCCGAAACGGGAAACATCGAGCGGACGGGACAGGATGTGCGAGGAAGCATCGACGACGAGCGGGATGCCGTCGGTATCGGGGATCCAGTGGAATTCCACGCCGCCTATGGTCTCGTTGGAGGTGTAGTGCACGTACGCCGCCGCGGGATCAAGCACCCACTTTTCCCGTTTCGGCGCGTAGGAAAATTTGGCGTCTTCCGAGCTCGCGGCGATATTCACCTTGCAAAAACGCTTCGCCTCAGCGATCGCCCGCGCCGACCAGTGGCCGGTACTGACGTAGCTGGCCGCGGTTTTGCCCCGGAGCAGGTTCATGGGCACGAACGCAAACTGGGCGGCGGCGCCGCCGTGCAGGAACAGGACCTTGTAATGCTTTGGCACCGCCAGCAACTCGCGCAGGTCGGCCTCGGCCTGGGCGTGAATCGCAATGAAATCCTTGCCGCGGTGGCTCATTTCCATCACGGACATGCCGGAGCCGTGCCAGTCGAGCATTTCCGCCGCTGCCTGCTTCAATACCGGCTCCGGCAACGTCGCCGGGCCCGCCCCAAAATTGAATACCCTTGCCATTATTGAACCGCCTTCGCCGTGCCCGCGGCATCGTTATTACCGTTCTCTTCGGACTCCGCGATCTTCTGCAGGCCCGCCAGTTTCTCGCCCTCGTCGAGGTTGATGAGCCGCACGCCCTGGGTGGAGCGCCCCATCTCGCGCACCTCGGAGACGCGCGTGCGGATCAGCACGCCGCCGGTGGTGATCAGCATGATCTCGTCCTCGGAGGCCACCAGCTGCGCGGCCAGGAGCTTGCCATTCCTCTCGCTGCATTCGATCGCGATCATGCCCTGCGTGCCGCGGCCGTGCCGCGTGTACTCGGACACCAGCGTGCGCTTGCCGTAGCCGTTTTCCGTCGCGGTCAGTACCGCCAGCCTCTCGTCGCTCGAAGTGAGCAGCGAAATCACGTGCTGGTCCTTGCCAAGCTTCATGCCGCGCACGCCCGCGGCGCTGCGGCCCATCGCGCGCACCTCGTCCTCCGCGAAGCGCACCGCCTTGCCCTCGTCCGAGAACAGCATGACGTCCTGCTTGCCGTCGGTCAGCGAGACCCCGATCAGGTAATCGCCGTCGTCGAGGGTCACCGCGATGATGCCCTTGGCCATCGGGCGCGAGAATGCCGACAACGCGGTCTTCTTGACGGTGCCCATCGCGGTGGCCATGAACACGAAATGGGCGTCGTCAAACTCGGACACCGGCAGCGCCGCCGTGATCTTCTCGTGCTCCATCAGCGGCACCAGGTTCACGATCGGCTTGCCGCGCGAGGAGCGGCTGCCCTGGGGCACTTCGTAGACCTTGAGCCAGTAGACGCGCCCGCGGTTGGAGAAGCACAAGATGTAATTGTGGGTGTTGGCGATGAACAGCTTCTCGACGAAATCGTCCTCCTTGGTCGCGGTCGCCTGCCTGCCGCGCCCGCCGCGCTTCTGCGCGCGGTAGTCCGTCACCGGCTGCGACTTCATGTAGCCGCCGTGCGAGAGCGTCACCACCACGTCTTCCGCGGCAATCAGGTCCTCGGTGGAGAGCTCCTGGGTCTCGGTGACGATCTCGCTTTTCCTCTCGTCGCCATACTGCTTCTTCACCTCGGCCAGCTCCAGCGAGATGATCCGGGTCACGCGCGCGGGCTTCGCCAGGATGTCGATGAGATCCATGATCCTGTCCATGGTCTCCTTGTATTCCGCGGTGATCTTGTCCTGCTCCAGCGCGGTCAGGTTCTGCAACCGCATCTCGAGGATGCGCTGCGCCTGGACATCGGAGAGCCGGTAGCCTTTTTTCTGCAGGCCGAACTCGGCGGACAGCCCGTCCGGTCGCGACATCGGGCCGTCGCTGCGCGCCAGCATCTCCTCCACCAGCTTCGAGTGCCAGAAGCGCGACATCAATTCCCGCTTGGCGTCGGCCGGCGTGGCCGCGGCCTTGATCAGCGCGATCACGTCGTCCACGTTGGACAGCGCCACGGCGAGGCCCTCGAGGATGTGGCCGCGCTCGCGCGCCTTCCTCAGCTCGAATACCGTGCGCCGCGTCACCACCTCACGGCGGTGGCGCAGGAAGGCGTCCAGGAACTGCTTGAGGTTCAGCAGGCGCGGCTGGCCACCCACCAGCGCGACCATGTTCATGCCGAAGGTGTCCTCGAGCTGCGTTTCCTTCCACAGGTTGTTGAGGATGACTTCCGGATTCTCGCCGCGCTTCAATTCGATGACGGCGCGCATGCCGGACTTGTCGGACTCGTCGCGGATGTCCGAGATGCCGTCGATCTTCTTCTCACGCACCAGCTCGCCGATCTTCATGAGCAGCGACGCCTTGTTGACCTGGTAGGGCAGCTCATCGACTATGATGGAAGTGCGCCCGCCCTTTTCCGTTTCCTCGAAATGGGTGCGCGCGCGCATCACGATCCGGCCGCGCCCGGTGCGGTAGCCCTCCCTGACGCCCTGCAGCCCGTAGATGATGCCGCGCGTCGGGAAATCGGGAGCGGGCACGATCTTGATCAGGTCGTCCACGCTCAATTCGGGGTCATTCAAGAGCGCCTGGCACGCGTCCACCACCTCGGAGAGATTGTGCGGCGGGATGTTGGTCGCCATCCCGACCGCGATGCCCGAGGAACCGTTCACCAGCAGGTTCGGGATGCGGGTCGGCAGCGTGACCGGCTCCTGCTCCTTGCCGTCGTAGTTCGGCACGAAATCGACGGTTTCCATGTCGATATCGGCCAGCATTTCGGAAGTGATGCGATCGAGGCGGCATTCCGTGTAGCGGTAGGCCGCCGGGGAGTCGCCGTCCACCGAGCCGAAGTTCCCCTGCCCGTCGATGAGGGTGTAGCGCATGGAGAAGTCCTGCGCCATGCGCACCAGCGCCTCGTAGGTGGCGGTATCGCCGTGCGGGTGGTATTTGCCCAGCACGTCCCCGACCACGCGGGCGCACTTGACGTAAGGGCGGTTCCAGGTGGTGTTCGCCTCGTGCATGGCGAACAGGATGCGCCGGTGCACCGGCTTCAGGCCGTCCCTCACGTCCGGGAGCGCGCGCCCCACGATCACGCTCATCGCGTAATCGAGGTAGGAACGGCGCATCTCTTCTTCGAGGCTTACCAGCAGGGTTTCTTTGGCAATCTGATCCATGAAAATGCGGGAAAAAGGGGGTGAAAATCGGGGGCGTTCCGGAACGGCGCGAAAGCTGTGATTTTACCATGCGCCGCGAGTCCAACTTCGCCTGCCAACCGGCATTTCCCCAGTGCATCGCGGCCCGGAACCAGGCTGCGTATTGCCGGGCTCCGCGCCTGCCTGGAGTGTGGGCCGGGCATGCTGGACTCACACCGCATTGGGTATCTCCATGGCATGAAAAGCGGCCGGCCAGCGCCCCGATCACAGCCCACTGACAGCGGTGGGCCAGGCAACCCGGACCTGGAATCCGGCGCCCGCAGACGAAACCCAGTCCACTTAGTGAAAACCCCCTTCCGGGGCGGGTCGTTCCTTATTTACAACAGGTAGATATGCCTTTTCCCTGAGAATCGTGTTATGATTTCTGCATAATTTGCCTTGCTTGTGGGGTTTATGATATTAGTAGCGCCGGGGAGACTCATACAGGTTGACCGGCAGTCCGGCGGGTCCCTTACCATTGCATAAACAGGAGGATCAAAAATCATGAAATCAGCAATCCGGATAACGCTCGTTAGCCTCGCTGCCGCAGGCATGTTCTTGCCCGTGAACGCGTCGGCCATGAAGCATGAAATGGGTGGTTCTGATTCTAAGAATCAAGGTTACATAACCGACACGCAGGGTAACGTTGTTCGTTCTCTGGGCGCGAACGTTTGCGTTCGTTCCAGCGACTGGACGCCGGCCCGCGCGACGCTCGAGTGCGATCCCGACCTGGTGAAGAAGCCAGCGCCGGCGAAGGCCGCGCCGAAGCCGGAAGCCAAGCCGGAAGCCAAGCCAGTGGCGAAGAAGGCCAAGCCGGAGATCCTCAACATCGAAGAGAAGATCGAGTTGCAGGGTATGCCGTTCGCCAAAGCCGAGATGACCGCCGACAACAAGAAGGAACTCGATACGTTCCTGGGCGGCTTGCGCAAGGCCACCAAAGCCCGCAGCGCGGTAACGTTCGGAGCAGTGGTCGTGACCGGTCACACCGACCGTATCGGCAGCCTGAAGTACAACATGGGGCTGTCCGAGCGCCGTGCCGTGGTGGTCAAGGACTACCTGGTCAGCACCGGTGTCGATCAGAAAGTGATCTTCTGGGAAGGCAAGGGTCCGAAGCAGCCGATCCCGGTGACCAAGTTCTGCGACAACAAGATGAAGCGCAAGCAGTTGAACGAGTGCCTGGCGCCGAACCGTCGCGTGACCGTGGAAATCGTGGGCCGCGCCGAGTCCTTGGCGAAGCCGAAGCCGGAAGCCAAGCCCGAGGCGAAGCCCGAAGCCAAGCCCAAGGCCAAGCCGTAAGTCGAGGCACCTAGCCATAAAAAGCCCTGCTTCGGCAGGGCTTTTTTTTTACCGCAATGGACTCCCGAATCGATGCCGTAGACCAGGTAGTGGAGGCGCGCTGGGTCATCCCGGTCGATGCGCCCCGCAAGGTGCTGGAGCATCACGCCGTCGCCATCGGCGGCGGCCGCATTTGCGAGGTGCTTTCCGTTTCCCAGGCGCGCGATCGTTACCCCGGCGCGCCCCGGACCCAGCTCCCCGGGCACGCGCTGATCCCCGGGCTCATCAACCTGCACACCCACGCGGCCATGACGCTGATGCGCGGTCTCGCCGATGACCGCGCCCTCATGGACTGGCTGCAGAACCACATCTGGCCGGCCGAATCACGCCATGTTTCCGAGGCATTCGTGCGTGACGGCACGCTCATCGCCTGCGCCGAAATGCTGCGCGGTGGCGTCACCTGCTTCAACGACATGTACTTCTATCCCGAGGCCGCTGCGCAAGCTGCACTCACCGCGGGGATGCGGGCGGCGCTTGGCATCATCGTGATCGAAATGCCCTCGGCTTATGCGTCCGACGCGCAGGACTACCTGAGCAAAGGCCTGGAGACCAGGGACGCCCTGAAGAGCGAACCCCTGCTCTCCTTCTGCATCGCGCCGCACGCTCCCTACACGGTGAGCGACAAGGCCTTCGAACGCATCGCCATGCTCGAAGGCGTGCTGGATTTGCCCCTGCACATCCACGTGCACGAGACGCGCGACGAGATCGAGCAGAGCGTGACCCGCCATGGCGTGCGCCCGCTCGCCCGGCTCCAGCGCCTGGGCCTGGTGGACACCAACCTGATTGCCGTTCATGCCACCCATCTCACGGCTGCGGAAGGCGCCCTGCTCGCGGAAAAAGGCTGCCACATCGCGCATTGCCCCAGCTCGAACTTGAAGCTCGCCAGCGGTTTCGAACCGCCGTCCCTCCTGCTGCAGCGCGGCGTCAACGTGGGACTGGGCACCGACGGCGCGGCCAGCAACAATCGCCTCGATCTTTTCATGGAAATGCGGCTCGCGGCACTGCTTGCCAAAGGCGCCACGGGCGACCCGACGCAACTACCCGCGCACGAAGTGCTTGAGATGGCGACGGTTCGCGCGGCACGCGCCCTTGGGCTGGAAGAGCGCATCGGCACGCTGACGCCCGGCAAGCTCGCCGACATGACGGCGGTTGACCTCGGTGCGCTCGAGCTGGCGCCCTGCTACGACCCGCTCTCGCACCTGGTTTATGCGGCCGGGCGCGAGCATGTGAGCCACGTCTGGGTCAACGGCAAGCTGCTGGTCGAGGACGGGCGCCTGATTCAACTCGATAGCGCGGAGCTGGTGGCGAAGGCCCGCTACTGGCAGGAAAGGATCAGGGGCTAGGACCTAGGACCTAGGACCTAGGGGCTAGGGGCTTGGGGCTTGGGGCTTGGGGCTTGGGGCTAGGACTTAGAAACAAGGAAGTAGATTAAAATCATTTCAATGAGTTCTTTGCACTGCGCTATCCCTAGTCCCTGCTTCCAAGATGATCAACGTCGATCCGCTCGAGCTCGAGAAATTCAGCCAGCTGGCCCACCGCTGGTGGGATCCCGGCTCCGAGTTCAAGCCGCTGCATGACATCAACCCGTTGCGGCTGGATTACATCGACGGCATTGCCGGCCTGCGCGGGAAACGCGTGCTCGACGTGGGCTGCGGCGGCGGCATACTTGCCGAGAGTATGGCTGCCCGCGGGGCCCGGGTGACCGGAATCGATCTCGGGGAAAAGCCGCTCAAGGTGGCCCAGCTGCATCTGCTCGAATCCGGGTTGCCGGTTGAATACCGGCTGATTGCCGCAGAAGCGCTGGCGCTTGAAGCGCCCGCGAGCTTTGACGTCGTCACTTGCATGGAGCTGGTCGAGCACGTGCCCGATCCGGGCGCGATGGTGCAGGCCTGCGCCGAGCTCGTCAAACCGGGCGGCCGCGTGTTCTTCTCCACCATCAACCGCAATCTGAAGTCTTACCTGCTCGCCGTGCTCGGCGCGGAGTACGTGCTGAAACTGCTGCCCAGGGGCACGCACGATTATGCGAAATTCGTCAAACCCTCCGAGCTGGCCGCGATGTGCCGTGCCGCAGGACTGGGCGTCGCGGGCATGACCGGCATGACCTACAACCCCCTTACCCAGGTCTACGCCCTCGGCCCGGATGCGGATGTGAATTACATCTTGCATGCCATGAAGCCGTGAATGGTGAATGGTGAATCGATACCCCCATTCTGGCTCTAACCTGCGATTCACCTTTTACGATTAACGAGTTACGATGATCAAGGCAGTCCTCTTCGATCTCGACGGCACGCTCGCTGACACGGCGCCGGACCTGGGTTACGCGGTCAATCGCATGCGCGAGACACGCGGGCTCCCGCCCCTGCCTGCCTCAGCCACCCGCCCGGTCGCATCGCTCGGCGCGCGCGGCCTGTTGAATGCGGGCTTCGGCATCGGGCCCGGGCATCCGGAATATGACGCGATGCGGGGCGAGTTTCTGCTGCTCTACGAAGAAGACATCTGCCGCGAGACACGGCTGTTTCCAGGCGTCAAGGAGCTCCTGAACGAAATCGAAGGGCGCGGCATGCGCTGGGGCATTGTGACCAACAAGGCGGAGCGCCTGGCGCGGCTGCTGCTCAACCGGCTCCCTCTGGTTTCCCGCCCCGCCTGCCTCATCGGCGGCGATACCACCCTCCACTTCAAGCCCCACCCCGCGCCGCTCATTGCCGCCTGCGGCG
>CAZFRR010000119.1:0-5048 GCA_964521405.1 uncultured Streptomycetaceae bacterium | reverse complement strand
GCTCCGGCTGCTCGTCGTACGGCCGCTCCAGCACCGCCATCAGGCGCTCCATGAACGACGCGTCGCCGCCTTCCAGCGCGTCGATTGCCTGCTGCGCGAGGTAGTTGCGCAGCACGTACTTGGGGTTGGCGCGGTTCATGCACTCGACGCGTTCCGAAACCGGCACGCCGTCCTGCCGCACGCGCGCGCCATAGCGGCGCAGCCACCCGGCAAGGCGATCCCGGTATTCCGGAGCGCGGGCGTCCTCGGCATAGAACGCGCGGGTGAGCGGTTCGATCAACGCGCTATCGGTGGCGGCTTCATTCACTGGCACCGCGGCGAGCCCGCGGTAGAACAACGTCACATCGGTCTCGACCGCTTCCAGCAGCTGGAACAGATCTCCGGGCAAAGCATCGTCTCCATCCCGGTCGAGCGAGAGGAGCCCGAGCTTGCCGGCCAGCATCCGGCCCGATGCGGCTTCGAACGTTTCGGCGAAAACCGCCAGCCCCTGCTCCAGCGGCGCCTTGTCGTTGATCAGCGGGTAGATCGCATTGGCGAGCCTGACCAGGTTCCACTGCGCGATGCCCGGCTGGTTGCCGTAGGAGTAACGCCGCCCCTGCGCGTCGGTGGTGTTGGGCGTCCACTGCAAGTCGTAGCCTTCGAGCCAGCCGTAAGGGCCGTAATCGATGGTGAGACCCAGTATCGACATGTTGTCGGTATTCATCACGCCGTGGACGAAACCGACGCGCATCCATTCCGAGATCAGCACGGCGGTGCGCCGGCACACTTCCTCGAACCAGCGCGCGTAGGTCTCGGGCGAGGGCGCGCCCCGTTCAGGAAACTGAGCAGGAAACTGGGCCTTGAAGTGCTCGCCGATAACGTAGTCGGCCAAGCGCTTCAACGCGCCGTGTTCCCCGCTGGCGGCGAGGATCTCGAAGTTGCCGAAGCGCACGAACGTCGGCGCAACGCGGCACACGATCGCGCCGGGCTCGGCCTGCGGGTTGCCGTCGTAGAACATGTCGCGCACCACCGTCTCACCGGTCGCCACCAGCGAGAGCGCCCGGGTGGTCGGCACGCCGAGATAATGCATGGATTCGCTGCACATGAATTCGCGCACCGAAGAGCGCAACACCGCGCGTCCGTCCGCGGTGCGCGAATAGGGCGTCGGGCCCGCGCCCTTCAGCTGCAGGTCATGGCGCACGCCGTCCGGGCTCACTACTTCGGCGAGCGTGATGGCGCGGCCGTCGCCGAGCTGCCCGGCCCACGTCCCGAACTGGTGCCCGCCGTAGCGGGCGGCATAAGGCTGCATGCCGGGCAGCACGCGGTTGCCGCCAAGCACTTCGGCCACCAGGCCCGTGGGCGAGTCCGGCTGCGCGATGCCCAGCATTTCACCCACTGCGCCGGCCCAGGCGAGCAGCTGCGGCGCAGCCACCGGCGTCGGCTCGACGCGCGTGTAGCAGGCGTCGCGCACCGCGCGCGGCACGTTGCGAAGCTCCGCATCCCCGGGCAGCTCGCGCACGAAGCTCGCATCAAAGCGCAAATTGCCCAAATCCACCAGAGCGGCACAGCGCTCGGCAGTGCAGAGTTTCACTTATGCTCCCGAGTTACGGGTTGACGACGGGTGTTTCCTCATCCCTCATCCCTCATCCCTCATCACTCATCACTCGTTTTCAGGGCGGCCAACTCGACCTGCACGGTTTCCACCGCATCGCTGAACCACAACTGCCCTTCCTGCACCGTGCATTGCAGTTGCATGCCGCGCCCCGCGAGTTTTTCCAGGGCCTGGCTGGCCGTGGCCGGAATGCGCCACACCGCCAGGTTCCTGGCGCGCGCGAGCTTGTCGGCAACCGGCTTCCACCACAGCTCCGCCCGGTTGCCGTAAGCGTATACCGTTACCCGGTCCGAGCGGCCGCAGGCGCGAAGCAGACGCTTCTCGTCCGGCTGGCCGACTTCGATCCAGTGCGCGATCGCGCCGGTCAGGTCCTTCTGCCAGAGGTCTGGCTCTTCCGTGTCGGACAAGCCCTTGCCGAACGCTAGATGCTCGTGGGCATTCAGCGCGAACGCCAGGAGCCGCACCATCATGCGCTCGTCGGTTTCGGAGGGGTGGCGCGCCACCGTCAACGCGTGCTCGCCGTAGTAGTTGCGGTCCATGTCCGCGATTTGCAACGCGGCCTTGCAGATCGTCGCTTTGAGCGCCATGGCGGCACTTTACCTGTTCCTTCGCGTCTATGCCCTCACCCCCGCCCCTCTCGATCCCTCACCCCCGCCCCTCTCCCGAGTGGAGAGGGGAGGCTCGAAATTCCCTTCTCCCTTTGGGAGAAGGGCATGGGATGAGGGCTGGGGCGAGGGGAGATTCGAGACGGCCTTCCCAATTGAGAAGGCCGTAATATGAGGATGGCGGCCTTTGCGGTGAAGCTTTAGACTTTCATCACCTGAAATCGGTGATGGGTGATGGGTGATGGGTGATGTGATTCCCGCGGCATGGCATGCCGCTCAGCTGGAAGCCGATAAGAAGCACTGGCTCTTCGCCCTGGACGACCGGGCGCGGCGCGACCTGGCGGCAACGCTCAAGAAGGCGCGGGATCCGGACAAGGCCTTGTTCGACTACCGCCGGGAGGATTTCGATCTCGGGTCCGGCTGGCCCGTCATCGCCGCGGCCTTCGATGAGGCCCAGCGCGGGCGCGGAGTGTCGTTGATCCGCGGCCTGCCGCGCGACGGTATCGACGAGAAAGGCTTCGAGCTGCTGACCTGGGCAATCGGGCTCCACGCGGGCGTCGGCCGGCCGCAGGGCAAGGCGAGCCACTACATTTCCGCGGTGCGGGACGCCGGCACGGCCTATCGGACCGGGACCGGGCGTGGCTATTCGTCGAATGCCGAGCTCGACTTCCATACCGACTCGGCCGACATGGTTGTCCTGTCCTGCTACAACAAGGCCGCGGCCGGCGGCATGAGCATCACCACCAGCACGCCGGCGGCTTATGCCCGGCTGAAGACGGAGCACCCGGCGTTGATCGAGTGGCTGCACCGCCCCGTCCATTTCAGCCGGCAAGGTGAAGAAGCGCCGGACGAAGCGCCGTCCTACCCCCATCCGATCTTCGACGAGGCCGGCGGCAAGCTTTTCAGCAAGTGGAACTGGAACCGCGTGACCTCGGCGCAGAAGCTGGACGGCGTGCCCAGGATCTCGCAACAGCATCGCGAGGCGCTCGACATCTTCGACCAGGTGGTGCGCCGCCCCGACCTCGCGCATTCGATGTGGCTCGAGCCCGGCGACCTGCAGATCATCAACAGCCACGTCACGCTGCACTCGCGCACCGATTTCACCGATCACGGCGACCCGGCAAAAAAGCGGCTGCTGTTCCGCCTCTGGCTCGCCCCGCCCGACGGCGACCACCTGCCCGAGAGCTGGCGCGTGCTCTACCGGGCCGTCGAGCCCGGCACCGTGCGCGGCGGCATCATCGGACAGGCGCATGATGAGCGCTGCACGGCGTTCGAGCGCCGCCAGGCAGAAACGCTGGGAATGCGCCGGCCTTGAAGTTCCCGGGCCGTCCCCGGGCGGCTTTGCTGTAAATCTCTGGTAATCAAGGGATATTTGCGTTATAATGCGTTTGTCTGTAAGCCCGCAGCCGCCGGGCTTTTTTTATCAGTTGGCGGCCTTTCACTCATTCCAGAAAGCGATATAACCATGACCACTCTGATGAGGCCGGCCCGGTCGGTGGACTGGACCAAGGACAGGATCGATATGCTGCAGACGATCGAAGTGAAGCAGCTGAGAGCCAACGCCGAACGGCTCAACGATCCGGAAATCATGCAACGATGCGACGCGGTGCTGGGCGAGCGGCCGCGCGGCGGCGGACCCGGCTCGACCAAGCCGAAGGTCGCCCCCCGGCCGCGCAAGAAGAAAGCGGCGCCGGCTGCAAGCGAGGCGGCATGACGCTTCCTGTCACTGAGCGCGGGCGGTTCATGGTCGGGAAGTACGAGGTGATCGCCAGCCCGATCCCGCATTCGATGCACATGCTGCGCTACACCGTCTATTTCGACAAAATCCGGATCGGCGCCACGGTGAGCATGCCGTCGGAATCCGACTGCCGCTTCCTGGAGAAGCCGCCGATCGTTCCTCCGCTCAAGATTTTTTATGTGACGAGCAAGCCCGGCCGCCCGAAGAAGAGCGCCAAGCCCCCCGTTCCGCTGGAACGCGATCAACCCGGATTCCGGGAAGAGATCCCCTCCGACGTGTCCCTCGACGGCATGGTAAAACCGGGAGATAGATAAGCCGGAGCGTTGGGCGCGCAGTACAAACGAAAAGCCGGGCTTGCGCCCGGCTTTTTTTATGCAGTGCTGATGCTTAAGCGGCCTGGATGTTGCTGGCCTGCGTCTTGCCCTTGTTGCCGGTGGTGATCTCGAAGGACACTTTCTGGCCTTCCTTCAGCGACTTGAATCCCGCCATGTTGATCGCGGAGAAATGGGCGAAAAGATCTTCGCCGCCGCCGTCTGGAGTAATGAAGCCGAAACCCTTCGCATCGTTGAACCACTTGACTGTACCGGTTGCCATTGTCACGTTCCTTTTTAGTAATTTAGGGCTGAGCCCAACCAATCGTGTTTGATCTCAAAGCCCCACAAGAACGGACGAACAGCAAGTCACTATCCCACAAGTACTCGGACTAAACATCGAGCGCGCACCTTATAGCGGTGCGGTGTTTGCGTCAAGGTAAATTCGAGGCAACGGCGCGATTCGCGACGAAATCACGCAATTGAGACGAAAAAACGAACTAAAGACCGGCGAATCTCGCCGTTTCCGGCGAAAAACGGTCAGGGAACGATGGGAAGCGCGGCGTTGCTCCTGCCCTTGAGGTACTGCTCTTTCAGGCTTTGAACGGCGGCGAGGTAGTCCTCCATGCTCGATTGATTGTTGTGATACTGGCTCGCGAGCTTCTGGTAGGCAGTGATGTAGGCTGCGTCGGTCATCATGAGTCGTATCCTGTAAGGTCCCACTATACGCGCTCGTGCCGGGTTAGTCGTTATTCGAGCCGGTTTTCCCGCAACGGCGGAGCATGATATCCGTCACGCTCATC
>CAZFRR010000118.1:0-23024 GCA_964521405.1 uncultured Streptomycetaceae bacterium | reverse complement strand
CATGAGGTCGTTGCGGGCATAGCGGACATGGTCCTCGGGCTGGTTCTCGCCCCATTGCATGCCCATGTAGCAGTTGATGGCGTAGAGGCCCTGGGCGACGGCGCCGCTCCTCTCGATGTTCGCTTTCTCGACGCAGACGATCTTCAGATCGCGCCCCCAGTACCGGGACTCGTAGGTTGCCCCGCAGCCGGCCATGCCGCCGCCAATGACAAGGATGTCCGCGTCAACGAAAACTGTTTTCCTGCCTCCGAACAGTCCCATCAGACGACTCCCACCTTGAGCTGATCGGGACGCAACGCGGGCAGTCCCCCTTTGATGTTGAGCGCTTCCGGTTCGTGTGCGAGTTCCTGATTTGCGAAATCCTCGGGGCGGGGCGCGGCGTACTCGGCCGGCCCCTTGATCGATCCCCAGGGCGTCGTCCGGATCGGGGACTCGAAGTTCTTTTCGCGGCCGTCCCGGAACTTGATCCGCCACGAAATAGTCGCCTTGGCCTCTTCCCGAAGCACCCGGACACTGTGGCCCAGAGGGGCGAAGTCGGCATAGCCGCGGACATCGATGGCGTTCTGCGGGCAGGCCTTCACGCAGGAGTAGCACTCCCAGCACATATTCGGCTCGATGTTGTAGGCACGCCGCGTGGTCTTATCGATGTGCATGATGTCGGACGGGCAAATATCGACACAATGTCCGCAACCGTCGCACTTGGTCATATAAACGAATGTTGGCATGGCTTTCGCTATCTCAAGTTATGAAGACCCATGATGGGCTGATCAGTAGTGCCGGGTGTGTTCGCGAGCGCTGCCGAACGACTCGGGCTTGTCGGCGGGCCGGGGCAGGTTGCTCCTGGTGTCGTTCGCGTAGGAAACCCTTTTCTCGAAAGCCGCTGCGGGCTTGAAAAACATGTGAGCGAACTTGGACCACGGCACCGATCCGAACAGCACCGTCGTGGCGATGAGGTACAAGGCGAAGAACACGGTGGCCCCGGAACTGCCCCTCGTTTGCAGGAAGGCCCAGATCAAGCCCAGTGTTGCGCTGCCCAGAAGCGAAAGGATGAACAGATCCGCGCGCATGATGCGCAGCGGTGAATTGCCCTCAGCGGCGACATCGACCCGGATGAAGAACCAGAACCAGTATCCGCCGAGGCAAACCATCAAGCCGCCAATCCACCAGGCGAGCGGCAGGATGGCGGGCGTCGGAGTCGCGAGCGTCGGGTAGCAGAAAACCATGATGGCGGTGGTGATGACGTAGATCACGAACCCATACATGGTCAGCAGATGGGCGACCCGGCGGCGCGCGTTGCAAAATTCCCCGGATGCCAGTACGTCTACAAGGCTGGTCTTGATGGCGAGCGACACCCATTCGCCGCCAGCGATTGGCTTCGCCCCCTGGCTTTTCGATTTCCGCCAATTATCGAAAAAATACCTGGCGCTCCCCTTGTGCACGATGTCGAACAGCGTTCCTGCCGCAACCAGGACAATCATGATGACGACATAGGTCTGCATGACGACGGGCAGTATGGACGCCGAAAGCTCGGCAAACGGATTGCTGGTGAACATCACGACCCCCTCTCTACTGCGCTGATTCTAAACGCGCAGGGAATGGCTCACGCGAAGAAAAGCTTATGCCGCCATAGAAAATACTTAGCGCCGCATCGGCTACAATGCGCGCGGAGGTGGAACCTGAAGATCTGCATCGTTTCCGACAGCCACGACCATCGCGAGCCACTCGCTGCGGCCATCGCCGAAGCGAAGGACCTCGGCGCCCAGGCAGTGCTGCACTGCGGCGACCTGGTATGCAACGGCCATGAGCATCGCGCCGTGGTCGAGCGGATCCGCAACGTCAAAGGAGAAGAGACGCTGCGAATCGATCCCGGTACAGTCGCGGGCGTGAGCGCGCCTGCAACTTACGTGTTCGGCGATCTGCAGACACTGGAATTCGGAATCCGGGCAGTTCCCCTCTGAAGCGCTGTCATTGATTCGGTTATGAAATTCCTCGCTACTGCGCAGGCCGCGACGTCGGTCATTGCTCTCGCCCTGAGCCCCTCGCTCGCTGACGCGCAAACGATCAGAACCGAAGAGCATGCGTTTCGTGTCGTGCGGCTGGTCGAGCGGCTCGAACATCCCTGGGGGCTCGCCTTCCTCCCCGACGGCCGAATGCTGGTCACGGAGCGACCCGGCCGGCTGCGGATCGTCGGCAAGGAAGGGCGGCTCGAGGCGCAGCCAGTCGCAGGGTTGCCCGCGGTCGCGGCCACCGGCCAGGGGGGACTGCTCGACGTCGCGCTGCATCCGCGGTTCCCGGAAAACGGGCTTGTCTACTTCTCATACTCCGCGCGTGGCGAAGGGGGCGTGGGCACCGAGGTTGCCCGTGGCAGGCTGAACGGCTACCTGCTCGAGAGCGTGCAGGTCATCTTCCGCCAGCAACCCAAGAGCAGTGGCGGCCGCCACTTCGGCTCGAGGCTGGTTTTTGATCGCGAGGGCCTGCTTTACATCACTCTCGGCGAGCGCGGCGAGCAGGATCGCGCGCAGAAACCCGATGACCACGCGGGATCGGTGATCCGGGTGCACGACGACGGGCGCGTGCCCAAGGACAACCCCTTCGTCGGCAAGCCCGGCTGGAAGCCGGAGAAATATACCCTCGGCAACCGCAACCTGCAGGGTGCGGCGCTGCACCCGCAGACCGGCCTCTTGTGGACCCACGAGCACGGGCCGCAGGGCGGCGACGAGATCAACGTGATCCGCGCCGGGGTCAACTACGGCTGGCCGGTCATCACTTATGGCGTCAACTACGGTATCGGCACGAAAATCGGCGACGGCACGCACAAGCCCGGGTTAGCGCAGCCGCTGCACTACTGGGTACCTTCCATCGCGCCTTCCGGGATGGCGTTCTACACCGGGGACAAATTCCCCGCCTGGCGCGGCGATCTCTTCATCGGCGCGCTGCGCGACCAGATGCTGGTGCGGTTGAAGCTCGATGGCGAAAAAGTGGTGAAGGAAGAACGGATGCTGAAGAACACGCTCGGCCGCATCCGCGACGTGCGCAACGGGCCGGACGGCTACCTGTATCTCCTCACCGACGAGTCGGACGGCGTGCTCGCGCGCCTCGAGCCCGCCGGTTCCTGATCCTCGTTCCTTCTTATTTCAGTCCAAAAACTGCAATTCAGCCACAGAGGTCACAGAGAACACAGAGAGATTCAAGGGATTGAGTCAGCACACCGCATTCACCCGTTGGGTGAGGCTTAAAAATGACATGCGTTCCTGATTCTTCTCTGTGAACTCTGTGTTCTCTGTGGCAAATAGCTTTTTCTAGGTTCAGGCTGCTGCCCGGCGCGGCTCCTCGACCCTCGCGGCGGGTTCCGCTCCCACGACCATCTCGGCGGATTCCGGTCCCCCTACCATCTCGACGGCTTCAGATTCTTCGGCAACCGGCGCCTGCGGCTCGTTAACCCGTTCCACCAGCGAGCCCAGGTCATCCAGCGGCGGCAGGGCTTCGAGCGAGCTCACATTGAGATCGTCCAGGAACGAACGGGTGGTCGCCAGCAGCTCGGGACGGCCGGGCACTTCCTTGTGCCCCACGACCTCGACCCACCCGCGCGCTTCCAGCGCCCGGATGATATTGGCGGAAACCACGACGCCGCGGATTTCCTCGATGTCGCCGCGCGTCACCGGCTGCCGGTAGGCGATGATGGCGAGCGTTTCCAGCACCGCGCGCGAGTAACGCGGCGGTTTCTGGGGATTCAAGCGATCGAGGAAGGACTGGTACTCGGGCCGCGCGCGGAAGCGCCAGCCGGAAGCCACCTGCGAGAGCTCGACACCCCTGCCCTGCCAGTCCTCGCGCAACGCCTCGAGCACGCGGCGCAGCAGGTCGTTCGAGAGCCCATCGTCGAAGAGTTTTTTCAACTCCGAGAGCGGGAGCGGCTCCTGGGTCACCAGCAGCGCGGTTTCCAGCACTTTCTTCACCTGTTCCAGATCGGGAGAGGTCGTATCCATGATGATTTTTTCCGTCACTCCACGGCCGCGAGATGTCCGGCCTTCAATTTCACGTAGATCGGGGCGTACGCCGCCTGCTGGCTCACTTCGATCAGGCTCTCGCGCGCGAGTTCCAGTACCGCGAGGAGTGTGACCACCAGCATGGCGACGCCCTGCGCCGGGTCGAAGAGTTCCAGGAACTCGACATAGCGAGCTTCCTGCAGGCGGCGCAGGATGCGCGTCATGTGATCGCGAACCGAGAGCTGCTCGCGCGTGATGCGGTGATGGCGGTGAACCGCCGCGCGGGTGAGGAGAGCAAGCCACGCCGTCCGCAGATCCTCGGTATTCACATCCGGCAGGCGCTCAGCAGCCGTCTCCTCGAACAACACCTGCACCAGCGAGAAATCGCGCCCGGCCTGGGGCAATTCATTCAGACGCAGGGCCGCGAGCTTCATTTGCTCGTATTCCATCAGGCGGCGCACCAGTTCCGCCCGCGGATCCTCCTCGAGCTCGCTCACAGCCGGCCGCGGCAACAGCATGCGCGACTTGATCTCGATCAGCATCGCCGCCATCAGCAGGTACTCCGCCGCCAGTTCGAGCGAGCGGGTGCGCATCATCTCGACGTACTCCAGGTACTGCGCGGTCAGCCGCGCCATCGGGATATCGAGGACGTTGATGTTTTCCTTGCGGATGAGGTAGAGCAGCAGGTCGAGCGGCCCCTCGAACTGATCGAGGAACACTTCCAGCGCATCGGGCGGTATGTAGAGGTCGTGCGGGACCTCGTGCACCAGCTGGCCGTAGACCTTGGCGATCGGGACCGCCGCGACAGGCTCAGACATGACGATCGCCCGGCAAACGACGAACGCCAGCCGGGACTCGCAGAAATTCAGGGGGGAAGTCGCCTGCCGGCGCGGGGAAACGGCCGGTTGTTACGTGCAGTTGAGCGGCCTCGCGGCCACCGCCCTGCATCTGCAACGGAGGCATCCGCGTATTCTACCGCTATTGCCCCCATAAACACACGGGGGGCGCTCCAAATTAGCTGTAGTCGAGCCCCATGACCTGCTTCACTTCGCGCAGCGTCTCCTGGGCCAGCTTGCGCGCTTTCTCACAACCGTCCGCGACGATGCTGCGCACCAGCGTCGGATCTTCCAGGTACTTCTCGGCCCGCTCCCGCATCGGCTTCTGCTCTTCGATCACCGCGTCGATGACCGGCTGCTTGCACTCCAGGCAGCCGATGCCGGCGCTGCGACATCCTTGTTGCACCCACTGCCTGCGCGAATCGTCCGAATACACCAGGTGGAACTGCCAGACGGGACATTTTTCGGGATTGCCCGGATCGGAACGCTTAATGCGGGCCGGGTCGGTCGGCATGGTCCGGATTTTTTTGGTAATGCTGTCGGAGTCCTCGCGCAGGCCGATGGTGTTGTCGTAGGACTTGGACATCTTCTGCCCGTCCAGGCCCGGCATCTTGGGCGCCTCGGTCAGCAGCGCCTGCGGCTCGAGCAGCACCACCTTGCCCCCGCCCTCGATATAGCCGAACAGCCGTTCGCGGTCGCCCATGGGCAGGTTCTGGGCCTCATCCACCAGCGCGCGCGCTGCAGCGAGCGCCTCTGCATCGCCCTTTTCCAGGAATCGGGTGCGCAGCTGGCGGTAGATCTTGGCGCGCTTCGCGCCAAGTTTCTTGATCGCGGTCTCGGCCTTCTGTTCGAATCCCTCCTCCCGCCCGAACACATGATTGAAGCGGCGCGCCACCTCGCGCGTGAATTCGACGTGAGGGACCTGGTCCTCGCCCACCGGCACCTGGTTGGCCCGGTAGATCAGGATATCCGCGCTCTGCAGCAGGGGGTAACCGAGAAACCCATAGGTGGACAAATCCTTGTCCGCGAGCTTTTCCTGCTGATCCTTGTAGGTCGGGACCCGCTCGAGCCACCCGAGCGGCGTCACCATGGACAGCAGGAGGTGGAGCTCGGCGTGCTCCGGCACCCGCGACTGGATGAACAGCGTCGCCTGCGCCGGATCGATGCCGCAGGCAAGCCAATCGATCACCATGTCCCACACGTGCTGCTCGATCACATCGGGCGTGTCGTAGTGGGTGGTGAGCGCGTGCCAGTCGGCGACGAAGTACAGGCACTCGTATTCGTGCTGAAGCCGGATCCAGTTCTTGAGCACGCCGTGGTAATGCCCAAGGTGCAGCGCCCCGGTCGGGCGCATGCCTGAGAGTACGCGATTGACGAACATTGTCGTGTGATTCTAACAGGTTGCAATGCGCGCCCCGGACGCGCCGCGCTCAAGCCGGCAATCCGAACGCTTCCACGCTGCCCTTGCCTTCACGCGTGATCACCGGTTGCTCCCCGGTGAGATCCACGACCGTTGTCGGCGTGATGCCGCACGAGCCGCAGTCGAGGATGAGATCGACCTCGCGCTCCATGCGGGCGCGGATCTCCTGTGCATCGTTCAATGGCCGGTCATCACCGGGCAGCATCAGCGTCGAGCTCAGCAACGGCTCGCCCAGCTCCTCCAGTAACGCCCGCACCACGCGGTGGTCCGGAACGCGCAGCCCAATCGTCCGGCGGCGCGGGTGCTGCAGCCGCTTGGGCAATTCCCGGGACGCCTTCAGGATGAAGGTGTAGCTCCCGGGCGTTGCGCTCTTCAGCAGGCGGAATTGCGGGTTGTCCACCCTGGCGTAAGCCCCGATCTCGGCGAGATCGCGGCACACCAGCGTAAAATGGTGACGCTCGTCCACCTGGCGAATGGCGCGGATGCGCTCCATCGCCGCCTTGTCGCCGAGATGGCAGCCGAGCGCGTAACAGGAGTCGGTCGGGTAGACGATGACGCCGCCCGCCCGCACGATCTCGACTGCGCGCCGGATGAGGCGCGGCTGGGGATTCTCGGGATGGATGGAAAATAATTGCGCCACGTTTATGAGTTCCGGGTTCTGAGTTCCGGGTTCCGGGTTCAAGTTTACGGCGAGGCGTTACAGGCGCTTACAATGCCCTGTTGCCGCGGACAAGTTCTGATCGAACAGGATACTGTCATTCCCGCGACGGCAGGTATCCCCTTCCCCCGCTTGCGGGGGAAGGTAGGATGGGGGAACGTCATTCGCGGGTCCCCGCCTGCGCGAGGACGATTGGCTCAGGCGCGATGCTGGCGCAGCCGGCTCTGCGCGGGAACGTGCTGGGCCAGGAATTCCATCTGGTCGGTGAGGATGCGGCGGTTGGTGAGGATCAGGTATTCCGCGCGGTTCGGCACGTACGGCAGGTATACCAGCTCCATCCCGGCCTGCTCCGGCGTGCAGTTGCCCTTGTGCTCGTTGCAGGCGCGGCAGGCCGTCACCGTGTTCATCCAGCTGTCCTTGCCGCCGCGCGAGAACGGCGTGACGTGATCGCGCGTCAACCGCGAGATCGGAAACATGTCGGCGCAGTAGGCGCAGATCTGGCGATCGCGGTGGAACAGCTCGCGGTTGCTCAACGGCGGCACCTGGCCGAAGGCCTTCAGCGCCATCGCCTTGCCCTTGATGGCGATGATGGTGGAGGCCGTGATGCTGGAGCGCGCGCAGGTGATCCGGTTCATCCCGCCGTAGATGGTGAAAGCGTGGGCGCCCGTCGTCCAGGCCACCTGGTCCTTGGCATAGTAGTAACAGGCGTGCTGCCAGCTGATCCAGCGGTGCGGCACGCCGTGCGTGTCCAGCGTCAGGATGAGCGGGTAGCCACCACGCTGCGCGGCCTGTTGTTCGATAACGAGGTTCATGCCTTCGATCGTTCCATGGTACCAGGTTGTTTTCAGGGGAGAATTTACCAGATTTTTGAATTCGCCGCAGTGTTGGTGGGGGCGGGCGATCCAAGGGTCGGGGAGCGCCGGATGGAACCCGCGTAGTGCGCGGTATCGCTGGCAAGGTATAATTCCGTCCCGTGAATAACCCTCCATGCCGCTCAAAAGGCCGTAGCAGGCCACTCTGACCTTGATTCAAGAAGTCGCCGTTTCCCCCCAGCCGGACGCATCCCGCACCACCAAGATGTCTTTCGAAGCCCTGGGCCTGATCCCGGAGCTGCTGCGCGCGGTCGCCGATGAAGGTTACCTGGAGCCGACGCCGATCCAGGCCCAGGCGATCCCCCTCGTGCTGCAACGGCGGGATGTCATGGGCGCGGCTCAGACCGGGACCGGCAAGACGGCGGGCTTCACGCTGCCCATACTCCAGATGCTCGCGCCCCAGGCCAGCACCAGCCCGTCGCCAGCCCGGCACCCGACTCGCGCCCTGATACTCACGCCCACGCGCGAGCTGGCGGCGCAGATCGAGGAAAGCGTTCGCGCCTACAGCAAGTACGTGCCGCTACGCATGACCGTCGTCTACGGTGGCGTAGATATCGGCCCGCAGATGAAGGTCCTGCATGGCGGCGTGGAGATACTCGTCGCAACCCCCGGCCGCCTGCTCGATCACCTGCACCAGAAAACCGTCAACCTGTCGCGCGTGGAAATCCTGGTGCTCGATGAAGCCGACCGCATGCTCGACATGGGCTTCATTCCCGACATCAAGCGCATCCTCTCCGTGCTGCCCGCGCAACGCCAGAACCTGCTGTTCTCAGCGACCTTCCCCGACGAAGTTCGCAGGCTGGCGAAAGAAATGCTGCGCTCGCCGGTGACGATCGAGGTCGCGCCGCGCAACGCACCGCCCGACCTCGTCACGCACCAGGTTCATCTCGTGCCGCTCCTGAAGAAGCGCTCGCTGCTGGTGCGCCTGATTCGCTCGCGAGACATGCGGCAGGCACTGGTCTTCGTCCGGATGAAGCGCGACGCCAACCGCCTGGCCCGCCAGCTCCAGCAGGACGGCATCGTCGCCAAAGAGATACACAGCGACCGCACCCAGGCCGAGCGCATGCAGGCGCTCGAGGAATTCAAGCAGGGCAAGGTGCCGGTGCTGGTCGCGACCGACATCGCCGCCCGCGGCATCGATATCGAGGAACTGCCGTTCGTGATCAACTACGAGCTGCCGCACACCCCGGAAGATTACGTGCACCGCATCGGCCGCACCGGCCGCGCCGGGCTGGCGGGCGAGGCGATTTCCCTGGTGAGCCCCGAGGAAATCAAATTCCTGGAAGACATCGAGCGGATGCTGAAGCGCAAGCTGCCGCGGGCTGCCGCACCGGAGTCCCTGGTCGAAAGCCGCCACCCATCGCGCCCGCGAGAGACGCACCGCGAGCGTGGCGCGCAGCATCACCAGTCCAAGCCACACCACGAGCCCAAGGTGCAGCATCACGCCAAGGCGCAGCACCCGCCCAAGTCGCAGCCTGCCGCCGGGACTTCGGCACATACGTTTGACTACACCAAGCCCTACGAACCCTCGTCGTCGAAGCAGGCGCCGAACCCGGCCACAGCGCCTGCCACGCACAGGCGGCACCACCGTCCTACTGCCGCCTTACTCGGCGGCGGTCCCGCGAAGCGCGAGCCCCATAAGTCTTAACATCCTGTTCCAGGTTCCAGGTTCAAGGTTCCAGATTCAAGAACCAGGGTCAAGGCTTATCTTGGAACTTTGAACTTGGAACTTTGAACGGGGTATCACACCGTACCTCGTCACCCGTATCTCGTCACCATGAAGACCGTTACGCCCGCACAGCTTAAGGCCATGCTGCACGACGGTGGGGAAATTGCCCTCCTCGACGTGCGC
Organism: uncultured Streptomycetaceae bacterium; assembly: GCA_964521405.1. GTDB lineage: Bacteria > Pseudomonadota > Gammaproteobacteria > Burkholderiales > SG8-41 > SG8-41. The sequence continues at coordinate 13,403 of CAZFRR010000118.1, read as the reverse complement.
GAAGCCGGGCAGTTCGGCGACTCCCACCTGCTGTTCGCCACCCCGCTGCCCTACAGCCGCCTGGAGGTCGATGTGGGCGCGCTCGTGCCGAGGAAGTCAGCGCGGGTAGTCCTGTGCGACGACGGCAAGCTCGGCATGGCGGAGCGCGCCGCGGCGCGGCTTGTGAAGTTCGGCTACACGGACGTGGCCGTGCTCGACGGCGGCACCGCGGCCTGGGCCAAAGCCGGGCAAGCGCTGTTCAAGGGCGTCAACGTGCCGAGCAAGCTCTTCGGCGAGCTGGTCGAGCACGAGTACGGCACCCCGCGCATCACCGCGCTCGATCTCGTGCGCATGAAGGAATCCGGCGAGGACTTCGTGCTGCTCGACGGCCGCCCCTTGAACGAGCACCGGAAGATGACGATCCCCGGCTCGACCTGCTGCCCCAATGCGGAACTGCCGTACCGCGTCTCAAGTCTCGTGAAAAACCCCAGGACCAAGATCGTCGTGAACTGCGCCGGGCGCACGCGCTCCATCCTCGGCGCGCAAACCCTCATCAACTTTGGCGTGCCGAACCCGGTCTATGCCCTGGAGAACGGCACGCAGGGCTGGTATCTGTCCGACCTCAAGCTCGAGCACGGCTCGGAGCGCAAGTATCCGGACCGGGTCGACGAATCCTCCCTGCCGGCGCTCAAGGCTCAAGCCATCAAGCTGATGGAACGCCATGCGATTCAAACCGCGACGGCCCGCCAGGTCGAGGCGTGGCTGAGGCAAGCGGATCGCACCACGTATCTGTGCGACGTGCGCACGCCGGAGGAGTTCGCCGCGGGCTCGATTCCCGGCGCCGCGCACGCTCCCGGCGGCCAGCTGATCCAGGCAACCGATCAGTGGGTCGGCGTGCGCAACGCGCGCATCGTGCTGATCGACGGTGGCGAGAACGTGCGCGCCCCGGTCGTCGCCAGCTGGCTGAAGCAGCTCGGTTGCGATGCCTGTGTGCTGGAAGGCGGTGTGAAATCCGGGCTCAAAGGCGCGCCCGCGGCGAAGTCCGCCCTGCCCGATCTCGAAACCATCCCGGCGGCCGAACTGAAACCAGCGCTTGATGCGGGCCAATGCGCCGTCTTCGACCTGGGACCGAGCATGGGCTTCCGCAAGGCACACATCCCCGGCAGCCGCTGGAGCACGCGCGCGCGGCTGGCTTCAGACGCGCGCAATGAAAAGCGATCGATGGTGCTGATCGCCGAAGAGGCCGAGATCGCACGCCTGGCGGCGAGCGAGTTGCGGGACGCCGGCAACAGGGCCGTCAAGCTGCTGGAGGGCGGGCTCGCCGCCTGGACCAAAGCGGGTTACGCGACCGAAGCGTCCCCCGCCGTGCCCGCGGATGCGGAGTGCATCGACCATCTCTTCTTCGTACACGACCGCCACGCCGGCAACAAGGAAGCGATGCGGCAATACCTCGCCTGGGAAACCGGCCTGATCGCCCAGCTCGACGAGCAGGACCGGAAGGTATTTCGCCTCAATCGATCCGCAGGTTGATCTCTCGCGCCACCTTACCCCACTTGGCGTAGTCCTCTTTCAAAAATTCGCCGAAGGCCTTCGCATCGGTGAGCACGATGTCGGTGCCGGTGCGCTCGAATGCAATCTTGATATCCGGCAGCTGGAGGAGCTTGCCCACGTCGCGCTGGATGCGCTCGATCACAGGGCGCGGCGTGTCCCGCGGCACGGACAGCCCCTGCCACAGCGACGCGTGGTAGCCCTTCACGGTCTCCGAGATGCTGGGAATATCCGGCACCTCCTGGGAGCGCTTGGCGCTGGTCACAGCCAGGATTCGCAACTGGCCCGCCTTATGATTGGCCAGCACGCTGGCGATGCCGAGACAGCCCACCTTGACCTGCCCGCCGAGAAGGTCCGCCCGCGCCGGGCCGCTGCCCTTGTACGGGATATGCACCATGTCCACTTTCGCCATCGAGACGAACAGCGCCGCGAACATGTGCTGCGCGCCGCCGTTGCCGGATGAAGCGTAGTTGATCTTGCCCGGCTGCTTCTGTGCCAGCGCAATCAACTCTTTCACCGAGTTAACGCCGAGCGAAGGATGGACGGTCAACGCGTAGGGCTGGTCGCCGAACTGCATGACCGGCGCGAAATCCTGCAAGGCGTCGAACGGTATCTTCTTGTGCAGGTGCGGGAGGATGACGTGCGGCGTGGAGGCCGCGAGCAGCGTGTAGCCGTCCGGGGCCGACTTGGCCACCGTGTCCGTGCCGATCAAGCCGCCCGCGCCCGGACGGTTGTCGACCACCACCTGCTGGCCCAGGAATTCCGGCAGCTTCTGCGCCACGATGCGCATGACGATATCGATCGCCCCGCCCGCCGAGTAGGGCACGATCATGCGAACCGGCCTCTCGGGGTAGCCCTGGGCCGAATGCGCCGCCCCCGCGATGAGGCACGCGATTGCCAGCACGGCCCCGGCAGTGTTTCTCCCGTTCATTTCACCCATGCCATTTCTCCTCATCCGGTAACCGACCGGATATTACTCAAGCTGCGCCCCGCTGTCCCTCACCACCCTGGCCCACTTGGCCGATTCCACTTTCAGGAACTCGTAGAAACGCTCCGGGGTATCCTGCCATGCGACCTCCTGGCCCGCCGCGGACAGGCTCTTCTGGATGTCGGGGCTTTTCAGCGCGCGCAGGATATCGCCGTGCAGCCTCAGCTGGATCTCGCGCGAGAGCGCCTTCGGCCCGGAGACGCCGAACCACGCCACCATCTCGTAGTGGGTCACGCCCGCCTCCGCGATGGTCGGCACGCCGGGCAGCTCGGGCGAGCGCTTGTTGCCGGAAACTCCGAGGGCCCGCAGCCTGCCGCTCTTGATGTGCGGGAGCATGCCGGCGATGCCGGGAAACGCCACCTGCACCTGGCCGCCCAGCAAGTCCGCCGTCACCGGCCCGCTGCCGCGGTAGGGAATGTGGGTCATGCGTATGCCCGCCATCGAGCAGAACAGCGCGCCCGTCAGGTGTTGCGTGCTGCCGTTGCCCGAGGAGGCGTAATCGATCTGCCCGGGCCGGGCCTTCGCCAGCGCGATCAACTCCTTCACCGTTTTCGCCGGCAGCGAAGGATGCACCACCAGCACGTTCGGCGCGCTCGTGACCTGGGTGATCGGCGTGAAATCGTTGAGCGCGTCGTACGCCAGCTTCTTGTGCAGTGCCGCGCTCACGAAGTGCGTGTTGCTGACCCAGAACAGCGTATAGCCGTCGGGGGGCGCCTTCGCCGCGGCTTCCGCGCCGATGGTCGAACCCGCGCCCGGGCGGTTTTCGATGACGACCTGTTGCCCCAGCGACTCGGTCAGGCGCTGCGACAGGATGCGACCGGGAACGTCGGCAGCCCCGCCGGCGGAAAACGGAATAATCAGGCGCACCGCGCGCGAGGGGTAGGCTTGAGCCGCGGATTCGACAGCGGCAAGCCCGAGAACCGCGGCGGCGAACAGCACGGGAATGGTTTCAGGAATGAATCGTTTCATGAATCGTCGCAGGTTGGATTGCCCGGAATGAACCGATCCGGCACGCCGTGAATCATATCATCCGTTCACCCTCCGGCGTTGCTTCCTGACGGAGGAGGCAACTCTTGCGTGCTAACATCGCCGGCAGTCATCGGAGGATGCGGGCAAGCCGATACCGAGCCTCTCACCGCGAAGGGCGCCGAGCCAAACCCAGGCGATTTTGGAATAACCGTTGTGCTATCGGTGAAGCATCTCAGCAAGTCGTACGGAGGCGCCCGGCCGCGCGAGCTGCTGCGCGATGTCTCGCTCGAGGTCCGGCGCGGCGAATACGTCGCGATCGTCGGCGAATCGGGCGTCGGCAAATCCACCCTCCTCAACCTGATCGCCGGGCTGGATGTTCCCGACGCGGGCGGCGTGACACTCGACGGCGTGGACCTGACGGCGCTGGGCGATGACGAGCGCACGCGGCTGCGCCGGGACCGCATCGGATTCGTGTTCCAGGCGTTTCACCTGCTGCCGCATCTCACCGTGGCGCAGAACGTCATGCTGCCCCTGTCTCTCGTCGGCGTGCCGCCGGGAGAGGCCACGGAACGCGTCGGGGGAATGCTGGCCGCAGTCTCTTTGTCGAACGCAGCAGCGGTCTTTCCTCGCGAGCTCTCGGGCGGAGAAATGCAGCGCGTGGCGATCGCGCGGGCGCTGGCGCACCGGCCGCTGCTGCTGCTCGCGGACGAGCCTACCGGCAACCTCGACGCCGATTCGGCGGCGCAGGTCCTGCGGCTGCTGCGCGACCAGGTGAAGCGGGAAAGCGGTGCCGGCATCCTCGTCACGCACTCCGCGGCCGCGGCGGCGACTGCTGACCGCGTGCTGGTCCTCACCTCCGACGGGCTTCGCCCGCGGACGTGAGGAGTGTTGAGTTTTGAGTGTTGAGTGATGAGTGACTCCCTCACGCCTCTCGCCTCGCGCCCCATGCTCCCCGGCGGCCGTTGGCTGCTTTTCAACGCGCTCGTCCTCGGGCCGTTGCGCGAGCATCCGGGGCGCGCCGCGCTCGCGGTCATCGCCATCGCCCTTGGCGTTGCGCTCGGCGTCGCCGTGCACCTCGTCAATTCGAGCGCGATCGGCGAATTCGAGCAGGCCGCCCGGCATCTCGCGGGCACAGCCGACCTGGTGGTGCGCGGCCCGCGGGCCGGCTTCGATGAAGCCCTCTATCCGCGGCTTGCGCGCCTGCCCCAGGTGGCCGCGGCCAATCCTGCGGTGGAACTCGAGGTGCCGCTCGCCGGCCGCAACGACAGCCTGAAGCTCGTTGGTTTCGATGCGTTGCGCGCGGCACAGGTGCAGCCGTCGTTGCTGCCGGAACGTTCCGGCATGGTGATCGATCTCTTCGACCCGGACACCGTGCTGTTGAGCCCCGCCGCCGCAGAGTGGCTGGGCATGAAGGCGGGCGACCGACTGGAAATTCTGGTCGGCACGCGCGCAGTTTCCCTCAAGGTCGCGGGCCTGCTCCCCCAGGGCGCCTACCGCCAGCGCCTTGGCGTAATGGATATCTCATCGGCTCAATGGCGGCTCGATCGCCTGGGACGCGTAAATCGCATCGACCTGCGATTGCAGCCCGGCATCGATGTCGAAGCCTTCCGCCGCGAGCTGCAGGCGACGCTGCCGCTCGGCGTGCATGCCGCGTCCCCCGAAATCGAGGGCGAGCGTGGCGCAAACCTGACGCGCGCCTACCGCCTGAACCTCGACATGCTGGCGCTGGTGGCGCTTTTCACCGGCGCGTTCCTGGTTTTCTCCTCGCAGGTCCTCGCCCTGCTACGCCGGCGCACGCAGTTCGCGCTGGTGCGTGCGATGGGGGTGACGCGCGCCGCGCTGGCCTTCCAGCTGCTCGCCGAGGGCGCGGTGATCGGTGTCATCGGCGCGGCGCTGGGAGTGCTGCTCGGCTACGCGCTCGCACACTATGCGCTTTCGCTGGCAGGCGCTGACCTCGGCGCGGGCTACTTCCGAGGCATCACGGCGAGCCTCCACGCCGAACCGCAGGCGCTCGCGGTCTTCTTCATGCTCGGCGTGCTGTTCGCCGTGCTGGGCGCGGCGGCGCCCGCGTGGGAAGCCGCGCACCGCCCGCCGTCCCGGGCGCTGCGCGCGGGCGACGTGGAAGAGGGATTGAAGAGCCTGCGCACGTTGTGGTGGGGCCTGGCGGCGATCGCCGCGGGGTCGCTGCTCGCGTTCGCGCCGGCCATCCATGGCCTCCCCCTCGCCGGCTATTCTGCGATCGCGTTGATCCTGCTGGGCGCCGTGCTCGTCATGCCGCAACTGGCCGGCGCCTGCATCAGCCAGGTGCCCCTGCCGCCGCAAGCGCCTCTCGCCATCGCAGTCGCCCAGTTGAAAGCCGCGCCGCGCCAGGCGGCGATCAGCATCGCCGCGATCGTCGTGAGCTTCAGCCTCATGGTCTCGATGCTGATCATGGTGAGCTCGTTCCGGGTATCGCTCGAATCCTGGCTCGAGCGCATGCTCCCCGCCGATCTCTATCTGCGCGCCGCGCGTTTCGGCGAGACCGCATTCCTCACGCCCGAGGAGCAAGCGCGCATTGCAGCCGTCCCCGGCATCGGGCGCGTGGAATTCATACGCGCCCAGAACCTGCTGCTGGCGCCCGAACGCCCGCCGGTCACGCTGCTGGCGGGGCCGGTCGAGGCCGGCGCACCCGGCAAGGTCCTGCCGTTGACAGCCAAGCCCTATATGCCGCGCGACGATGAACCTCCCCCGATATGGGTATCGGAGGTCGCGGCAGATTTTTACCGCATGAGTGTCGGCGATCATGTGCGGCTGCCTATCGGTGACACGCCAAGGACCTACACCGTGGCAGGCGTATGGCGCGATTACGCGCGTCAGAACGGCGCCATCGCGATCAACCGCGAGCTGTACGTGAAGCTGACCGGCGACCGGCTCGTGAACGACGCAGCGCTGTGGCTCGCGCCGGGAGCTTCTCTCATCGAGGTTCAACGCGCCCTGCGCGAGCGGCTTCACGATGCGCCCAACCTCGAGATCGCCACCACACGGGAGCTGCGCGCGATCTCGCTCAAGGTCTTCGACCGCACGTTCGCCATCACCTACGCGCTGGAAATCGCCGCCGTGGTGATCGGTCTCTTCGGCGTGAGCGTGTCCTTCAGCGCACAGGCCCTCGCCCGCCGCCGCGAGTTCGGCGTGCTGCGCCACCTCGGCATGGCGCGCCGCGAGATCGCCGCCATGCTGGCCTGCGAGGGCGGGTTGATCGCAGCGCTCGGCACCGTCTTCGGCCTGGCGACGGGCTGGGCGGTGGGTCTCATCCTGATCCACGTCGTCAACCGCCAGTCATTCCACTGGAGCATGGAACTCCACCTGCCGTGGCTGCCGCTCGCGGGACTGGCGATGCTCGTCATTGTCGCGGCCATCGCGACGGCGGTGTGGAGCGGCCGCGCGGCGATGGGCGGGGATGTCGTTCGCGCGGTGCGCGAAGACTGGTGACTCGTTGCTCGTTACTCGTTACTCGTTCTTAGATACTCGTTGATGGCTAGAAAACCGAAATTCAGAAGGATGACCCGACGGCAGGCGTTGCTGTGGCTGGCTGGCGCGCTGAGCGCACCTTTAAGCCTGGCACGAGCAACGAGCAACGAGCAACGAGTCACTCCTTTCGCTCCCGTAGTCCCGGGCTACCGGCTGCGATTCCCCCTGGACGAAGGGAGCCACCCGGAATTCCGTCTCGAATGGTGGTATCTCACCGGCTGGCTGCAGGATGCCGGGAAGCCGCTGGGCTTCCAGGTCACCTTCTTCCGGGCGCGGCCGCAATTGCAGCACGACAATCCCAGCCGCTTCACGCCGCGCCAGATCCTGGTCGCGCATGCCGCGCTCTCCGATCCCGCGCACGGCCGGCTCATTCACGACCAGCGCGCGGCGCGCGCGGGCTTCGGGCTGGCCGGCGCCGAAGCGGGACGCACGCGGGTCTGGATCGACGACTGGCGGCTTCACCAGGAAGAAAACGCCTATCGCGCGCGCATTCCGGCCCGGGAGTTTTCATTGGAACTTCAATGTGCGGCAACCCAGCCGCCCCTGCTGCAGGGAGAGTCTGGCTTCAGCCGTAAAGGGCCGGCTCCCGAATCCGCCAGCTATTACTACAGCCTGCCGCATCTGAAGGCGGAAGGAAAACTGACTCGCGGCGGGATCGAGCGGCGGGTGACCGGAACCGCGTGGCTCGATCACGAGTGGTCCTCTCAATACCTGGAGAAGGAAGCCACCGGTTGGGACTGGATCGGCATCAACCTCGACGACGGGTCGGCGCTGATGGCGTTTCGCATGCGCGGCAAGGCGGGTGGGAGTTTTTGGGCCGGCGCTTCTCTGCGCCACGCCGATGGCCGCCTCACGGTGTTCTCGCCGGACGAAGTGCGCTTCATTCCCAGTCGCGAGTGGCAATCAGCGCGCACCGGAACCCGCTACCCGGTAGCGTTCCTGGTACGGGCGGGTGATCGTGAATACGCGATCGAGCCGCTCTTCGATGACCAGGAGCATGACACGCGCGCCTCCGCCGGCACGATCTACTGGGAAGGCGCGGTGCGCGCGCTGCGCGATGGAAAACCGGCCGGCCTGGGCTACCTGGAGCTCACCGGCTACTGGAAACGCTTAAACTTGTAGGTGACGGTCCTACGAAGGAGAATCTCATGAATTCTTCATACCGCTTCATCCTGTTGCTGGCATTTGTTACCCTGCAGTCTCCAACCGCGTCCTATTCCCAGACCGCTCGCATCGAAATCCACGCGGTGCGCACGACCACGCTCACCGACGAGCAGTTCCTGAACGGCGTGAAGGAAGGCCAGCCGGTCACCATCGCGGGCGAGTTGCGTCTACCGCGTCCCGGCACAGATCGCCTTCCCGCAGTCGTATTCCTTCATGGCTCAGGGGGCGTCAATTCGAGGATTGCTGACCATTGGACGCAGGAACTCCTCGGCATGGGAATCGCGACATTCGTCATGGACAGTTTCACCGGACGCGGCCTCGTCAACACTAATAACGTGAAGACCGGTGGCCAGGCCCAGCTGGGGCGGCTCGCGATGATCGTGGACGCTTACCGCGCGCTCGAGCTGCTGGCGCGCCACCCGCGCATTGATCCGGCCCGTATCGCAATCATGGGATTCTCGCGCGGCGGGCAGGCGGCCTTATACGCGAGTGTCCAGCGCTTCCAGCGCATGCACGGTCCAACTGGACTGGAGTACGCCGCCTATATCACCTTCTATGCGGCATGCAACACGACCTTTCGGGAGGACGGTGGGGTGACCGACCGGCCCATCCGAATTCATCATGGCGCCGCGGATGACTATGTTCCCGTCGCGCCGTGCCGTCCCTACGTGGCGCGGCTGCGCGCTGCCGGCAAGGACGTGGAGCTGGCCGAGTATCCGAACGCACAACACGTGTTCGACAACCCGGGCTTCAAGACCCCGGTAACAGCCGCCAACTCGGAGACCACGCGAAACTGCACAATGCACGAGGTCCAGAACGGCCGGGTAATCAACAGCCGAACTGGCCAGACGTTCACCTATAAAGACCCCTGCGTGGAATTGGGACCGACGCTCGCCTACAACGCCGAGGCGCATGCGGCCGCGGTCAAAGCGGTGAAGGAACAACTCGCCGCGGCTTTTGGATTGAGGCAGTAGGCGGAAAACCAGTGATAGGTGATCATTCAGAGCCGGAGGCATCGTCCGACCAGCGCCGGCGCGGCCCGGAATAATCGAAGTCATCCGGAGGATTCTCGCTCGCCTCTTCTGCAGGCTCATCGAACTTGTCCAGTTCCCGGAGCAACGATTGCATGCGCAGCTCGGCAGCGGAGTCCAAGCCGGCATCACCGGAGAGCCGCTTAACTACGGTTGACGCGCGCTCAAAGTCGCGCCGGGTCTTGATCGGCCGCGCGGGCCCGTTGTTCCTTTTTCGATTTCGCTTGGTCATGGCTCTCCGCCTCGCCGGCCCACTGCCCCAGTTTCCTCGTCGTTATTCTATCGCCCTAGCAGTGTGTTGGACTTTGGGTTTCGCACGGGTTCTGGGCGGGCATCATCATCATGATCTCCAATGCCGGCGGGCGACACACTGCTATAGGGAATGACAGTTTACAGGCGGCCGCAGAATAGAGATCCATGCGACAATCCGCGCGCGTTGAGCGGCAATCGGTCCGTCTCGAACGCGCGCAGTTAAAACGGGCCCGGCAGGGTCCCGTTTTAACGCTAATTGAGCTTGCGAGGGGTCGTCTCCTGCGCCGTCACAGCTTCCTGCGCCGCCTCGTAGAGCGCAAGATTCACGTCCCAGTCGGTCTTCGCCACCTGCTCGCGCAGCAGCCGTGTGAATATATGCAGCAGCCTCGTGTCTAGGGTGATGTCTATCCCCTGCCCCTGCAGCGGGTGCAGGCCCAGCAGCTGGACGCCGTTATCGCTTTTCTTGCCATTGGCCCTGGCCAGCAGCACCGGCGCCTCGCCGAGCGGCAGGCGGCGCGGGACTTCCGGCGTGGGCTCCTCGAATTCCTTCGAGAAATTGGCCTGCTGCGAATAGCCCTCGTGCTGGATATCGAGCACGGTGCGGCGGACTTCGGGATTCAACTGCTCCTTCACCGCCCGGTCCCATTCCAGCATCTGCACCAGCATCGCCCACAGCCGCTTGGTGAAGCGGCGCGTGAGCCAGAACCGGAACTCGCATTGGTCGGTCGTGGACAGCCTCAACAGCAGGCGGTCCTCGGCCTCGTCGTGGCGGATCTGGATCTGGTGGATGGCCATCAGCGGCAACGTCCAGGTGAATGCCGCAGATTGTAAGCTTTCAGGCCGCCGCGGTGGCGACCGCCTGGGATTTTTCGAAGGTAAAGCCACCCTTCCTGTGATCCACGCGAATCGCGTCCTTCGCCGCAAACTTGCCTTCCAGGATGGCCTTGGCGAGCGGGTTCTCGATGCCGGCCTGGATCGCGCGCTTCAGTGGGCGCGCGCCGTAGACCGGGTCGAAACCGGCTGCGGCAAGCTCCTTCAACGCCGCGTCGCTCACCTCGAGCCGCAACTCGAGCTGGGCCAGCCGCTGCTCGAGCAGCCCGAGCTGGATCTTCACGATGGACTTGATGTGCTTTTCTTCCAGCGCATGGAACACGATCATCTCGTCGATGCGGTTGACGAACTCCGGCCGCAGCTGCGCCTTCACTTCGCCCAGCACGGCGGTCTTGATGAGCTGATAGTCGTCGCCCGCCATTTGCTGGATCATCTGCGAGCCTAGGTTCGAGGTCATCACGATCACCGTGTTCTTGAAGTCCACGGTGCGCCCGTGGCCGTCGGTCATGCGGCCGTCGTCGAGCACCTGCAGCAGCACGTTGAAGACGTCGTGGTGCGCCTTCTCGACCTCGTCGAGCAGGATCACCGAGTACGGTTTTCTGCGCACGAGTTCGGTGAGGTAGCCGCCTTCCTCGTAGCCGACGTAGCCCGGGGGCGCGCCGATCAGCCGCGCGACCGAGTGCTTCTCCATGAATTCCGACATGTCGATGCGCACGAGATGGTCCTCGGAATCGAACAGGAACTCGGCGAGCGCCTTGCAGAGCTCGGTCTTGCCCACGCCGGTCGGCCCCAGGAAGAGAAACGAGCCGTACGGGCGCTTGGGATCCCCCAGCCCGGCGCGCGAGCGGCGGATGGCGTCGGACACGAGCCGGACCGCCTCGTTCTGGCCGATCACGCGCTGGTGCAGCTTGTTCTCCATTTGCAGGAGCTTCTCGCGCTCGCCCTGCATCATCCTGGAGACGGGAATGCCGGTTGAGCGCGAAACCACCTCGGCGATCTCTTCCACGCCCACCTGCGTGCGCAAGAGCCGCGGCCTGCCCGCCGCCCGGGGCTTGTCGGCGTGCTTCAGCTGCGCCTCGAGCTGCGGCAGCTTGCCGTATTGCAGCTCGGCGACCTTGTCGAACTTGCCCTGACGCTGCAGCTGCACCATCTCGGCGCGCAAGCGATCGATGGCTTCCTTGATATGAGCGGAGCCCTGCACCTCGGCTTTTTCCGCCTTCCAGATCTCCTCCAGGTCGGCATACTCGCGCCCGAGCGCCTGGATTTCGGCCTCGAGGGCGGCGAGACGCTTCTTCGAGGCTTCGTCCTTCTCCTTCTTCACCGCCTCGCGCTCGATCTTCAGCTGGATCAGCCGCCGGTCGAGCTTGTCCATCTCCTCGGGCTTGGAGTCAATCTCCATCTTGATGCGGGACGCCGCCTCGTCGATGAGATCGATCGCTTTATCTGGCAGGAAGCGGTCGGTGATGTAGCGGTGCGAGAGCTCGGCCGCCGCGACGATCGCGGGGTCGGTGATCTCCACGCCGTGATGAACCTCGTATTTCTCCTGCAGCCCGCGCAGGATGGCGATGGTCGATTCCACCGTGGGCTCGTCCACCAGCACCTTCTGGAAGCGGCGCTCGAGCGCGGCGTCCTTCTCGATGTACTTGCGGTATTCGTCGAGCGTGGTCGCGCCGACGCAGTGCAGCTCGCCGCGCGCCAGCGCCGGTTTCAGCATGTTGCCGGCATCGATGGCGCCCTCGGCCTTGCCGGCGCCCACCATGGTGTGCAGCTCGTCGATGAAGACGATGGTCTGGCCGGCGTCCTGGGAGATTTCCTTGAGGACCGTCTTCAGCCGCTCCTCGAATTCACCGCGGTATTTGGCGCCGGCCAGGAGCTGCGCCATGTCGAGAGACAGCACGCGCTTGCCCTTGAGTGACTCCGGCACTTCGCCGTTGACGATGCGCTGGGCGAGCCCCTCCACGATGGCGGTCTTGCCCACGCCCGGCTCGCCGATCAGCACCGGGTTGTTCTTGGTGCGCCGCTGCAGGATCTGGATCACGCGCCGGATCTCGTCGTCGCGACCGATCACGGGGTCGAGCTTGCCGGTGCGGGCGCGCTCGGTAAGATCGAGCGTGTATTTCTTCAGCGCCTCGCGGCTCCCCTCCGATTCGGGATTCTGCACGCCCTCGCCGCCGCGCACCGCGCTGATCGCCTGCTCCAGCGCCTGGCGGTTGACGCCGTGCTGCTTCAGGAGCTTGCCGGACTCGCCCTTGTCGTGAGTCGCCGCCAGCAGGTAGAGCTCGGATGCGATGTATTGATCGCCGCGCCTCTGGGCCTCCTTGTCGGTGAGGTTGAGCAGGTTGGAGAGCTCGCGCGAGACGTTGACCTCGCCGCCCGCGCCTTCCACCTTGGGCAGGCGGTCGATCGCGCTCTTCAGCGCCGAGCGCAATCCGCCGACGTTGGCGCCGGAGCGCGCCAGGAGCGAAGCGCCGCCGCCGCCCTCCTGGTTGAGCAGCGCGGTGAGCAGATGCTGGGGCTCGATGTACGGATTGTCATTGCCGACCGCCAGGCTCTGGGCGTCGGCGAAGGCCTGCTGAAACTGGGTGGTGAACTTGTCGAAGCGCATGGTTATATCGTAACTTTATCCCGCCAAGAATTGAGCGGCAGCGACGCTGTCCTTTCCAATACGCGGAATTAAACCGGCGCGCAAGCGTCCGGATTTAATGGATATTGGGGGGTTGGCGCCCGTTTCAAGGGGGCCGACACACTATAGCCAAGGACCGATCAGGCCTTGGCAAGAGCATTACCCCCGGTTGTCTCTATCAGGCATACAATTTCGGGGAATCCCCCATGGACACCAGCGACCCCCTCCTCCTCGCCCGGGCCCAGTTCGGGCTGAATATCGCGTTTCACATCCTGTTCCCGACCATCACCATCGGGTTGGCGTGGATCCTGGTCTATTTCCGCACGCAGTACGCGCGCACCGGCGAGGCCGCCTGGCTGGAAACCTACAAGCTGTGGGTCAAGATTTTCGCGCTTACCTTCGCGATGGGCGTCGTCACCGGCATCGTCATGTCGTTCCAGTTCGGCACCAACTGGCCCGGCTTCATGCTGAAGGTCGGCAACATCGCCGGTCCGTTGCTGGCGTACGAGGT
>CAZFRR010000117.1:0-3901 GCA_964521405.1 uncultured Streptomycetaceae bacterium | reverse complement strand
GTCCCTGGATGTCGCGCCCGGTGGGCAGCCAGGTGCACACCGAGGCGCCCGGCGCCCAGATGGTCTGGTACTCGCCCGGCACGAAGAACTCGACGAACACCATGTCCTCTGCGCCCTCGCAGCGCAGGTAATGCCGCTCGTGGTCGGCGTAGTAGATGAGATCGCCTTTTTTCACCGGGAAAGGCTTCTCGTTCGCCCAGGCGGTGCCGCGGCCCTGGGTGACGTACATGAAATGCTCGGCGCCCTCGTGGTGGTGGTTGGCTGCTTCCGTGCCCGGCGGGTAGATGATCATCTCGCCCTTGATGGCCTTGGTGCCGAAGAGCTTCGGCGTCGCAATGTAGATGCGCTTGCGCGCGTCGTGCTGGGAGTCGAGCACCGGCTCGCGCGTCCAATCCACCACGTTGAGCTTCGGCGAACTGGACGAGAACCCGGGATCGAAGCGGCCGGCGTCCGGTAATTCGGCATGGAGCAGCACGGCACCCGCGCGGCTCGCGAGCGTGCCGCGGAAGCGCGGCGGGAGAAACACGATGTGCGCGCGGGTGAGGTTTTCTTCGCCGGCCGCGTGCCGGAGCGTGGCTTCGCCCTCGAGCACCTGGAACCAGGCCAGGTTGGATGCCGGCACCTCCAGCGCGGCGGACGCCGCCTGGGCGAGCGTCCAGCGGTCGAGCCGGATGCGGGCGCCTTTCACCCTGGCCTCGGTCAGCAGGCGCTGGCGCCCGACGCCGGCCTCGAGGGGCTCGGAGCCGACGGTGCTCTCGTTGACGACTAATGCCATGGATGGCTCTCCTTTGACGGCAGCGCGCGCCGGTAATTTAGCCTCAGGAACGCGCGATTGCAATTGCGCTCATAATGCGGACGCAATACGCTATGAGAACCAGTAATCCAGTCAGGCGGGATGAATGAAGAACTGGCGGATGTCGATCGCTTTAGGGACGGGTGCGTTGCTCGCCGCCTTCGCTGCCGAGCCGGCGCAGCCGTACCCCAGCAAGCCGATCCGCATCGTCGTGCCGTTCTCTGCGGGGAGCCAGAGCGACTTTCTGGCACGGGCGATCGGGCCGAAGCTGTCGGAACGCTGGGGCCAGCAAATCGTCGCGGACAACCGACCGAGCGCCGGCGGCACGGTGGCGGGGGGCATTGTCGCTTCCTCCACGCCCGACGGACATACGCTGATGCTGACCTCGTCCGGGTTTGCGGTCAGCGCGGCGCTCTACGACAAGCTGCCCTACGACTCGGTGAAGGACTTTGCGGGAGTCACGCAGGTCGCCAGCACGGCGCTGGTACTGGTGGTAGCGCCGTCGCTGGGAGCGAAATCGGCGGCGGAGTTGCTCGCGTTGGCCCGGCAAAAACCCGGCGAACTGGCCTACGGCTCTGCCGGCATTGGCAGCGGCACTCACTACGCCACCGAACTGCTCAGGCTGGCAGCGGGCATCACCATTGTGCACGTTCCCTACAAGGGCGTTCCCGAAGCGATGATCGACACCATGGCCGGGCGCAACCAGTTCGTGCTGTCGCCGGTAGTGCCGGCCCTGCCGTTGATCCGCAGCGGCAGGCTGCTGGCGCTGGCGGTCAGCACCTCCCGGCGCGTGCCGAACCTGCCCGAAGTGCCTTCGTTCGCCGAGGCCGCCTTGCCCGGTTTCGAATATGACGGATGGTTCGGGATTTTTGCCCCGGCCAGGACCCCGCGTGCCGTGGTCAATACGCTCGCCGGGGAGGTTGCCCGCGCCCTGGAGTCGCCTGAAGTCAGGGAGCGGATCCTGTCCCAGGGCGCGACACCGCAGACGATGGCGCCCGCGGATTTCGACAAGTTCGTTCACGCCCAGATAGCCGAGCGGAGAAAAGTGCTGAAGGCCGCCGGCGTGCGCGCCGAATAACCCTGAGACGAGAGGAAAATAATATGCGCACATTGCGGCGTGTCATTGTGGCGATCATCGGGATAGCGGGCGGCGCATTGCTGCTCGCGCCCACTGCCAGTCTGGCGCAGTCTTTTCCGAACCGGCCGATCCGGTTGGTGGTGCCGTTCCCGCCGGGAACCGCGAGCGATTTCCTGGGCCGCACGATCGGGCAGGCGCTGGGCGAGCTCTACAAGGTGCAGGTGGTGGTGGACAACCGCCCCGGCGCGGGCGGCCTGATCGGCACGCCTATCGTGCTCAACGCAACCCCCGACGGCTACACGATGGGCCTGTTCGGCTCGCCGTACCTGACTTCGCCCATGCTCCAGAAGAAGATGCCCTATCGCCCGTTCGAGGACGGCGCGCCTGTCGTGCAGGTGACGGACATACCCAACATCGTGGGCGTGTCGAACCTCCTGCCGGTGAAAACGCTCCAGGAATTCATCGCCTACGCGAAAGCCCGGCCCGGCCAGTTGAACTATGCCTCCGTCGGCGTCGGCTCGATCTCCCACTTCGGCGCGGAGATCGTCGCGCGCGCCGCGAACCTCCAGACCGTACACGTGCCCTACAAGCTCATCGCCGATGGCTGGTCGGATATTTTCTCCGGGCGCACGCACTTCTTCGTCTACGCCGCGCCCGCGGCGGTGCAGATGGTGAAGGACGGGCGCGCTCGCGCGATCGCCGTGACCACGCCCCGGCGCATCCCGGCGCTGCCCGACGTGCCGACGGTCGCGGAAGCGGGGTTGCCCACTGCCGAGCATGCGGCATGGTTCGGCATCTTCGTGCCGGCCGGCACTCCGAAGGCCCTCGTCAACAAGCTCGCCGCCGACATCAAGACGGTCCTGCGCGACCCGCAGACGAAACAGCGCTTCCTGACCCAGGGCGCGGACCCGGTGGACGATTCCTCGCCCGAGGCCTTCATGAAACTATTGCGGAGCGAGAACGTGCGCTATGAGAAGCTGATCAAGGAAGCGGGACTACAGACCCAATGATGAATGATGAATGATGAATGATGAATGACGAGATGGGGGATACGAGATACGAGATACGGGATTCGTGAATTGAAGGAAATAAAAACGGCGCTGCGGATTCCGCAGCGCCGTCTTGTCTTGGTGTGGGTTGGGGTTAATTCATAATTCATCATTCATAATTCATCATTGCTTCTCAATGCCGATTTCCTGAATCAGCTTCGCGTACTTGTCGAACTCGACCCTGATAAAGGCGCTGAACTCCTCGGGCGAGCTGGTGGCGGCATCCACGCCGAGGGTGGCGAAGTTTTTCTGGACGTCCGGGAGCCGCAGGATGCGTCCGAGCTCCGTGTTAAGCCGCGTCACGATGGGCTGCTGTATGCCGGCGGGCCCGAGCACTCCCCACCAGCTGGTCATCGCGAAACCCGGCACTCCCGATTCGGAAACGGTAGGCAGGCCGGGAACCAGCGGGGTCGGCTTGGGCCCGGTGACCGCAAGCGCGCGCAGCCGGCCGGCCTGGACGTGCGGCAGTACCACCGCCATGTCGGAGAACACCACGTCTATTTCCCCGCCCAGCAGGGCGGTGGTGATGAACGCCGAAGCTTTGTACGGGACGTGCAGCATGTCGGTCTTGGTCATGCGCTTGTAGAGTTCCCCCGAGAGGTGGGAAATGCTGCCCGGACCGCTCGAGCCGAAGGTGATCTTGCCCTTGTGGGCTTTCACCAGCGCGGAGAATTCCCGGAACGTCTTCGCCGGCACTGACGGGTGCACCACTACGATCTGCGGCGCCGTTACCGCCAGGGTAATGGGCGTGAAGTCCTTGAGCGGATCGTAGCCCGTCGACTTGTAGATGCTGTTGTTGACGGCCACCGGCCCGACGTTACCCACCAGCAGGGTATAGCCGTCGGGCGGTGATTTCGCCGCGGCCGCCGCGCCGATGCTGCCGGCGACTCCCACGCGGTTGTCCATGATGACGGGCTGCTTCCACGCTTCGGACAGCTTCTGCCCCAGCGCGCGCCCGATGATGTCGGAGGTGCCGCCCGG
>CAZFRR010000116.1:0-54725 GCA_964521405.1 uncultured Streptomycetaceae bacterium | reverse complement strand
ACCGAGAGCTTCGCATCCTCCGCCGTCGCGACGCCTTTGACGATCAGCGGCAGCCCCATGCGGCTCTTCATCCAGACGAGGTCGGACCACTTGAGGCCCATCTGGAACGAGGGATCGCCGAAGCCCTCGCGCACGTTGGCGCGCGAGATGATGTCGCGCTCGCGGCGGCCGTAGTAGTTGCGGTCCACGCAAACGCACAGCGCGCGGTAGCCGGCGTCCTTCGCCCGGTCGAGAATGTCCTCCACCCACTTGCGGTCAGCCCGGACGTAGAGCTGGAAGATGAGCGGCTCCCTGACCGCCGCGGCCGCTTCCTCCAGCCCCGGCTTGGCTGCCGTGCTGATGAACGCGGTGGTGCCATGCGCGACCGCCGCCCGCGCGACATTGCAAGCGCCTTCGGGGTGCGCGAAACCGACGAAACCGCCGACCGGGGCGAGGAACACCGGGCTCGACAATTTCTGCCCGAGCAGCGTCGTCGTGATATCGATCTTCCTCACGTCCACCAGCACGCGCTGGCGCAGCGCGAGGCTGTCGAGCGCCTGGCGATTGCGCAGTAACGTGGTCTCGGAATCCGAGCCGCCCGACAGATGGTCCCACAGCGCCCGCGGAAGATTTTTCCGCGCCGTCGCCACGATCTCCTGCAGCGACACAAAATTCTCCGCGGCGCGTGGATCGATGCGCGGGTACTTGATTCTCTCGGCCTTGCTCTTTGTCTTGGCCGTCTTGATTGCTTTCTTCGCCATTTCCCTTCCCTGGTTAATTCGCCAACACCCTTGCGTCACTTATCCCGTATCCCGCATCTCGCATCTCGCATCTCGCATCTCGCATCCCGTATCACTCGACTTTAAGCCCAATGACCTTCACCAGCTTGCCCGATTCCACGAGCTCCTCGTGCACGAACCTGCGGAATTCCGCGGGAGTTCCGGTCGCCGGCTCGGAGCCCTGCAATGCAAACTGCTCCCGCGCTTCCGGGGTATTGACGATCCGGCCCACGGTCACGTGTATCTTGTCGAGGATGACCTTCGGCACGCCCCGGGGCGCAAGCAAGCCGGAAATAGCGACGTACTTGAATCCCGGCAACGCTTCCGCGAGGGCCGGCATGTCGGGGAGCAGCGGTGTTCGCTGCGGGAATGTATGGCCCAGCGCGCGCAACCGGCCCGCCCTCACCAGGGTCATGACCGCCGCCGACGGCGGCATCGTCCAGTGCGATTCCCCTGCCACGACGGCGGCGGTAGAGGGCCCCCCGCCCTTGTATGGCACGTGCAGCGAACTGAATCCCCCGGCAATCATGAACGCGACGCCGTTGAAATGGCTGGTGGAGCCGGGCCCGGCTGAGGCCATGTTGACGTTTCCTTGCCTTGCCTTCGCATATTCGATCAGCTCTTTCACGCTCTTCACCGGCAGCCCCGGGTAGACGACGAGCACGGCACCCTGCCGAGAGTACATCGCGACGTACTCGAAATCCTTAATCGGGTCGTAGGCGAGGTCCTTGCGGATGTGCGGGGACACGGTGAGAGCCGAAAGCGACGACGTGATGAGCGTGTAACCGTCCGGGTTCGCGTTCTTCCCGATCTCCAGGCCGAGCGACCCGCCAGCCCCCGCGCGGTTGTCCACCACCAACTGCTGGCCGAGTGCTTCGCCCAGCCTTACCGCCACGATGCGGCCCAGGGTATCAGCCGAGCTGCCCGGCGCGTTCGGCATGATCAGCCGGATCGAGCGGCTGGGATAATCGGCCGCGCTCGTCACCGTAACAGGGCAGGCCGAAGCCGCTATGAGCGCGGCCGATAAAAAGGTTCCAACCCTCATCATGCCCTCCGAATTCAAGATTCCCTGGATGGGTATATATACATGAGGCGTGACTTCGCAAGCGTCAATGCTACCCGCGGCCTGTCAGTCACGCCTCATCCGGCGACGAGGATCTCGTCCGCCGGATACGGCGTAAGGTCCTGTTTCCCGGACTCCGTGATGGCGAACGAACGCGAGTAGAAGATGCCGAAGATGCCTTCCTTGTCCACCGGCGTGATCTCGATGTTGTAGGTCATGCCCGGCTGCATCGTCGTCTCGTAGGGCTCGGCGCGGATGCGATCGCAGCGGACAAACGGCACCGAGGTGATGAGATCGAGCCCGTGCATGATGGTCGGCCGCGACTGCCCGCCGCGCTTGCGGAAGGTCTGGGCGCCCACCTTGCGCACCTCTTCCAGCGTGGTGCCGGGCTTCAGCAGCGCGGCGACGTCATTGAAGCCGCCGAGCACCACGTCCTTGAAGAACGCCCGGTATTGCTCGGTCGGTCTGCCGATGCTGACCGGGTGGCCGATCTTCGCCGAGTAGCCCATGTACGACATCGCCAGCTCGGCCAGTATGATGTCGCCCTCCTTCAGCACCCGCGCCGACGGATTGGGATTGGGAAAGATGATCTTGGGGTCGTGCATCGAGGTCGAGCCAATCATCAAGAGGTGGTAGCGGCCGCCGGCGCTCAACACCGCGTTCGCCACCGCCCCCGCCAGCTGGTACTCGCGCACCCCCGGCTTCGCGGTCGCCTTCACCGCTTCCAGCGCCTTGATCGCGAACTGGCCGGCCTTGGCCATCGCGCGCAGCTCCTCCGGGCTCTTGCGGTAGGTCAGCTCGTGCAGGAGCGTCGCGGAGAACACGAACGTCGCCTGCGGCAGCAGCTTCTGCATGTCGGTGAAAGCCTGCACGCCCATGTACTCGGGCCCGGTGCGGTTCGCCGCGGTGATGCCGATGCGGCCTTTCTGCAGGTTCAACTCGATCAGTCTTTCCGCGACCGCCTTGCCGTATTTCCCGTGCTGGCCGCTCCTCACGTCTTTCACCGACACCATTTTCCGCGCCGCCTCGATGTGGCAGCCGTAGTGGGGGTAGATCAGCGTCGGCTCGCCCTTCAGCGGCAGCACCATGTACTGGCACATGCCTCTGTCGTCCATCAGGCCCGAGCCCCACACCACCCCGCTGCCGTGGGCATAGATGTCGGGGCCGCCCGTGAGTATCAGCGCATCGAAGCCGTCGCGCGCCATCAGCTTTCGCGCCGCCTCGTGGCGCCGCGCGAATTCCGCGTCGGTGAACTTGTCGTAGACCGCGTCGGTGTACCACGGTGAATTGCTGATCGCCTCGAAGTTGTCCGACTTGTCGAGATCGTGGCGCACCTTGCTCCAGTCGTTGTCCATTGTTGCTCCGTTGGTCGTGGATCGTTGCTCGTTGCTCGTTTCTCGTTTCTCGTTTCTCGTTTCTCGTAGCTCGTTTCTCGTAGCTCGTAGCTCGTTTTTCGTTGCTCGTTGCTTTTGACTAGCTCGGGGTGTCCCTGGGAATGGGGTCGAGTAACGAGAAACGAGTAACGAATCACCCCTTCCTACTCAGCCCTGGCGCCGCTCGCCCGGATGATGGGCGTGAGCTTGGCGACTTCGGCGCGCAGGTGCGCCGCGAACTCTTCCGGCGTGCTGCCGACCAGCACCGAGCCCTCGCGCGCGACGTAATCCCGGAACTCCTGGGTGTTGATCGCCTTCAGGATCACTGCATTCAGCTGGCGCACGATCTCGGCGGGCGCGCCCGCCGGCAGCAATATCCCCTGCCAGCCGTCGAAGGAGTAACCGGGAACCGTCTCCGCAATAGTCGGCAGGTCGGGCAGGTTGGCAAGGCGCTTCGGGCTCGACACAGCGAGCATCCGCACCCTTCCAGCCCGCGCGTTGTTCAGCACCGTCGACGCCGGGGAGAACGAGATCTGCGCCTCTCCCGACAACAGCGCGATCACCAGTTGCCCGCCGCTCTTGTACGGCACGTGCAGCATGCGGGTCTTCGCCATGCTGTTGAAAAGCTCCCCGGCGAGGTGGCTGGTGGAGCCGCTGCCGGCGGAACCCATCACGATTTCCCCCGGCCGGGCCCGGGCAAGCTCGATCAGCGTCCGCATCGATTGCACGGGTAGCGACGGATGCACCGTCGCGACGTTGAAGAACTGGGTCACCAGCGACACCGGCGTGAAATCCCTGATCGGGTCGTAGCCGACCCTGGGATAGATGACCGGGCTGATCACCATCGAGACCGAGCCGCCGACGTAGATCACGGTGCCGTCTGATGGAGATTTTGCCGCAAGCTCGGTGCCGATCGTCGCACCCGCCCCGCCACGGTTGTCCAGTACCACCGGCTGGCCGGCCGCCTTCGTCAGCTCCTGCGCGAACGCGCGCGACAGGAGATCGGTGCCGCTGCCCGCGGTCCACGGCACGATGAACCGGATCGGCTTACTCGGGTATTGCTGTGCGTTCGCGCCAGCAATACCAAGGCACAAGACAAATGGCACAAGGCAAAAGGAGATCCTTTTCAGGGTTTCCACGTCACACTTCACTCATCATTCATCATTCATCATTCATCATTCATCATTCATCATTGCTTTAGGCGGCTCTCGCCCGCTGCAGTTTCGCAAGCAGCCCGGACCGTTCCAGCTCGGCGCGCATCAATTGCCGCTCCTCCACGGTGACCTGCGGCAGCGGCGCGCGCACGTGCCCGCCGGCCATGCCGAGCAGCTCGGCCCACGCCTTGAGGTACTGGATGGGGATGATCTCGTTCTGGTGCCACGGGTCCCGCAACCATTTCTCGTGGATGGGGCGGATGGCATCAAGCTCCCTCGAAATTTTCTCCGCTTCCGCGAAGCGCCCGGCGAGCGCCGCTTCCGTGTAATCGCGCATCGGCAGCCAGCCCGCGACCTGGTAGAGATACGGCGAGGCCGAGGACATATGGACGCGCTGCCCGTGATCGCGCATCAACTTCAGCGATTCCGATTCGGCCGGGTGGCTGATCACGATCCGCTCCCCGCACAGCTTGCGCACCTTCGCGTAGTGCTCGATGGGACGCGAGCACTTGAGCCCGCAGATGTTTTCCAGCGCCGCGATGCGCGCCGTCAGCTCGACCGACAGGCCGATGCCCGAGAACGGCGTGTCGAACATCCAGACGCCGATGTCGACGCGGGATGCGACGATTTCGAACCACTCGTAGATCTGCTGCTCGCCGGCGGCCGGATAGTAGGGGTTGATCACGATCGCGAAGTCGGCGCCCGCGGCTTCCGCGTGGCGCGTGAGATCGATCGTCTCGTTGGGCGAGTGATGCCCGGTGTGGGCGATCACCTTGCATTTCCCGCGCGCTTCCTCGACGACGATCTCGGTGACGCGCTTGCGCTCCTCCTTCGTCAGCGCCCAGAACTCGCCCATGGTGCCGGCGCAGAAGATCCCGTCCACGCGCAGGACATCGGTGTAATGGCGCATGTTGCGCCGCAACCCGGCCTCGTCCAGCCGGTCATCCGGCGTGAACGGCGTGGTGATCGCCGCCCACACCCCCCGGAACTGCGCCTTCGCCGCTTCCTTCGCTTCCGATTTCTTGTAGTTCATCTCAACGCCTCCTCATCCCTCGGAGGGAGCCGTCAGCCGCCAGTTGGCAGCAACTGCAAACTGCCCACTGCAAACTGCAAACTGGGTCATCCCTCATCACTCATCACTCATCACTCATCACTCATCACTCATCACTCATCACTCATCACGGCAGTTAGATTCCGACCCCCCTGATCATGTGCTCGCCGTAGCGCTTGCCCGCGCCGGCGCCGATGCCGAAGATTTCCGAGAGCCGGGCCTGCTTCTCCGGCGACAGCCGGATGTCGGCGGCCGCCGCGTTGAGCTCGACGTTCTTCGCGTGACTGGTGCCGGGTATCGGCACGATGTCCTCGCCCTGCCCCAGTATCCAGGCGAGCGCGAGCTGGGCCGCCGTCACGCCCTGGCCCCTCGCCATCGCTTCCAGTTCCTCCACCAGCTTCACGTTCTTCGCCAGGTTCTCGGGCTTGAAGCGGGGATGCTTGCGGCGGCGATCGTTCGGCGGCAGGTCGTCCTCGCTGCGGATGCGCCCCGTGAGCAGGCCGCGGCCCAGCGGCGCGTAGGCGACGTAGCCGATGCCGAGTTCGCGGCAGACCGGCAGGATGTCGCGCTCCATCTCGCGGAACCAGAGGGAGTATTCCGACTGGAGTATCGAGACGGGATGCGCCTGGTGCGCGCGACGCAGCGTCTCCGGGCCGACCTCGCACACGCCCAGCCAGCGCACCTTGCCCTGCTCGACGAGCCGCGCCATCGCGCCGACGGTCTCCTCGATCGGCACGTTGGGATCCACGCGGTGCAGGTAATAGATGTCGATCACATCAGCGCCCAGGCGCGCGAGGCTCGCGTCGCAGCACTGGAGAACGTACTCGGGGCGGCCGTTGGTGGCCTTCCTGCCGTCCGGCAGGTCGATGTTCCCGAATTTGCTCGTGATCATCACCTGGTCGCGAAAGCCCTGCAGGGCGCGCCCCAGCAGCACCTCGTGGCGCGTGCCCCAGTAGGCGTCGGACGAGTCGAAGCAGTTGATGCCGAGGTCGCAGGCGCGTCGGATCGCGCCGTTGAAAGCCCGCACCAACTCCGTGTCCTCGAACTTGATCGGCTGCGCCCCGCGCCCCATGCTGATCGCGGAAACGGTCGGGCCGTTGCGGCCCAGCTTGCGGAATTTCATATGTTGAACTGTCGTGAACCGTGAATCGTGAGTCGTGAATCGTAACCCAAGAGGAAGGCCCCGGGGGCCGTTGATATCATTGCCGGAGGTTGTGAAGGGGCCGACACGGCAAGCCGACAAGCCGGCGTAATCGTTACACTATCCGCAAACGCCTTATCACATGAAATTCATCTCGCTCTCCCGGCTTCTGCGGCTGCTGCTGTGGCTGGCGCTGCTCACCGTCGCCCTCCCGGTCTTCATGATCATCACGGCCCCGATGTTCCTGCTGGCCTGGGCGCTGGCCCTCGTCGCGGTGATCGCATCCAGGGGTTTCCGGGAGCAAATGGGCACGACCCGGCTGGGCGTCGTGATGTGGCTGCCGTTGTGGACCGTCCTGCTCGTCAGCACGACCGTCCCGGCGCTGGCGCTGGCGCATGCCGCCGCGCTCTGGCTGGACGGGCAGACGCCGTCGCTGCTGCCGCCCTATCTCAATGCTCTCCTCAGGCAATTACCGCAGGGTGCACGCGACTTCGTGGCTGAACTCAACGTGTCGCGGCAGAACTGGGGCTTATTCTGCGTCTTCGCCGGCGCCATCGGGGTCAGCAGCAATTGCGTGTACTCGTTCATCGACATCCCCTGGAGGCTGAAACAGATCCGCCAGGTGCGGGCGCTGCCCAGATCGAAGGCGCGATCCGCCGCCATCGGGCTCGCGGAATTCGAGGGCGTTGCCCGCGCCACGGAACCGGACGGCCACGTGTCGAAATCGGGCCAGGAAAAGGCGCGGCCGTTCCACCTGGAGGACGAGACCGGGCGCATCCTGGTGGATCCCCGGAACGCCGTGGTGCGCCCGCGGTCGGCGTCTGGCACTTCCCTCGCACTCAACGAAATCGAGGCCGGAATACGGGATGGCGACCGCGTCTACGTGATCGGCAACGTGCAGCGCCGCGACGACCGGTCGCCCGGCGAACCGGACCCGGACCGCCTGGTTGTGCGTCCGCTCGGGCAGACGCTGGTAACGAGCCCTGTCGGGCGGCTGCTGTTTTCAAAGGGCAACGCGGTGGCGGACCGCGACGCCCCGAACATCTTCATCGTCGACAAGGGCAGCGAGCACGATGTCGGCCTGCGGTTGCGCATGGCCTTGTGGGATTTCTGCGTAATCGCCGCGGTCTCCCTGGGCGCTTCGCTCTGGCTGGTGCAGGCGGCGTGGCCCTGGCTGTCACCCGGCTAGCGACGGGCCGCCTCGATTCACCATTCACTATTCACGATTCACGCCCTTCGGCTTACTGCGGCTTGATGCCCGCCGCCCTGAAGATCACCCTCGTGTCCTCGATCTGGGTCTCGATCATCTTCCGGAATTGCGCGGGCGGCATGGTCATGATCTCGTTGCCAAGCTCCCCGAGCCTTCCCCGCACGGCGGAATCGGCCAGCGCCGCGCCGAATTCCTTGCGAATCCTGGCCAGGACCGGCGCCGGTATGCCCGCCGGGCCCCACAGCCCGAACCACAGGTTGAACTCGAATCCGGGCACGCCGGATTCCGCGATGGTCGGCACATTCGGAAGCTGGCTCGAGCGCCTGGCGGAAGTAATCGCGAGCGCCCGCAGCTTTCCCGCCTGGATGAACGGCAGCCCCGCCGAGATCGGCGCGAAATACGAATCGACGCGCCCGGAGACCAGGTCGGGGAAGATTTCGCCCGAACCCTTGTACGCCACCAGCGTGTACTTGATCTTCGCGTCGTGCTGGAACTTCTCGGTATTAAGATGCGTGCCGCTGCCCGGTCCCGCGAAGGCGATGTTGATCTTCCCCGGGTTTGCGCGCGCCTCCGCCAGATAGTCGGCGAGCGACCTGAACTTCGTGCCTGGGCTGACCGTCAGGACATTGGGCTGCGCCACCAGCGGCATGATGTCCGTGAAATCCTTGAGCGTGTTGTAGGGCAGGACGGCATAGAACGAGGGATTCACGACGTGCGCGTTGGAATTGATGAGCAGCGTGTAGCCGTCCGGCGCCGCCTTCGCCGCCAGCGCCGAGGCGATCGAGCCGCCCGCTCCGCCGCGGTTGTCCGCTATCGCCGGCTGGCCCCACAACTCGGTAACCTTCGTCGCGATGACCCGGCCGATGATGTCGGTGGCGCTGCCCGGCGGGAACGCGATGATCACGCGCACCGGCCTGACCGGGTAGCTCTGCGCGTGGACCTGCAACGCGATCGTGGCCAACACCATTCCAATGATGGTTGCGAGAGTCTTCACGCGTTTCTCCTTGTCAGTGCGGCAGCGGGACACCTAATCGAGCTTGATGCCCGATGTTTTCACGACCTTCGCCCAGCGCGCCAGCTCGGCATTGATGAAACGGCCGTAATCCTGCGGGCTGCCGCCGTGCAGCTCCATGCCCTGGTTGTTCAGATTATCGCGCACTGCCGGCGTTGCGAGCACCTTATTGGCTTCGGCATTGAGACGTTTCACCACGGCATCGGGCGTCCGTGCCGGCGCGGACAGGCCGAACCAGGCGGACACGTCGAAGCCCGGCAGCGCGGATTCGGCGATGCTGGGCATCTCCGGCCACCAGGCGACGCGCTTCGCGGAAGTGACGCCCAGGCCGCGCAACTTTCCTGCCTTCACGTTGCCGATTGCCACCGGCACGCTGGGGAACATGAATACGACCTCTCCTGACAGCACGCCATTCATGCCCTGTGGCGTTCCCTTGTACGGCACGTGGGTCAGCTTGACGCCGGCCAGCTGCTGAAAGAACTCGCCCGCCATGTGCTGCGAGGTCCCGGCACCGCCCGAGGAGTAGGTCACGTCGCCCGGACGGGCGCGCGCCAGCGCGATCAGCTCCTTTACCGACTTGACCGGCGTGGAAGGCAACACCACCAGCACGTTCGGGTTGGAAGCGAGCAGCACGATGGGCACGAAATCCCGAACCGCATCGAAGCCGGGCTGCGAATAGAGCGAGGGATTGGTGCCGTGCGTGCTGAAGGTCGAGATGAACAGCGTGTAGCCGTCTGGCGGCGCTTTGGCGGCCGCGGCCGCGGCGACGTTGCCGGCAGCGCCCGGGCGGTTGTCCACGAGAAATTGCTGGCCCAGCGAGCGTGACAATCCCTCGCCAAGCACGCGCGCGATGATGTCGGCGGAGGATCCCGGCGGCAGCGTGACGAGCGTGCGCACCGGCTTCACGGGATAGTCCTGGGCAACGGCCGGAAAGACTGCCAGCAGGGCAGCCGCCGCCACACTGGCAATACTCGATTGCAGTCTCATTGGTTTCGCTCCTCGATTAAATCACCGCTACGCCCTGTATCTCGATCAGGATGCCCGGCCGCGCGAAGGCAGTGACCGTGATCAGCGCGCTGGCGGGAAAGCGACCGTCCTTGAATACCCCCGCGCGGATCCCGACAAACGGATCGCCGTAACGCGGGTCGGTAATGAAAACGGTCATGGTAACCAGGTTGGCAAGCGAGCCTCCGGCGCGCTTCAGCGTCTTGTCCATGAGCGCGAAGATCGCCAGCGCCTGCGCTTCGAAATTTCCGGATATGTCCTTGCCGGACTCATCAACCGTCGTGGTCTGCCCGGCGAGCCAGATGGTCTTGCCGCCCTGGGTAATGACCGCGGGCGAGTAGGCCCGGCTCTTCTGGTTGGCCGTGCCCTCGAGATACTCAATCTGCGCCGTCATGGCTGTCCCCTTTCGTTACGATTCGAGGCCGTCGCTGACTTCGACGTTCTCGGGCTTCAGCTCGATACCAGAGGCCTTCGCCTGCAGCAAGAGCAACGTGGAAAAATCCTGGTCAGAATACCCGTTGCCGATCAGGGTCTGCACCAGGTCGCGCACGACAGAGGTAAGCGGCATCGGCACGCCGAGGCGCTTCCCGGCATCGAGCCCGAGATCGATGTCCTTGCGCAGCAGCTCCGGGGTGAAGGTCACGTGGAAGTCTAGGTTCACCAGCGCCGGCGTCTTGTAGCGCGTGAACATGCAGCCGAATATGCTGTTGTTGATGAAATCGAGGAATTTATGGCGCTTCATGCCGGCCTTCTCGGCGAGGATGGTGATCTCGCAGAGATTCTGGATTACCACGCTCAGCATCACGTTGTGGCAGATCTTGGCGATGCGCGCGAGTTCCCCCTCACCCACGTAGCTCGAGCCGCGCCCCATTTGCTCGAGGTAGGGCCGCGCGGCATCGTAGGCATCCTGCGGGCCCGAGATGACGAACATCAGCTTGCCGGCCTTGACCACCTTGTCGTTGCCCGATACCGGCGCGGCGAGGAGCTTCACGCCCAGCTTGCCGAGCTTTTCGCGGATTTCCGCCGAGTCCTCGAGCGAGATCGAGCTCGAATCCACCACGATCTTCGGCGCCTTGCCTTTCGACGTGACGCCGCTCTCCCCGAACAGCACCTCCTTCACGTCCTTGCCGGTCGAGACCATGGTGAACACGATGTCGCACGCGGCGAGTTCGGCGAGCGAGCCGGCGATCTTCGCGCCGGCCTTCGCGAGCGGCTCGGCCTTGGCCCGGGTGCGGTTCCATACCGTGATGTCGCAGCCCGCCTTTGCCAGCCGCTCCGCCATCGAGTAGCCCATGCGGCCGATGCCGATCCAGCCGAGTTTGTGTTGCTTCAGGTTTGCCATTACTTTTCCTTAAAGATCAAATTCAGCCACAGAGAGCAGCGAGGTCACAGAGAAATCGCAAGAGAACCACCCCCATCCTAACCTTCCCCCTGAGGGGGAAGGAATATTAATTACCCCTTCCCCTGAGGAAGATAGGGAGGAGGTGTTATTGGTAATCTCTGTGTTCTCAGTGTTCTCTGTGGCAAGAAATGCTTTACTTTCCACCCACGACGGCGATGCCCTGCACTTCGACCATGACGCCGGGCCGGGCGAAGCCGGTGACGGTAATCAGCGCGCTCCCCGGAAAGCATTCCTTGAAGACTTCCTTGCGGATCTCCACGAAGCGGTCGCCCAACCTCACGTCGTTGATGAACACCGTCATGGTCACAATGTCCCTCAACCCGCTGCCGCCCACGGCCTTGATGGTCTTGTCGAGATTCGCGAAGATTTCGCGCGTCTGCCCCTCGAAGTCGAGGTTGGCCGCCGCAGTCTGGCCCGCGAGCCAAACCGTCTTGCCGCCCTCGGTGATCACGGCACGCGAAAATGCGCGTTCCTTCGACCGCGCGTCGGGTGAATAACATTCCTTGGCCTGCGCAACGGCACCGAATGCCGCCATCAAGCCAGCCAACGCCGTCGATACCCATATCCGAGCTACTCTTGTCGTCATAGTCGCCTCCATTCATTGATCGAAATTAACGGGTGAAGGATGACCCCCGCGGTGCGGGTTTCAACATCAGGTCAACCATTTGCCTTTTGCCTTTTGCCTTTTGCCTTTCGCCTTCCTCGTCAGCGTTCCACTGGAACGTTGACGAGGTTGCCCCACTCCGTCCACGAACCGTCATAGACCTTCACGTGCTTGAAGTCGAGCAATTCCGTGAGGGCGAATTGCAGCACGGTCGCACGATGGCTCATGCGGCAGTAGGTGACGATGTCCCGGTCCGGCGCCGCGCCGCGCGCTTCGACGATGCGCTGGAGTTCCGGCGCAGGCCGGAAAGCACGGTTGGCGTCGAGCAGTTCCTCGAAATAGAGATGCTTCGCGCCGGGAATGCGCCCGTAGCGCACGGCGCCGACGTCGGGGCCGCCCGGCCCGCCGACCCGCTGCCCGCTGTATTCCTCCGGCGAGCGGCCGTCGAGTATGAGGGGGACGTTATCCTTGCTGAGCGCGGCCAGCAGCTTGTCGCGATGAATGCGCATCTTCTCCACGCGCCTCACCGGCTGGTACTGCACGGGCGCCGCCGCCGGCGGCTCCTCGGTGACGAGCGGCCGCCCCTCCGCCACCCAGCGATAACGCGCGCCATCTAGCAGCCTGACTTTCCGGTGCCCGCAGTAGCGAAACGCCCACCACGCATAGACGCCGAACTGAACGCCTTCTCCGTAAAAGACCACCGTCGTGTCATTGCCGATTCCAGCCTCGCCGCAGCGGCGCGCAAAATCCTCCGGCGACGGAAAATCGCGCCGGTTCGCATCCCACAGCATTTCCTTCCACTTCCAGCACACCGCTCCCGGCACATGGCCCGCCCGGTAGGCCTGCATCTCGTCCTGGTTCATGCCCGCGATTTCGATCAGGCGGACCTTGGGATCCATCCGGTGCCGGTGGACCCAGGCGGGATCCACCAACGCGCGCGATGCATGGGTTGCCATTAGCGAAGGTCCTGCGCCCAGTCGCGCGTCTCGATGATTCTCTTCACCTCGGTGAGGAAAGCTCCCGAATAGGAGCCGTCCACCGCGCGGTGGTCGAAGGTCTGGGCCAGCATGCCGACCGGCCGTATCACGATGCTGTCGCCATCGGGTCCCTCGATCACCACCGCGCGCTTGCGGATGGCGTCGGTGGAGAGTATAGCCACCTGCGGCGGGCTGATGATCGGCGCGGTGATCAGCGTGCCATACGCGCCGTTGTTGGTGATGGTATAGGTGCCTTCCGTCATGTCGTCGGGCTTCAACTTGCCGCTACGGGCGCGCTGCGCCAGGTCGTTGATGGCCCGCGCGAGTTGCGGCAGCGTCTTCCCAGCCGCGTCCTTCACCACCGGCACCACCAGTCCCTCGAAGTTGAGATCCACGGCGATGCCGAGATTGATGCGCTGGTGCAGGGCGAGGTGATCGCCGCCAAAGCTCGCATTGAGGCGGGGGAATTTCGCGAGCGCTGCCACGGTCGCGTGCGCGATGAACGGCAGGTAGGTGAGCGAATAGCCTTCGCGGCTCTTCCACTGCGCGCCCGCCGCGCGACGCGCCTGGTCCACCTTGAGGAAATCCGCCTCCACCACCTGCAGCACGTGCGGGACCGTGGTCCACGACTTCGACATGTGCTCGGCGGTGCGCTTGCGGACGTTGTTGAGCGGAACGGTCTCGGAACCGGCGCCGGAGACTGTGTAAGGCGGGCGCTCTTCCGTCCTGGCAACCTTGGCAGCGCCGCGTTGCGCAATGTGGGTCAGCACGTCATCCCGCGTAATGCGCCCGTCACGGCCGCTGCCCGTAATCTGCGAGGGATCCAGCGTGTGCTCGGCGAGGAGCTTGCGCACGACCGGCGACAGGCGCTCCCCGGCGTCAGCTCTCGGCGGGCGGCCGGCGGCCGCCGGGGCCGATATCGCCGGGGCGGCCGCTGCCGGCGCCGCAGCAGCCTGCCTGGCGGGCTGCGCCGCCGCCTGCCCGCCGGCTTCCTGGATCACGGCGAGCTTGGCGCCGACCTTGGCGGTCACGCCCTCGGCAATCAGTATCTCGGCCAGCACGCCGTTCGCCTGGGCGGGAATCTCGGTGCTGACCTTGTCGGTCTCGACGTCGAACAGCACGTCCTCGGCTTTGACCGTATCGCCGACCTTCTTGTACCACTTGGTGACCGTGCCCTCGGCGACTGTCTCGCCGAGCTGCGGCATTATTACGTCCATTGGGAAGCCTGCCTCTTCATTATTTCAATCGATCTCTGTATTTCAAGGATGAACGTGGAACGTGGAAGGATGACCCCACGCTTCGCGTGCGCCTTCAGAGTCCCACCCTTTTGCATTCGCCCGGGCAGAGCTCCTTAAACCGCCGACCGAAGGTGACGAAAGGCCGGGACAGGTTTCTTTCGCGGAACGCGAGGGTCATCCTTCCACGTTCCACGTTCATCCTTTGAGCTCATCGCTTCGCCTCGTACACGACGCGCCCGCCCACCATGGTCATGACGGGTTTCAGGTCCTTGATCGCGTCTTCCGGCACCGTCAAGTAATCGCGGTCGAGCATCAACAGGTCGGCGTATTTACCCGGCTGAAGCGAGCCGAGATTGCCATCCTGGAACAAGATGAAGGCGTTGCTGCGCGTATGCGCAATCAGCGCCTCTTCGCGTGTGATGGTCTGTCGGTTCACGAGGTGGCCGCCGATCATTTTGCCGGTTACGGCGAACCACAACGTGTAGAAGGGATTGGAAGTCGTCACCGCCGTGGCGTCGGAACCGAGTCCCCATAGGATGCCACTGTCTTGCACCCGCCGGAACGGAGGCATGTCGTACGCTTTGTCGCCGTGGATTCTGTGCATCAGTATTCCCTGAATCAACGGGCGGCTGTGGACCTGCGCGTTCATGCCAAGCTGCCTCATGCGCTCGATCTGCGCCGGCGTGATCTGGTCAAGGTGTGAGAACGACCAACGCAATCCCTTTATCGGCCGCACCTTGTTGAGCGCCTCGTACTCGGTGAGATAAATGTTGATCGTGTCGAAAAGCGTTGCATGAAGGTTGAAGTAGAGGCCACGTTCGGCAATCGCTGAGATAATGCGCCGTCCGAGCGCCAAATTTTCTGGTGTGACATTGGTCTTCACACCAAGCAGCGGGTCACCTTGTCCAATAAGCGACTCGCCGTAACCGACGTGGTCGAAGTAATCGGTACCCTGGAAAGCTTTCAGGTTTTGGATCTCGGCCACGACCTTGTCCACCTGCTCCGTTGTGGTGGGTTGGCGGATGGTTGTCCAGAACACCCGGATGTTCAGTTCACCACGGTCGGCTAGAAGCTGGTATGGCTCATAGTGCCCGGCGCCCATGCCCCGCCCTCCGGCGTCCATCCAGGCGGTCATGCCCATTGCGTTCAGGTAAGCGGCGACCCTGCGCACGTTGTCGAGCCACTCCTCCTTCTCCGCCAGCGGCACCTTTTCCGCGACGAACGCGACGCCGCCGCCGCCGCGGACGACGCCAGTCGGTTTTCCGGTTCCGTCCTTCTCGATCCTGCCATTGCGCGGATCTGGGGTTGCATCGTCAATTTTCGCTGCCCTGAGCGCGGCGGTATTGAGATAGCTGTGGTTGTATACCGCCTGCAATACCACGGGATTATGCGGCGCGAGTTGGTCGAGTTCGGCGAGCGGAAAACCGCGCGGTTCATCGGTGAATTGCTCTTCCGACCAGCCACCGAACGCAACGATCCACTCCCCGGGTTTCGCGGCTCGCGCACGCTCCTCGACCATCCTCAATACCTGCTTGCGTGAGGTGACGCCGTCGAGGCGCATTTCGTAATGCCATTTCTCCGCGACCCGGATGAAGTGCGCGTGGTTGTCGATCAACCCGGGAATCACGGTGCGGCCCCTGGCATCGATCTCCCGGGTCTGGGCGCCCGCGAGTTTCCGGATGTCGTCGTTGCGGCCGACGGCGATGATGCGCCCGCCCCTGACCGCCACCGCCTGCGCGATGGTGAAGCGGTCGTCCACCGTCACGATCTTGCCATTGACCAATATGGTGTCCGCGGTCTCCGCGGCCTGCAATGGGGCCGACAGCAACAACAGGAACAGCGGCAGCACCGCCATCAATCGGGTTTTCATTCAGATTTCCTTGGCGTCTTGGCGTCTTGGCGGTTCAATTGTTTTCTCTCGGCGTCTTGGCGGTTCAATTGTTTTCTCTCGGCGTCTCGGCGGTTCAATTCCGTTTTACTTCGCGCCTCGGCGGTTAGTCAATTTTTTCCCGGATCTCGCGCACCACCCGCTCGACCGACGGCACCGTCGCATCCTCCAGCGCATCCGCCGACGGCAGCGGGATGTGCGGCGTCGTGATGCGCACGATCGGCCCGTCGAGGTCCCAGAAGCACTCGTCGGCGACGATGGAGGCGATTTCCGCGCCCCAGCCGCACAGCCGCGGGTTTTCCTCGACTGTCACCAGGCGCCCTGTCTTCGCCACTTCCGACAGGATGGTCTGCGTGTCGAGCGGCACCAGCGAGCGGACATCCACCACCGTGCACGAGATGCCGTGCTCCTTCTCGAGGATCTCGGCTGCGCCCAGCGCGCGATGAACCATCAGCGCTAGCGCAACGATGGTGCAGTCCTTGCCCCGGCGCAGCACTTTCGCTTTTCCCAGCTGATCCACGTATTCGCCGTCGGGCACCTCGCCCTTCATCGAATAGAGCGATTTCTGCTCGAAGAACAGCACCGGGTCGGGGTCGCGCACCGCCGCCGCGAGCAATCCCTTCACGTCCGCGGGAAATGCCGGTGCCACCACCTTGAGGCCGGGCACCGCCATCGCCCAGTTCTCCACCGACTGCGAGTGCTGCGCGCCGAAGCGCGAACCGGCGCCGTTCGCCGTGCGGATGACGAGCGGCAGCGCCACCTGGCCGTTGGTCATGTAGCGAATTTTCGCGATCTCGTTGGCGACGATGTCCCAGCACACCGCCAGGAAATCCGAGAACATGATCTCGGCAATCGGCTTCAATCCCGTCATCGCAGCGCCCATCGCGGCGCCGAGGATCGCCTGCTCCGAGATCGGGCAGTCGCGCACGCGCTTCGGCCCGAACTTCTCGAGCAGGCCGACGGTGGCCTTGAACACGCCGCCGGCGTGCGCCACGTCCTCGCCCAGGAACACCACGCTCGGGTCGCGCTCCATCTCCTGCGCGATGCCGGCGGCGACCGCTTCGCGATAGGTCAGTTCCGCCATGCGACACCTCCATCGGCCCAGACCTGCTTCTCGATATCGTTCACCGAGGGCGGTGGCGAGGCCTTCGCCGCCGCGGTCGCCTCATCCACCTGGCGCATGACCTCGGCCTCGACGTCCTTCAACGTCGCCTCGACCAGGCCCTGCCCGAGCAGCCGCTCGCGGTAGAGCTTCAGCGGGTCGCGCTCGAGCCATTTCTCGAGCTCGCCTTCCGGGCGGTACTTGGCGGGGTCGGCCCGGGAATGCCCGCTGTGGCGGTAGGTCATGGCCTCGATCAGCGCCGGGCCGCCGCCCTTGCGGGCACGGTTCATGTATTTCACAGCCGTGAGATAGACCTCGTCCGCGTCGTTGCCATCGATCACGACCTTCGCCAGGTTGTAGGCGCTGGCGCGGGCGGCCGCGGGATGCTCGACGGCGGTGACGGAGCTGATCGGCGTGTATTCCATGTAGAGGTTGTTCTCGCAGACGAAGATCACCGGCAGCTTCCACACCACCGAGAAATTGAGCGCCTCATGGAAGGCCCCGATGTTGGTCGTGCCGTCGCCGAAAAAACACACCGAGACCTGCTCCGTGCCGCGGTACTGCGCGCTCCACGCCGCGCCCGCCGCGATCGGCAGGTGCGCGCCGATGATGGCGTAGGACCCCATCGCGCCCTTGCTGACGTCGGTGAGGTGCATCGAGCCGCCCTTGCCGCCGAGGAGTCCGCACTCGCGCCCCATCAACTCGCCCAGCACGCCCGTCATCGACGCGCCCCTCGCGAGCGTATGCGCGTGGCCGCGGTAGGTGCAGAACGTCCAGTCGTCCGGGCGCATCGCGACGCCAAATCCGGCGGCGATCGCCTCCTGCCCGAGCGACAGATGGCTCGTGCCCTTGACCAGGTTCTGCAGGAAGAGATCGTAGGCGCGCTTCTCGCAATAACGCAGCTCGAGCTGCATGCGGTAGAGCGCGAGGCGGGTCTCGCCGCCGATGTCGTCACCCGCCGTTGCTTTCTTGCCTTTCACTTTCGTATTCAAAATTACCCCCTAGATTTCACCGCGGAGACGCTGAGGCGCGGAGGAAGAACTAAAATTTTCTTAAATCTCTGCGTCTCTGCGCCTCTGCGGTTCAATACCTATTCGCGATGGGAAGTTCCTGCGCCGGGAACAGCGTGATCACCTTTGCCCCCTGCGGCGTCAGCACCACCTCTTCCTCGATCCGCGCCGCGGAGATGCCGTCCTTCGCCGGGCAGAAGGTCTCGACCGCGAACACCATCCCCGCCTTCAGCTCGTACGGATCCTTGAACGAATTCAACCGCGAGATCAGCGGCCGCTCGTGCAGCCCCATGCCGAGGCCGTGGCAGAAGTTCAACCCGAACGCCGACATCTCGGACTCGAAGCCGATCTCGGTGCACTTGGGAAAGGCCTTTGCCACCTCATCAGTGGAAACACCGGGCTCGAGCAGTTCGATCGCGCGGTCCATCCACTCGCGCGCCTTGCGGTAGGCATCGTGCTGCGCCGGCGTGGCGCTGCCCACCGTGAACGTCCGGTAGTAGCACGTCTTGTAGCCCATGTAGGTCTGGATGAGGTCGAAGTAGGCCTGGTCGCCGGGGCGGATCAAACGGTCGGTGAAGTTGTGCGGGTGAGGGCTGCAGCGCTCGCCGGCGATGGCGTTGACCGCTTCCACGCACTCCGAGCCCATCTCGTAGAAGCGCTTGGTCGCCATGGCGACGATCTCGTTCTCGCGCACGCCCGGCTTCAGCGCCTCGAAGATGTCCTGGTAGACGCCGTCTCCCATCGCCGCCGCGATGTTGAGCAGCGTGATCTCGTCGTGGCTCTTGATCTCGCGCGCGTCCAGCATCACCTGCTGCCCGTCCACCACCTTCAGCCCCAGCTTCTGCAGGGCGAACAGGAAGCGCGGCTCGCAGACGTCGATGCCAATCTGCATTTTTGCCACGCCTTCCTGCTTGAGGATGTCGTAAATCTCCTTCGCCGCTTGCTCGAACAGGCCAACTTTGGGACTGATGGCGCCGCGCAGGCCGACATTGCCGGCGAGACAGTGGTTCTTCGGCAGCCACGGCGCGTAGAGCTTGTGGTGGCGCGCGGCGGAACCGAAATCCCACACCCACGGCTCGCCGTTGCCGGTCAGCAGGCACCAGCGCGTCAGCTTGTCGCGCGCCCATTCGCCGATCACCGTGCTCGAGATGTAGCGGATGTTGTACTGGTCGAAAACCAGCAGCGCGCCCAGCCCCGATTTCGCAAGCGCGTTGCGCGTGCGCGCGAGGCGGTATTCGTGCAGCCGCCGGAAATCCACCCGCTCCTCGAAATCCACCTGCATGCGCCCCGGCGCCTGCAGCGGACGGTCCCAGCGGTGGCCGGGGTTCGCGGGATCGTAGAGACCGTCGGGCCCGGCTTTCGGTCCGCGCTTCGGGTCGATGCCAGACGCCTTGATGGCTTTCGGCTCGACTGATTTTTTTCTGGTGGCCATGAGTATTCTTTCCGATGTGGTCAATTTGCCTTGATGCCCGCCGCCTTGATCACCTTGCCCCACTTGGTGATCTCGCTCTTGATGAACCCGTCAAATTCCTCGGGCGTCGAAGGCACGGCTTCAGCGCCATTGGCAAGCAGGAGCGCCCGCGCCTCGGGCAACTGCAGGCTCGCGACCACTTCCTTGTTGATCTTCATCACGATGGCCCGTGGCGTCTTCGCTTGCGCGAACAAACCGAACCACACGCTCGAGTCGAGCCCCGGGAAGCCCGCTTCGACAGCGCTGGGGATATCCGGGGCCGCGGAGAAACGCTTGGCGCTCAAAACGGCGAGCGGCTTGACCTTGCCCGCCTTGGCCTGCACCGCGATCGTCGTCGTGGAGAGGAATGTAGCCTGGGTCTCGCCCGACATGACGGCGGTCAGCGCGAAACCGGCTCCTTTGTACGGGATGTGAACGAGGCGCGCGCCGGTCATTTGATTGAACAGCTCGCCGGACAACTGGCTGCTGGTGCCGCCACCGGCCGAGCCGTAGTTGATGCTTCCCGGCTTCGCTTTCGCGAAGGCTACAAATTCCTTCAGGTCCCTGACCGGCACCGAGGGGTGCACCGCCAGCGCAATGCCTGAATTCGTGAGCTGGGAAATCGGCGCAAAATCCTTGATCGGATCGTAAGCGAGTTTGCTGAATAGAAATTGCGCGCTGGCGTGGGTGCCGATGTGGCCGATCATCAGCGTGTAGCCGTCGGGCGCCGCCTTGGACCCGATTTCAATGCCGATGATGCCGCCCGCCCCCGGCCGGTTGTCCACCACCACCTGCTGCCCCCAACGCTCGGTCAGCTTTTGCGCGATGAAGCGCGCGGCGAAGTCCGAAGTGCTGCCGGGGGATCCCGAAATGAGACGAATCGGCCGCGTTGGGTAATCCTGAGCCGTCACGATTGTGGCAAATAACGTGATGCAAACCGCGACGAACTTCGGAATAAAAGTCATTCTTTCGCCTTTCGACTTTCGACTTTCGACTTTCGATTTCAGCACTTGGGCACGCCCAAATGCTGTGCCATCCAGTCCGCGGTCTGCGTCTGGAACGTATAGCGGCGGTTGTTGGCGACGTGGTTGCCGCCCTTCACGATCAGCAGCTCGCACGGTCCCGAGACTTCCCTGGCGATGCGCTGTGCGTTGTGCGGCGGTGTCAGGTTGTCGAGTTCGCCGCCGACGACGTAGATCGGGCAGGTGATGCGCTTCGCCACGCCCTCGAGCGTGAGCGTCTTCGCCACCTCGCGCGCCGCCTCCATGGTCTTCGAGTGGGAGCGCACGCGGAAAGCCTCGCGCGAGAGCTCGTTACGCCCGTCGAAGGTCTCCACCCAGCTGTAGGGGCCCGAGAGCGAAATGCAGGCCTGCGCCCGTTTTTCGAAGGCCGCCGCGCGCGCGGCGTAATAGCCGCCGAGCGAGACGCCCCACAGGCCCACGCGCTGGGCGTCGAGATCGGGGCGGGTCCCGATATAGTCGACCACGGCCTTCACAGCCACCTCGTAGTCGCCGCGGATCGGAATGTCGTACTCCGCCTCGCCCTGGCCGGGCCCGTCGAAGGCCAGCGTCGCCATGCCGCGCGCGAGAAAGATGCCCTCGTAGATGTCCATCTCTTCCTTGGTCGAATCGAGCCCCACGCACATCACCACCACTGGCGGTCGCGCAACCGCAGGTCGCATTCCTCCCTCGCCGCCCGCCGGCTTCCTCAGCGTGCCGGCCAGAAACTTGCCCAAGTAGGGAATCTCCACGCGCTCGCCCGGGAACGGCAGGAGCGGCAATGCCAGCCCGCGGCACTCGATCACCTTGCGGTGCGCGCGCTTCATCTGGTCGAGGTCGTGCACGAACATGAACTTGCCGAAGTGGTAGAGAATCGCGGCGCGGTTGAGATGCTCGCCGGCGGAGAGCTTGAAGCCCTCGGCGAGCGCCTGGCGCCCAAGCGCCTCGTGGATCGCGGCGCGCGCGCTCCACGCCGCGCACCAGTCGTCCCAGCGCGAGATGCCGGCCGTCACTTCCTCGAAGTCGGTGAGCGGCACGCCGCTCGAGACGAAACGCGGCGCCCAGTGGTGGATCGCGATCTCGACCCGCTTATCCTTTGCTACAGTGCTTGCGACATCCATTATCAACTCAATCCAGCCGGTTAGTTCTTATCAGTACCATCCTGTCGACCGCAAAGGATAAAAGAAGAAATTTCTTGGCGGCTTGGCGGTTCAATTCTTGATTTTCCTTGGCGGGCTTGGCGGTTCAAGGGTGTTGTTAGTTGATCCGCGCCCCGGCAGCGATCAGCACCTTCGCGAAGCGCTTGACCTCCGAACGGATGAAGACGTCGAACTCCTCCGGCGTGGTCGGGGCCGGCGTCGCGCCCTGGGTCAGCATCCGCTCCTTGATGTCCGGCAGGTTCAGGATGCGAACGATCTCCTTGTTGACCTGGCCGATGACCGGGCGCGGCGTCTTCGCGGACGCGAGCAGGCCATACCACTGGTCGTACTCGAAACCGGGGATGCCGGCCTCCGCGACGGTCGGCACGTCGGGAAACAGCGCCGAACGCTTCGCGGTGCTGACCGCGAGCACGACCACCCGGCCCGCCTTGACCTGGCCCATCGCCACCAGAATCGGGGAGAAGGTGAAATGCACGCGCCCCGTCGCCGCCTCGTTGAGCGACTCGGGGGCGCCTTTGTAGGGAACGTGGGTCGCCTCGAAGCCCGCGGCGAGCTTGAACATCTCGCCGTTGATCTGGGTGCCGCTGCCGATGCCCGCCGAGCTGAAGTTGATCTGGCCCGGCCGCGCCTTGGCATAGGCGATCAGGTCCTTCACTGTCTTCGGACCGAGCGTGGGCCCCACCACCAGCAGGTTCGGCACGCTCGCGACGCGGGAAATGCCGGAGAAGTCCCGGACAGTGTCATAGGACAGCTTCGAGTAGAGCGTCGCGTTGCCGGCGTGGCCGGTGGAAACCATCATCAACGTGTGGCCGTCGGGATTGGCGGCGAGCACGTACTCGGAGGCGATGGTGCCGCCCGCGCTCGGGCGGTTGTCCACCACCACCTGCTGCCCCCAGCTCTCGAACATCTTCTCGCCCACCCAGCGCGCCAGGATGTCAGTCTGGCTGCCGGCCGAGAACGGCACCAGCATGCGGATCGGCTTGGCCGGGTACTTCTGCTGCTCGGCCGCTGTCGCGGGAATTGCGATGGCCAGCGCGAATGCCGCGGCGATTGCAGATGTTTTCTTCTTAATCTTCATGATCGTCTCCTCCTTAGTATTGCTATTGGACCTTGATGCCAAGATCTCTTATGAGCTTGCCGAGGCGCTCGTACTCCTCGCGCTGCAACGCGTGGAACTGCTCCGGCGTGCCGTAGGCCGCCTCCGCGCCCTGCTGCTGGAAGCGGTCGTGGGTTGCCGGCTCCTGCAGCACCTTGATGAGGTCGGCGTTCAACTTGCCGATCAATGGCTTCGGCACCCCCGCCGGGGTCACGATGCCAAACCAGGATTCCGACTGGAACTGCCCGAAACCGGCCTCCGCTGTCGTCGGCACGGCGGGAAGCGCGGGCGCGCGCTTCTTCGTCGCCACCGCGAGCGGCTTCAGGCGCCCATCCTTCAGCAACGGCATGACCGCCGGCATCGGAAAGACGTAGAAGTGCACGCGCCCGGCCACCATTTCGGCGAAGACGTCCCCAAGCGTCTTGAACGGCACGTGCACTACCTTGATGCCCGCCGCCGCCACCATCATCTCCCCCGCGAGGTGCGAGGAACTGCCGACGCCGAAGGAACCGAAATTGAGCTGCCCCGGTTTCGCTTTCGCCAGCGCGATCAGTTCGGTGACGTTGGCCGCCGGCACGCCGTTGCCCATCACGATGACGTTCGGGATGACCGCGACCAGCGTCACCGACGCGTAATCCTTGAGCGGATCGTAGGGGTGGGGATCGCGCAGAAGCGTGTTGGACAGGTGCGGCTGGCCAACCATCGAAAGCGTGTAGCCGTCGGGAGCGGCCCTGGCAACGATCTGGCTGCCGATCAACCCGCCCGCGCCAGCGCGGTTGTCCACCACCATCTGCTGGCCGTAGACCTCGGACATGCGGGTCGCCACCACCCGCGCGAGGAAGTCGCTGGCGGCGCCGGCCGCGAATGGCACAACCATGCGAATCGGCCGAACCGGAAACTTCCCCGCCTCGGCGCCCCAGACGGGCGCCGAGCCTATGAACAACACCATCAGAAGCCAGCGGGAGCGCATATCACTCTCCTTTCTTAATTGCTGTTCAACGCCTGGGCAATCCCAAGCGCTCGGCCATCCAGTCCGCGGACTGGGAACGATACCGGTACACGCGGTTGTTGGCGACGTGATTCCCGTCCTCGATGAAGAGCCGCACCACCGGCCCCGATGCGCAAGCGGCCAGCCGCTCGCCTTCCTGCCAGGGCACGATGCCGTCCTGCTTGCCCGCAACGATGTAGAGCGGGCAAGTGATGTTTTTCGCGACGTCCTTCAAGGTCAGGTTTGCCGCATGTTTGCGGGCGTCCGCTTCGGTGCGGCACCGGGAGCGCACCCGGAACGTATCCCGGGTCAGTGCGGGGAGCTTGTCGAAAAATTCCGCCCACTCGAACGGCCCCGACAGCGCAATGCATGCCTTTACGCGTTTCTCGAACGCCGCGGCGCGCGGGGCGTAGTAGCCCCCCAGCGACACGCCCCACAGGCCGGCGCGGCTAGCGTCCACGTCGCC
Source organism: uncultured Streptomycetaceae bacterium (assembly GCA_964521405.1). Lineage (GTDB taxonomy): Bacteria > Pseudomonadota > Gammaproteobacteria > Burkholderiales > SG8-41 > SG8-41. The sequence goes on along the minus strand of CAZFRR010000116.1, from coordinate 30,579 downwards.
GCGCTTCTCGAGGAAATCGAAGGCCGCCTTGACCGGCACTTCGTAATCACCGCGGATCGCGAAATCGTACTCGCCCTCGCCCTGCCCCGGCCCGTCAAAAGCCAGCGTGGCCATGCCGCGGGCAAGGAAGACGCTCTCATTGGTATCCATCTCCTCCTTGGTCGAGTCGAGCCCCATGCACATTACGACAACAGGCGGCGCTACCGAAGGGCGCGTTCCCACACCCGCTATCCCTGCGGGCCGCCTCAGGTTGCCGTAGAGATGCTTGCCCTCGTAGGCAATGGCAACACGCTCGCCCGGCGGAGAGAGCAACGGCAACGCCAGGTTGCGGCATTCGACCGCCTTGGCATGCGCCTGCTTCATCTGCTCGTAGTCGATGACGAACACGAATTTGGAGAAGTGGTAGCACACCGCGGCGCGCGTCAGGTGCTCGCCGGCGGACAGCCGGCAGCCATCGGCCAGGACCCGGCGGCCCAGCGCCTCGTGGATCGCCGCACGCGCGCTCCACGCCTGGCACCAGTCCTCCCAGCGCTCGATGCCGGCAGTCACTTCCTCGAAATCGGTCAGCGGCACGCCATTGGAGACGAAGCGCGGCGCCCAGTGCGCGATCGCTGACTGCACCCGGGGATCCTTCACAGGTCCTCCGGGCGGGGAAAACAGCGATAAAACGGTCGATCGGCGACGGGCACCTGTACTCCTCCGGGCTGGGTGGGGATTGCGCGACTGCGAAGTGAAGCGTTCGTGATACTAGCAGCTTGCCGGGCTTTCGCGCCGAGCCGCCGCGAACCCGTCCAGCCGCGCCAGTCGGGCGTTTTCAGCCCTCTGCCGGATCCGTTTCCGGCGACCGGGATGCCATGTTGATATCCCCGTTCGCGGTCAAGCCTTTCCTGCCGCCTCAGGCGAGCCCCGGTCCGGGTCTTGCCGCCCCGCCACCGGCAGTAACAGACCTCTCCAGAGCCTGCCTCAGGACAGCGGCAGGCCAGGGCTACGATGGTGGTCCAGGCCTGCGTGGTAACACCTTGAAATAACATGGTGATACGAAATTTGAGTGGCAGCCCAGCTGTGGCAGCGCAACCGGCCGCGCGGCACTTGCGTGAAAGGGTTGGACTGTTACCGCCACGCCTCGGAACTGCCACCCTCCGGGCCTGTAATAAACAATTCACAATTTGTGTGGATAACGTTGTGGGTAACCTGGAACGACGGCCCCGAAAGCGGCGCAACAACGGGCTTGCGTCTGGATTGCACAAAATTTCATCAGGTCAGCGCTTGAGGATGCTCATGAGATTGAAGAAGTCATCGGTCCAGATGCGCAGATCCGGGCGGGCCGGCAGCGGCTGCGCCACCGACTGGATGGCATCGGAGGCCAGCAGCCGCGCGTTCTTCGTGACGATGATCTGGTCGGTGGCGGAGATCCAGTAGTCCGCGCCCTCGCTGCTGTCCGGCGCGTCGGAAACCATCACCGCGGTCATGCCGAACTCGGCGGCGAGACGCTCCACCACCAGACCGATGTCCACGAAGCGGTTGGTGGCCTGGAACACGATCACGCCCTCGGGCTTGATATGGCGCACGTAGGTCGCCATCGCCTCGCGCGTGATGAGATGCATCGGTATCGAATCGCCGGAGAAAGCGTCGATCGCAAGGAGGTCGTAGCGCTGGTCGGGCTCGCGCTCGAGCGAGAGCCGCCCGTCGCCCAACACGACGTCCGTCTGCGCCGGGCTGTCGCGCAGGAAGGTGAATTCCGTGACCGCCACCGCGGCGACCTGGGGATCGATCTCGTAGAAGCGGAACACGTCCCCCCGCCGCGAGTAAGCGGCGATTGCCCCCGCCCCCAGGCCAATCACGCCCACGCGGCGCGGGCCGTCCGGGAGGCTTTCGAAGGCGCGCCCGTAGCCGCTCGACGGGGCGAAATAGCTGGTGGGTTGCCGGCGCAGCTCCGGGTCGAGGAGCTGCCCGCCGTGGTTGATGCCGCCGTGAAACATGACGCGGAACGGGACCGGCGTCTGGTAGTCGCGGGTGCGGATCACGCCGTAGAAATTGCGCATCTTCACGCGGGTGTTGGCCAGGTAGTCGTTGATGTTGACCACCGTGAATGCCGCTGTCGCCACCACCACCGCGAGGGTCGCGCCGGCCACCCACCACTGGGCGGACAGCGTGCGGTAATAGAGCAGCACCGCGCACACCGTGAGCGTGATTCCCAGCTCGTAGTAGCCAGAGAGCAGCTTGGGCGCGGCGATGCCCACCAGCAGCGCGCCGAGGGCGCCCCCGACCGACACCATCAGGTAGAACGTGGTCAGGTAGCGCGGGCCGGGCTTCAGCCGGGTCAACTCGCCGTGGCAAAACATGCAGCACACGAACAGCCCCACCGCGTAGAGCGGCGCGGCGGTCCACAGATCGAGCGAATCGCTGTACCACGCCATCGCCGGCAGCGCCGCCGCCACCAGCGGCAGGAATACGCCGCGGTGATACCAGCGCGGGTGATCGAAGCACAGGATGAAGGTGATGAGGTAGAGCGAGAGCGGCACCACCCACAGGAACGGGATCGAGGCGATGTTCTGCGTCAGGTGGTTGGTGACCGCAAGCAGCAGGCACGAGCCCGTTGCCGAGAGCACGATCCACAATAGCAGCCTGCTGACGGCCGGCGCCTGCTCCGGGGCGCCGCCGGTCTGCTCGACCCTCGCGGGCGCCGCGGCAGGGCCGCGGGTGCTGACGTAGGCGGTCGTTCCGCACAGGAGCACGAACCCGGCATAGGCGACGGTCCACAGCCACGACTGCGCGGCCAGCGGCAGAAAAGGCTCGATCAGCACCGGGTAGGCGAGCAGCGCGAGCAGCGACGCAAAATTCGACAGCGCGAACAGCCGGTACGGCACGGCGTGCCGGAAAGACTGCCAGTACCAGACCTGCACCAGCGGGCTGGTGGTCGACAGCAGGAAGTACGGCAGGCCGATGGTCGCGCCGAGCAGCCCCAGAATCAGGAGCGTGGGCTCGCCGCTCTCCGCGCCGGGCTTCCAGTGCGCATCCGGGATGATCGGCAACACGATGAGGCTCAATGCCAGCAGTGCGATATGGAGCCAGGCCTGCCGGCGCGGGGCGAGCAGCCGCATCGACCAATCGGAATAGGCGTAGCCGGCGAGCAGCACCGACTGGAAGAACACCAGGCAAATAGCCCAGACCGAGGCGGCGCCACCGAACCACGGCAGGATCTGCTTGGCGATGACGGGCTGGACCAGGAACAGCAGGAAGGCGCTGAGAAAGATCGTGGCGGCGTGCAGCAGCATTGGGCGGCGGTGCCGGGTGTTGAGTTTTTAGTGTTGAGTTTTAAGTTGTGGCGCGCGCGATTTTAACAGCTTGTTGAATATCGCCGCGGCGACCGCCATTTCCTCATGCCGGACAGATTGCTAGTCCCACACCGGATGCGGGGCCGGCATCCATCAAAGACCTGGTTCGCTTGATGCGTGCGTTCTGGACACCGGTCGCCAGTGTGACGAGCCCTGCTTTCAAGCAACCGGTAAACCCGCACTCAATATGCATCCCTTGGGGCGCTGCCCGGGTAGGGCGCGGGCCTTCCTATAAGTAAGAAGCTATGGACTTGCAATTGTGCGGTATTTCACGATCCAGAGCCGGGGCCGACGGGAATCCGATAGCGAACTGTCGAATGCCAGGACTACCGTCAGGCATTCGACATAAGCCAGATCAGGTCTCGCTCGACGATCTATACCAGTAAAACGAATGTAATCAGTTAGTTATATAGAATGGCGCACGGCGCCATTCTATTGGCACGGAACCTGCGTTGTAGTCCCGGCAAGAAACGAAAACTACCCTGGAGATAGCCATGTTGATCAACCTGAATGACTACCGGAAAGCGAAAGCGCAAAAGCAAGAGGTGAAGCTGCCGGTGCAGCGCCTCGACGAGGAATTGCTGTGCGTGAACTGGAACCCGGCCTTCGGCGTGATCGCGCTCTCCACCTTTCAGCGCCCGCAGGAACTGAGCCCTGAACTGCCCGAGAATTTCGAGCCCGTCAGAACGGACTTCATCCACCGGGTCTCGGCACTCGCCACCCAGATCTGAACACACGTCTCCCCCCGGAGGCGGGCCGGTGCCTGATTGGCCGGTCCGCTTTTTTTTTGCCTGCGGCAAGTAAGTGTTGAGTGTTAAATGTTGAGTGTTGAGTTGGGAATAGCACTGCAATCCTGGTTTGCTCACTAAACACTCAAAACTCAACACTCAAAACCGCCTCAAGCCAGCGCTAGATGACGCCCTCGCGATGCAGCGCTTCCACCTCTGAGGCGGAATAGCCCAGCTCCGCCATCACTTTGTCGGTGTGCTCGCAGATGCACGGGGGCGGAGTAGTCGCTTGTGGACCATCGTGCGCATAACGGAACGGCGCCAGAGGCAACAGGTTACGGATTTTGATCTTGGGGCCCCTGCGAGCCGCCGAGCAGCGCAGACCGGCCAAGGGGTGCGGCTGTGACTCGTTAGCCGCAGGCCCGTTTGCGGGAACAGCCGCATGAGACCCGGTCAACTGAAATTCCGTACCCTCATGTTTTTCTCTCCCATAGAGTTCTCCATGAGTGAGGCCGGGTCGACGGACGAGCACTGGGCGAGCCTAGTTATCTTTCGCAACACCACAGACATCGCCCGCCCGAAGTGTGATTAGCACGATGATCTGGCGCGAGTTGCGCAGGCCGCCGGGCCGGTCGAGCAGCACAGGGGACCGCACGAGCTTGCGAGGTCGCGGCGGCGAACGGGGCGCCCTTTTTCTTTGGTGACTTTCTTTATTGGGCGAGCAAAAAGAAAGTCACCAGGCCCCGCGAGGGGACTGTATAGGGGATGAGGGAGGAAGGATGAGGAAAATCCTCCCACCACCCCGTCACTTCGTGACACCCCTCCTCCGGCAGGAGGGGAGTTGTCTTGCGCTCCCACCACCCCGCTCGCTACGCGAGCACCCCTCCTCGGGCAGGAGGGGAATCTCCCACCACCCCCGCCGCTTCGCTGTGCGACCCCTCCTAAGGCAAAAGGAGAATTTCGCGAGTCGAATCACGACTCACGACTCACGCTTTTTTTTCGTTCAGGCCAGTGCGGCTAGCACTCGCTCCCGCGTAAAGGGCATGTCCCGCAACCGCACCCCCATGGCATTGAAAATCGCGTTGGCGATCGCGGCGGCGGTTGGTCCCTGTTGCCCCTCCCCCGCGCCGAGCGGCGGAGCCTCCGGCCGGTTGACAACCGTCACTTCCACCTGCGGCGACTCCTCGAAAGTCAGTATCGGGTAATCATCCCAGTTGCCGGTCAGGATGCGGCTGCGGTCGAAGCGGACCGCCTCTTTCAGCGACCAGCTCGTCGCCTGGATGATGCCGCCCTCGGTCTGGTTGATGAGGCCGTCGGGATTGATCACGAGCCCGGCGTCGATTGCGGCCCAGACGCGCTTGACCGCAATCTCGCGGCCCATCTCCACTTCCACGATCACCGCCAGGTAGCAGGCGCCGTTCTTGTAGCGCGCAAAACCGACACCGCGCCCGCGTGCGCCGTCGCCCTTCTCCCCCTTGCGCCAGCCGGCTTTCGCCGCGACCGTCTCGATCACCGCGCGGGCGCGCGGATCCTTGAGATGACGCAGCCGGAACTCGACCGGGTCGGCGCCCGCTGCGGCAGCGAGCTCGTCCATGAAAGACTCGATGGCGAAGATATTGGCTGTCGCGCCGAGCGCGCGCAGCGCGGACACCCGCACCGGCATGCGCTTCACCAGCCGGTTCGTCACCCGCTCGTTGGGAAAATCGTAGATCGGAATGGCGTTGCGGTGGCTGCCGCCGCCGGGCAGCGGCGGATTGCGCGGAGGCGAGGGCTTGAAGGGTTTCTCGAGATGCCAGGCCGCCAGAAGATTGACCCCGCCGAGCCCGCTCGGGCGCGTGCTGTGGGAATTGCTCCAGATATCCTCGGTCCAGCTGATGATGCCGCCGCCCGCGTCGAGCGCGGCCTTGAGCCTCACCACCATGGCCGGGCCGTAAGGCTCCCACTGGAATTCATCCTCGCGCATCCACTGCACCCGCACCGGCCGTCCCGGCACGGCGCGCGCGAGCAGCGCGGCATCGAGCGCAGCGTCGTCCGCCCCGTTGTGGCCATAGCAGCCCGCGCCATCCATGTGTCTCAGCGCGACCTGCTCCTTCTCGACCCCGAGCACCTCGGCCATGTCCCGTCGCAGCGGGTATACGCCCTGGCTGTGGGTCCATACGGTATAGCGGCCATTGTCGCAACGCGCGACAGCGCAGGAGGGCCCTAGCGCGGCATGCGCGATATATGGCTTCGTGTACTCCGCCTCCACGCTCTTGACAGACCGGGCCGCCGCTGCGGCATCCTGTTTCTCGCTGATCACCTCGTCCTCGGTCGTTTCCTGGAGCAGAAAACGCGGGTCGGCGGGCTGGGGCAGGACCGTCGTCTCTTCCCAACGCGCGATGCGTTTCACCCGGATGAGCGCCCGGATGGACTCCTCCTCGCGTTCGGCGACGACGCCCAGAAAATTGCCGTCGCGCACCACGGCGATGATGCCCGGCAGCGCGCGCACCTCGGCTTCGTCCACCGACACGAGGCGCGCCTGGTAACTCGGCGGGCGCGCGATGCGCCCGTGCAGCATGCCCGGCAAATCAAGATCGTGAACGTAGATCGGCGCGCCGCTGACCTTGGCGGGAATATCGCGCCGGGGGGCGGAGGAGCCGATGATGGTGTGCGAGGACGCGGGCTTGGGCTGGATCTCGGCAGTGGCCTCGCGCGCGAGGAGATTGTCGGTGACGAGATCCCAATAGGAAACGCTGCCGCCCGAGCGGGCCCGGACCACGCCGTCGGCGACCGCAAGCTGCTCGAGAGACACGCCGAGCCGGGTTGCTGCAAGCTGCAGCAGCAGGTCGCGCGCCTCGGCCGCGGCATAGCGCAGGGCGACGCCGCCGTCGGTGATCGACTGGCTGCCGGAAGTCATGCCCTCGTCCGGACTGTAGGTGGTATCGGTGGGCGCAAGGCGGATGCGCTCGAGCGCGACGTCGAGCTCTTCAGCAACGATCTGGGCCAGCGCAGTCAGGATGCCCTGCCCGATTTCCACTTTGCCCGGGAACACCGTGACCGTGCCGTCGCGATTGATTCTCAGCCAGCGGTCGAGCCGGCGGTTGGTATTGAGGTTGCCGGGCAGTTTGCGCGGCGCGTCCTGTGGGATCGTCATGTCGCCACCCCCAGCGACTCGGCAGCGCGCCGTATTGCTTTCAGGATGCGCTGGTGCGTGCCGCAGCGGCACAGGTTGCCCTTCAGCGCAGTTCGTATCTCGGCATCGGTCGGGTGCGGCTTCACGTCGAGCAATGCCTTGGCGGTCATGATGATGCCGGTGACGCAATAGCCGCATTGCGCTGCCTGCTCGGCGATGAATGCCTGCTGCAGCGGATGCAGCCTGCCGTCCGCGGTCAGTCCTTCGACCGTGGTAATGGACTTGCCCGCCGCGGCGGACAATGGGAAATCGCACGACTGAACGGGTTTCCCGTCCACCAGCACGGTGCACGCCCCGCACTGGCCGAGCCCGCAGCCGAAACGGGCGCCCTTCAGCTTGAGATCGTTGCGCAGCACGTAGAGCAGCGGCGTTTCCGGTTCCGCCGCGACCGCGTGACTGGCGCCGTTCACCTGAATCGCTAGGGTCACAATCACTCCCTTTACCCGGCGCACACGCCAAGCTTGTCAATTAAAAACAGTGAGTTATTTGTATTTGGAAAGCCAGATGTGCACAGGGGTGCATCCGGCTAAGGACTCGTTTTTTGAAATTATTGGGTCTATACTTTAATCACACCTGTCTCGTTGGTATGGAGGAGATTCCCATGATACATACCGTCGAAGTCGATGGTCTCAAAGTGAAGATCCACCAGTTGCACACGGAACACCGGGACCTCGATGACGTCATTTACCGCTTGTCGCAAAGCGCCGCCCAGGATCAACTGCAGTTGCAACGACTCAAGAAACGCAAGCTCTACCTGAAAGACCAGATCGCGATGCTCGAGCGCCAGCTCGAGCCTGACATCCGCGCCTAACATAGGTTCCGGGTTCCGAGTTCCGGGTTTAAGGTTCAAGTTCTGGCCTGGTTTACAACCTTGAACCTGGAACTTTGAACTTTGAACGCTCGGGCGCATGGGCGAGCCACAGCAGGTAGAGCGCCCACGCGCCCAGCAGCACGAACCACACCAGCGACCAGCCGGCGATGGTGAGTCCCAGGAACTTCCAGCCGACCTCGGCGCATTGCCCGCTGCCGCCGAGTATCTTTTCGAGCGCCTGGAACAGCGAAAACTTCCTCAACATGAATTCCAGCCCGGGCCCGCACTCCGGCACCCGGTCTGGCGGCAAGTACTGCAGCCAGACGTGACGGATCGCGATCGCGGCACCGATGGCCGCCGTCGCGATCAGCAGTCCGCAATAGATAAGCGCGACGGTGCGGCCCGGCCCGTGCAGCGCCGCAACCAGGAATATCGCCATCAACGCGATGTAGACGATGCGCTGCAGCAGGCACAGCGGGCACGGGTCCTGGTACTCGTAGTACTGCAAGTAGAGCGCGAAACCGATCAGCCCCGCGCAAACGAGGAAACCCAGCGCGTAACCGAGTCGCGGCATCCAGGGCAGGCCGGCAAGCATTCGCATGCCGCTAGTTTACAGAATGCGGCGGCAGTTGGTTGTGCACGGGTGCCGGGCACCGTACACTCGAGCCATGATCGGCATCGCGCCCGGCATCCTGCTCGATGAGAAAGAGATCGAGTTGTCCTTCATCCGCGCCTCCGGCCCGGGCGGGCAGAACGTCAACAAGGTTGCCACCGCGGTGCAATTGCGGTTCGACATCCCCGGGTCGGCATCGCTGCCCCCGGCGGTGCGCGAGCGCCTGCGCGTGGCGGGCGGCAGGCGCGTGAGCCGGGAAGGCGTGCTGGTCATCACGGCGCACCGCTTCCGCAGCCAGGAGCAGAACCGCCGCGACGCGATTGAGCGCCTCGTCACCCTGATCCGCGAGGTGGCCATCCCGCCCAAGAAGCGCCGGCCGACCCGCCCCACCCGCGCGTCACGGCGGCGCCGCCTGGAGGGCAAGCGGCTACGCGGTGAAATCAAGCGCGGCCGTAGTGGCAGGCATGATTTCACATAACGAAAGGAATTGGCCGCAATCAGGTTGCAGCCAATTCCTTGAGGATAAAAGTAAATTAGCGGCCTTAGACGGCGAAACGAAACCCTTGTAGGCAGTCCGAGCGGATTCCAATTCATGATTTCGTCGGGTCCCAGCCTGACGGAATCCTTGGAATAGACCGCCACCGGCCGCTGTTATAGTATGTGGCGCGCAACAGGTGCGCTTGCACGTTAGGTTGGATGCCAACTTCACCAGGAGAATTGCATGAACAAGAAGTTCTTTTCTGCCTGTCTCGCCCTGGCCTTGGGCGCAGGAGCGAATTACGCGACCACAGTCTACGCGCAGGCTAAGCCCGATGTATTAGTCAAGCAGCGCCAGTCGGCCATGACGTTGATTGGCAAGTACTGGGGCCCGGTGAACGGCATGGCCCAAGGCAAGGTTCCCTATGACGCGGCCGTGGTTACGCGCAATGCGGGCTTTCTCGATGCATTGACCCAGATGCCGTGGGACGGCTTTCACGCCAGTACCAAAGATGAGAAGAGCCGGGCGCTGCCGGCGGTATATGACGACGCAGCGAAGTTCAAGGAAGGTCAGGACAGGTTGCGGGGGGCGATCGGCAAGCTGGTCGCCGCGAAGGGCGAAGAAGGGGCCGTAAAGGCGGCCGCGGGCGAGGTCGGGAAAGCCTGCGGTGCCTGTCACGAGGGCTTCCGCGCGAAATAACAGGCAACTCGTTCACCCGAAAACCCCGCTGCGGCGGGGTTTTCGTTTATTTGGTACCATGAAACAATGAAACCTCTCGCACGATGGCCGTTGCAGATAATCGCGCTCACCCTGCTGTTCGGCATGGCGACCACGAGCGCGAGCGCCCAACAGGGTGACGCGAAGCGCGGGGAATATCTTGTGAAAGCCGGGGGCTGCCTCGGCTGCCATACGGAGAATAAGAAGGACGCCGTTCCATTCGCCGGCGGCCGCGCGCTGAAGACTCCTTTCGGCACGTTCTTCGGCCCGAACATCACGCCGCATCCGCAGGCCGGGATCGGGCGCTGGGCCGAAGCTGATTTCGTGCGCGCGATGCGGCATGGCGAGCGACCGGATGGCGCCAATTACTTCCCGGCGTTCCCCTATCCGTCGTTCACCAAGATCAACGATAACGACCTGCGCGATCTCTGGGCCTACCTGCGGGCGCTCCCGCCCAGCAATCGCGCCAGCCAGCCGCACGACCTGGGTTTCCCCTTTGGCTGGCGCTTCCTCGTGACGTTCTGGAAGTGGTTCTTCTTCACGCCCGGCCCATTCACGGCATTGCCGGGCGTCGCGGAGGTCATCAATCGCGGCGCCTACCTGGTGCAGGCTCTCGGGCATTGCGGGGAATGCCATACCCCGCGCAATTTCCTGGGCGGGCCGAAAAGCAACCGCTTTCTGGCCGGCGGCAAGGGCCCCGAAGGAAAAGACGTGCCGAACCTGACGCCGACGCGGCTCAAGAAATGGCGCGACGCCGACTTCCAGGAATTTCTGGTGACCGGCGTGAACTCGGAAGGCGATGTTCCCGCCGCGGCGATGGGCGAAGTGATCAGCAACACCACCAGCCAGCTGACGCCGGCGGACCTGGCGGCGTTAGTCGCCTACCTGCGCTCTCTGCCGCCGCTGCCCGAGTAACCCACTCCGGCGATTCCCAACTACCGCACGTTGAACGGCGATCCGTTCGTCCGTTCGAACGCGCGGGGCTGAGCGGCGCGGCTGCGCCCGCTTCAACGCTCGTATTTGAACGACAGGCTGACCCGCGCGCGAAACGCGCTGATCTTGCCGTCCTCGATCAACACGTCGGTCTTGGTCACTTCCGCCACCCGCAGGTCGCGGATCGAGCGCGCCGCCACTTCCACGGCGTTGCGCGCTGCATCCTCCCATGAGTTCCTGCTGGTGCCGACCAGCTCGGTGACGCGGTAGACGCTGCCCTTCGATTTGCCCTTGGCCATGGTCTTCTCCTGTGGTTGGAGTCACGCGCTGCGGCAAAGATATCACGCGCAACGCGGTGACCAACTCATCATACACCCGGCCCGGAAGCCGGCAGGGGCGCGCCGGGGTCAGTTACGGGATACGGCCGATACGCTGGATTCGGCCAGCACCTTGAGCGTCACGTAGTCCGTCTTGCCGCTGCCAAGGAGCGGCAACGTGGCAACGCGAACCACCCGCCGCGCGACAGCAAGGTCCTGCGCGCCGAGCTCGCGCACCGCTTTCAGGAGCGCAATGCGATCGAGCCTCGGGTCGGTGGTGAAGAGCACCGTGCTCTCGCCCGACTGGGAGACCAGTTCCAGCGCCGCGGCATGCTGATGGCCGGGGGAGGCGTGCTGGGCGATGCGCTCCACGACTTCGAGCGATATCATCTCGCCGGCGATCTTGGCGAAACGCTTGACGCGTCCGTGTATGGTGACGAAACCTTCCTCGTCCAGCTCCACCACGTCGCCGGTGTTGTACCAACCCTCGCCCATCTCGGAGCGGGGCGGCTGCAGCTTCTCGGGCTGATCGTACAGATAATAGCCGCGCATGACGTTCGGTCCGCGCACGTGGAGCAAGCCGCCACGCGGGATGCCAGGCACCGGCACGATGCGGTGCTCGATCCCGGGAAGAAGCCGCCCGACCGTGCCGGGCCGGTAGCACATCGGGGTATTGAGGGAGATCACCGGCGCGCACTCGGTCGCTCCATAGCCTTCCATGATGCGCAGGCCGAACTTGTTGAGCCAGAGGCTCGCCACCTCGGCATTGAGTTTCTCCGCGCCCGAGACCACCATGCGCACCTTGTGAAAATCATAGGGATGCGCCTGGCGCGCGTAGTGGGCGAGGAAAGTGCTGGTGCCAAAGACATAGGTGCAGCCGCGCGTGTACGCGAGCTCCGGAATCACGTGGTAATGCAGCGGCGTGGTGTAGAGGTACATGCGGGCGCCGGAGAGCAGCGGCAGCAGCGTGCATGCCGTCAAGGCGTACGCATGGTAGATCGGCAGCGAGGAGAGGAATTTATCGTTGGGCCCGAAATCGATGACGGCATCCATCTGGGCAATATTCGACAGGATCGCGCGATGGCTCAACGCGACCCCCTTGGGCCGCGCTTCCGACCCGGAAGTGAACAGCACCACAGCCGTTGCCTCCGGATCGTGGCTGCGGATCACGCTGCGCGGCCGCCACAGCGCCCACCCCATCAGCCACAGCTTGTCGAGCACGCCGAACTGGCTGCGCAAGTCCTCCAGGTAGACGATGCGCACCGTGCTCAATGCGGCGACCGATGCCCCGAGTTTCGCGACTTCGACAAATCGCCGTGACGTGATCAGCGTCTTGATGCCGGCGGCTATGCAGGAGCTCAACAATGCGTCGGGGCCGGCCGTATAGTTGAGGAGCGCCGGCGTGCGCCGCATCGCGGACAGGCCAAACAGCAGGGCGACGGTCGTGGCGAGGTTTGGCATCAGCACCCCGACGATTTCCCCCTCCCTGGAGAGCCTGGCACCCAGCCGCCCCAGCGCCAGGCTGGCCTTGATCAGGTCGCCGTAGGTGTGATGGCGCTGGGTGTCCTCCAGGATGCGGGTGGAGCGGCCGTGCAACGCCGCGGCGTCGAGCAGGGCCTCGAACAGCGTGGCTGACGGCCTGGAGTCGAACATCATTTGCTGCATGATCCTCAGCAGCGAATCCGTCAGCAGGCGCCGCCGCCTCTTGCCCGGCAACGACGAGGGCGCAGGCAACTGCCGCGCCTCGAGGATACGGATCGTGACCGCCGGGAACAGGCGCTTGGGGAAAAGACCGCCGACCGCGGCAAACCGCGTATACAACGTGCCCGAGATGCGCACCGGCACGATGCGGGCATTGCAGCGCGCGGCAACGACGGCGGCCGAGTCGTAAATCTTGGTCAAGCTGCCGGTGGGAGTTGCCGGCCCCTGGGGAAACACCACGACCTGCTGGCCGCTCTCGACCAGCCGTATCAGCCGTTTCAATGCCAGCGGACGCGACGGGCCGAGGATGACGTGCGGCACCCGGCGCATCAGCAGCCGCACCAGTGGATGGCGCAAGCCATCGCCGGCCACCGCCACGGTAACCGGCACCGGCAGAAACAGGCCCAGCAGCGCCCCGTCCAGCACGGAATCGTGATTGGCGACGATCAACACCCGCCCATGGCTGAGCTGGGAGGCGTCCCCCTCGACTCGAACGCGATAAAGCCATCCGAGAACAAATCTGAAAAATCGGATTAGCACAATGACTTACTCGCTACAGTTAATGCTAATTATCAACTGCCAGGCTGCCAAGCGTCAAACTTTTGCGAAAAATGACCCAAATCAGGGCGTTGCGCAGTACGCCACAGGGTAGCTACCGCCAGTCGCCCCGACCACCTGCTGGCAGCTCGTTAACCTCTGTTTCTAAACCAAAAAGTTAAAATCTATCAAATTGTTAGATTTGATTTGTAAGGCAAATTTAGCTATTAATCACTGCGTGATCTAGATCACAAACACGCCATTAACTCAATTCTCATCTGGGGAGAGCCATCATGGATATGCAAGTCCCGTCCGCAGTATTGGAAGCCCGTTTTGTTCCGGCCCGTCTACCTCTGGCTGACAGCATTACGCAAAGTTTCTCTCCCCAACTGAGGGAAGCGCGTCATGCACCCGCCCGCCAGCCGCTGCCGACCGGCCTTGCGCTCAGTTTTTCGCCTCAACTGAGTGTGCAATACGACAAGGAGTCGCGGGCCATCTGGTCGCGCTGGGCGCCGGAGCCGCGCCCCTGCTTCAATCCCGCGCTGCTCGCCGATATCCGCGCCTATTACGAGTTTCTCGCAACCAGCAAGGCGCGCATCGATTGCTTCGGCGAGGAACACGATATCGAGTACGTGGTGCTGGCCTCGGGCAAGCAAGGTGTCTTCAACCTGGGCGGCGACCTCGACCTCTTCAAGCTGCTGATCGAAGTTCGCGACCGCCCCGGCCTGCTGCGCTACGGGCGCGCCTGCATCGAGGTCCTCTACCGCAACTACGTCGGGCACGACCTGCCCGTCACCACCGTTTCGCTGGTGCAAGGCGAATGTCTCGGCGGCGGATTCGAGGCCGCGCTCTCGAGCGACGTCATCATCGCCGAAAAAAGCGCCAGGTTCGGTTTCCCCGAGATCATTTTCAACCTGTTTCCGGGCATGGGCGCCTATTCGTTCCTGGAGCGCCGCATCGGCCAGCGCGGCGCCGAGAACCTGATCACCAGCGGCAAGATCTTCAGCGCCGAGGAAATGGCGACGCTCGGGGTCATCGACCGGGTGGCGGATGACGGCAACGGCGAGGCCGAAGTGGCCACCCTGATCCGGCAACGCAGCCGCAGCCGCAACGGTCATTCCGCTCTCGCGGCGGCGCGGCGGCGCGTGCACCGCATCGAGTTCTCGGAACTGCTCGACATCGTGGAAATCTGGGTAGACAGCGCGTTGCGGCTCAACCCGCGCGATCTCAAGCTCATGCAGCGGCTGGTTTCGCGCAAGAACGGGCTGAACGAGTCCCACCAGATCCATTAAGGCCAGCTCCGCATACCCCGCGCCATGCCCCGTTACCCTGTGCCTAACCGGTCTGATAAACTGATGAAATTGAACAAGCAAAAGAGCCTGCGGCCTGCAGCCGCGGCGCCCGGGCAATCCACGCCGGACAAGGGGGCGGACTTGAGCAAGCCGGAAGCGGAATACACCATCCAGCATGTGTCTGAAATGCTGGGTATTCCCATCCAGAAGCTGCGGCGCTGGGACGAGCAGGGCGTGCTGGTGGCCGGACGCTCTCACGGCGGGCACCGCCGCTACTCCAAGGAAGTGATCGAGCGCCTCGCGAACGCCGGCCTGAACACCGGGGCCGACAAGACCAACAAGGAGCTGGCGACGATACGCAAATCGCTCGCCGAGAAGCGCCGCATCATCCAGCTGCTGCTGGAGAGCGAGAGCCGCTACCGCGACCTGGTCGAAACCTCGCACGATCTCATCTGGACCACCGATGCGCAGGGGCGGTTCACCTACCTCAACGCCGCTGCCACTGCCATCTTCAGTCTTGGGCCCAAGGATCTCATCGGCCGCTGCTTCTTCGACTTCGAAGCCGGCACTTCGCACATCTCGAACCGCCGTTTTCTGGCGACGCTGAAGCGCAACGGCGAGGTCAAGCACTACGTTGCCCGCCTCGTCACCGCCAAGGGCCAGGATCGCTGGATCGGCATCAATGCGCGCGCGATGCTCGACGACAACGGCGTCCTGCTCGGCATCCGCGGCACCGCCCGCGACATCACGGAGGAGCACCTGGCGACGGAGCGCATCGAGCACCTCGCTCTGCACGACTCGCTCACGGACCTCCCCAACCGCAACAGCCTGCAGCGCCAGATCGAGGCGGCGCTGCAGTCGGAAGGCGTCGGCGCCCTGCTGTTCCTCGACATCGACCATTTCAAATACGTCAACGACAACTTCGGTCACCGCACCGGGGACCAGCTGATCGTGGGCGTGGGCAGCGTGCTGCGCGATCTCGCCCGGACCGTCAACGGCGAGCTGTTCCGCCTCGGCGGGGACGAATTCGCGATCCATCTGCCCTCGGCGCTGCGCAAGGAGGCGATCGAGGTCGCCGAAAAGGCGCTGGACGCCGTGCGCCGCTACCGCTTCCAGGCGGCCGACGACAAGGTGGTCTCCAACCTGGCGGTCTCGGCCGGCATCGCGCTCTACCCGTTCCACGGCGCCGACGTGCTGGCGCTGCTGTCGAACGTGGACATCGCGATGTACCAGGCCAAGGATCTCGGCCGCAACCGCCACATGCTGTTCGACCAGGCATCCGAGAGCCTGCGCAGCACCCACCGCCGCATCCATTGGGCGAAGAAGCTGCGGGACGCGCTCGACGAGGAGCGCCTGGTGCTCTACCAGCAGCCGGTGGTGCGGCTGAAGGATCGCAAGACGGTGCACCATGAAATTCTGGTGCGCATCCAGGACGAGAACGGCGGGCTAATTCTGCCCGGCAATTTCATCGAGCTGGCCGAATCGCTCGGCCTGATCCAGGAAATCGACATGCGGGTGGTGGAGAAGCTGCTCGCCTTCCTGCGAACGAACGGGCAGGCCAGCAAGAAGCTGCGCTACTTCGTCAACCTGTCGCGGGTCTCGATCTCCGACCCGCACTGGATACAGCGCTTCACGGCCATGCTGCGAGAGAGCGGCGTCGATCTCAGTCAGATCGTGTTCGAGATCACGGAAACGGCGGCGATGTCGGAAATCGACGTCACGATCACCTTCATCACGCGGCTGAAGGAAATGGGCTGCCGCTTCGCGCTCGACGATTTCGGCGCCGGCTTCAGCTCGTTCTACTACCTGAAGCGCTTTGACGTCGACTACCTCAAGATCGACGGCAGCTTCATCCGCGACCTCGCCACCGACGAGGGCAGCCGCATCTTCGTGCGGGCGCTGAACGACGTCGCGCGCGGCCTCGACAAGCAGGTCATCGCCGAATGGGTGGAAACGCCCGAAGCGTTAAACCTCCTGCTCGGCATGGGCACGCAGTTCGGACAGGGCTACCTGTTCCAGCAACCGCTCCCGCTGGAACGCTCCTCCGCCAAGCCGGCCCTTAACACCCGCACCGCCAACGCGGCCTGAAACGGGATTCGAGATACGAGATTAGACCCAGATCCCGCATCACGTATCACGCATCACGCATCCAGAAACTTGTCGGCCCAGAACAGGCCGATGATGGTCTTCACGTCGGTGATGCGGCCCTCCTTCACCCAGTTGAGCGCTTCGGTGAAACTTACCGTCAGCACTTCCAGGAATTCGTCCTGTTCCGGCGCGTGCGCTACGGCGGTCAGCCGGCTCGCCAGGTAGAGTTCCATGCGCTCGTCGGAATAGCCGATGCAAGGATGGACGGTGGCGAGATGACGCCACTGCCCCGCCTCGAACCCGCACTCCTCCCTCAACTCCCGCCGCGCCGTGGCGAGCGGGGCTTCCCCCGGATCGATCTTGCCGGCCGGCACCTCGTAGAAATGCCGGTTGAGCGGGTAGCGGAACTGGCGCACCAGCACGACGCTTGACGGGTCGGGCATCGGCACCATTACCGCCGCTCCCGGGTGCCGGATGTACTCGCGACGCGCGGCCCCGCCGTCGGGCAGCCGCACCTCGTCTTCCAGAACGTGCAGCAGCTTGCCGTGATAGACGGTCTTCGAGGAAAGGGTGGCTTCGGTAAAGTCGGGCACTTTACGGGCCATGGAATCGACCGGCCGCTAGAAAGAAGCCTGGATCGAGTACAGGCACAACGACATCAGCGGCTCGGGCAGGATGCCGAACACCAGCATCGCCAGGCCGTTCGCGCTCATCAGCAGGCGCACGTCGCTGCGCGGCGCGATCGGGGCGGTGTCCGACGGGGCATCGAAGTACATCAGCCTGACCAGCCGCAGGTAATAGAACGCCCCGATCAGCGAGAAGAGAACCGCCACCACGGCGAGCCAGAGATAGCCGGCATTGATGACCGCCTGCAGCACCGACAACTTCGCGTAAAAGCCCACCGTCGGGGGCACCCCGGCCATCGAGAACATCAAGAGCAGCATGATGAATGCGTACCACGGATGCCTCTGGTTGAGCCCCTTGAAATCCTCCAGGTTCTCCGCCTCGAACCCGCTGCGGGACAGCAGCAGGATCATGCCGAAAGCGCCGAGATTCATCATGACGTAGACCACGATGTAGAACATGCCGGCGCCGTAGCCGATGACATCCCCAGACAGGATGCCGAGCAGGAGGAAGCCCATGTGCCCGATCGTGGAATAGGCCAGCATCCGCTTGAGATTGGTCTGGGCGATCGCGGTGACGTTGCCGATGGCGAGCGAGAGCACCGCCATCAGGGCGAGCATCTGCTGCCATTCGGCCAGGAGGTGCTCCGCGCCCAGGCCCTGCACCAGCAGCCGCATGATGAAGGCGAAAGCGGCGAGCTTGGGCGCCGAGCCGATGAAAAGCGTCACCGCCGTCGGCGCGCCGTGATAGACGTCCGGCACCCACATGTGGAACGGCACCGCGCCCAGCTTGAAGCCCAGGCCGGCAACGATGAACACCAGCCCGAATACCAGCACGACGTCGTGCGCGCCGCTGGAGGCGATGGCATCCGACAGCTGGGCGATGCCGAGCGTGCCGGTCGCGCCGTAGAGCATGGACATGCCGTAGAGCAGCATCCCCGAGGCGAGCGCCCCCAGTATGAAGTACTTCATCGCCGCCTCGGTCGCGGTCGCGGAGTCGCGCTGTAGCGCCACTAGCGAGTAGAGCGCGAGCGAGAGCAGTTCCAGCCCGAGATAGAGCGTGAGCAGATGGCTCGCCGAGATCATGACCATCATGCCCAGCGTGGCGAACAGCACGAGCACGAAGTACTCGCCGCGGAACATGCCCCGCGCCGCCAGATAGGCCCGCGAATAGACCAGCATCGCCATGACCCCGAGGTAAGTCATGAGCTTCAGCACGTCCGACATGAGGTCGTCCACGAACATGCCGCTGAAGGTATAGACCGGCTCCACGATCGCGGTCAGGTAGGTGATGGCGAAGGCGCCGGCGAGCGCCGCCTGGGTAAGCGCATAGGTCACGACGCGGTTGTCGTCGGTGACGAAGAGATCCACCACCAGGATCAAGCACACCATCGCGAGCAGGAACAGCTCGGGATAGGCGGGCAGGAGCGGCGTTATGTATGGCATTGCGGCTCGCCTCTTCTCTTTATCTCAACTTGCTCTGCATGACGTGGTTCAGGAGATCGTTGACCGGGACGTGCAGCACCTCGGCGAACGGGTTGGGCCAGATGCCCAGCGCCAGCACCGCCACGGCCAGCAGCCCCAGCACCAGGAACTCGCGCCAATTGACATCCTTCAGCCCCTCGACATGGTGGTTCGCCACCGCGCCGAAAATCACGCGCTTGACCATCCACAGCGTGTAGGCCGCGCCGAATATCAGGGTGGTGGCGGCGGCCACCGCGTACCAGAAGTTCGCCTTGACCGCGCCCATGATCACCATGAACTCGCCGACGAAGCCGCTGGTGCCCGGTAACCCCGAATTCGCCATCGCGAACAGCATGAACAGCGCCGCGAACACCGGCATGCGATTGACGACCCCGCCATAATCGGCGATTTGCCGGGAATGCATGCGGTCGTAGAGCACGCCCACGCACAGGAACAGCGCGCCCGAGATGAAGCCGTGGGAAATCATCTGGATGATCGCGCCCTCCAGCCCGTGGGCGTTGAAGATGAAGATGCCGAGCGTCACGAACCCCATGTGCGAGATCGAGGAATAGGCGATCAGCTTCTTCATGTCGGCCTGCACCAGCGCGACCAGCCCGATGTAGACCACGGCCACCAGGGAGAGAAAGATCACGAAACCGGCGAGGGCGTGGCTCGCGTCGGGCAGGATCGGCAGCGAGAGGCGAATGAAGCCGTAGGCGCCGAGCTTCAGCATGATGGCAGCCAGCACCACCGAGCCGCCGGTAGGCGCTTCGACGTGCGCGTCCGGCAGCCAGGTGTGCACCGGCCACATCGGCACCTTCACGGCGAATGCGGTCATGAACGCGAGGAAGATCAGGATCTGCGGCACCATCGGGATCGGCAGCTGGTAGTAATCGATCAGCGAGAAGCTGCCGTCGGAAATGTTATAGAGGTAGATGAGCGCCACCAGCGCGAGCAGCGAGCCCGCCAGCGTGTAGAGGAAGAACTTGACCGCGGCATAGACCCGGTTCGGCCCGCCCCACACGCCGATGATGATGAACATCGGGATCAGCGTCGCCTCGAAGAACACGTAGAACAGCAGCGCGTCGAGCGCCGCGAACACGCCGTTCATGAAGCCCGAGAGGAACAGGAACGCCGCCAGGTACTGGGCGACGCGGTCCTTTATCACTTCCCACCCCGCGATCACCACCAGCACGGTGGTGAAGCTGTTCAAGAGGATCAGAAGCAGCGAGATGCCGTCGATGCCGAGGTGGTAGTTGACGTTGAAACTCTCGATCCACGGCGCGAATTCGGTGAACTGGAAGCCGCTCGCCAGCGGGTCGTAGCCCGTGTAGAGCGGCAGCGTGACGGCGAACCCCAGCACGGCGCCGGTGAGCGCGATCAGGCGGGCCGCGCCGGCGTTGCGGTCCGTGCCCGTGGCCAGCACCAGGACCCCAGTGAAAATCGGGACCCAGATGGCGAGGGTGAGGAGCGGAAATCCGTTCATGGCGGGCTCAGAGGAAGACCATCGTCAGCAGGACGAGGATGCCGATGATCATGGCGAAGGCGTAGTGATAGATGAAGCCGGACTGCAGGTTGCGGATGACGGCCGCGCACCAGCCGACCGCGCGCGCCGTGCCGTTGATGAAACCGTCGATCACCGCCACGTCCCCGCCCTTCCACAGCCCGCCGCCGATGAGACGCGCGCCGCCCGCGAAGAACCAGTCGTTGAAGCGGTCAAAGCCGTACTTCTCCATCAGGATGGTCACCAGCACCCCGGCCTTGCGCCGCAGGCGAGACGGCAGTTCGGGCCGGGCGATGTAGAGATACCAGGCGGTTACGAGGCCGGCGGTCGCGAACCAGAACGGCAGGCTCGTCAATCCATGCAGCATCATCGGCACCACGCCGTGGAAGTCCTTCGCGAGCTCCGCCATCACCGGGTGCTGCGGGGAGAAGTAGATCGCAGCGCCGAAGAAATTACCGTAGAGGAAGGTCCCGATCACCCAGCCGGCGCACACCGACGGGATGGCGAGCAGGATGAGCGGCACGGTGACGACCGCCGGTGACTCGTGCGGTGCGTGTCCATGGCCGTGGTCGTCGTGCGAGCCGTTTTTCTGATGAGCGTCATGCGCCTGGGCCGCCCGCTCGGCCGCTCGCTCCGCTTCCAGCTCCTTCACGTCGGGGTGGTGCGGGTCGGCAAAGCGCTCGGCGCCGTGAAAAGCATAGAAAATGAGCCGGAACGAGTAGAAGCCACCGACGAAGACGCCGAAGAGCGTCGCGAGATAGGCGAAGCCCGCCCCCGGCACCTGGGAAGCGTGCACCGCCTCGATGATGGTGTCCTTGGAGAAGAATCCGGCGAACGGCGGGAGGCCGGCATTGGCGAACGCCCCGATCAGCATCGTGAGATAGGTGATGGGCAGGTACTTGCGCAAGCCCCCCATCTTGCGCATGTCCTGCTCGTGATTGAGCGCGATGATGACCGAGCCCGCGCCCAGGAACAGCACCGCCTTGAAGAAGGCGTGGGTGACGAGGTGGAACATCCCCACCGAGTAGGCCGAGGCGCCGAGCGCCACGGTCATGTAGCCCAGCTGCGACAGCGTCGAGTAGGCGATCACGCGCTTGATGTCGTAGACCACCGTCGCGATCAGCGCCATGAAGAACGCGGTGATGGCGCCGATCACCATCACCACCGAGAGCGCCGTATCCGACAGCTCGAAGAGCGGCGACATGCGCGCCACCATGAAGATGCCCGCGGTCACCATGGTCGCGGCGTGGATCAGCGCCGAAATCGGGGTCGGGCCTTCCATCGAGTCCGGCAGCCATACATGCAGCGGGAATTGCGCGCTTTTCCCCATCGCGCCGACGAACAGCAGCAGGCAGATCACGGTCATCAGCGACCACGGGGTGCCGGGGAAAATCTCGATGGTGTTGCCGGCAAGCGTGCGCGCGGCCCCGAACACCGCGTCGTACTGCAGCGTGCCGAAGTACAGCAGCACCAGGGCAATGCCGAGCAGGAAACCGAAATCGCCGACGCGGTTCACCAGGAACGCCTTCAGGTTGGCGTAGATCGCGGTCGGGCGCGTGTACCAGAAACCGATGAGGAGATAGGAGACCAGGCCCACCGCCTCCCAGCCGAAGAACAGCTGCAGGAAGTTGTTCGCCATCACCAGCATCAGCATCGAGAAGGTGAAGAGCGAGATGTAGGAGAAAAAGCGCTGGTAGCCGGGGTCGTCAGCCATGTAGCCGATGGTGTAGATGTGCACCATCAGCGAGACGAAGGTGACCACCAGCATCATGGTGGCGGAGAGGCGATCGATCAGGAATCCGATCTCGAAGCGCACGTTGCCCGACGCGAGCCAGGTGTAGACCGTCCCGTTCCAGGTGTTGCCATCCAGGACATCGAGGAACACCACGGCCGCGCAAACCGTCGACACCACCATCGGCAGGATGGTGACCCAGTGCGCAGCGCGGCGGCCAATCGCCCAGCCGAACAGGCCGGCGACGAGGGCGCCGGCGAGCGGCGCCAGCGGGATCGCGAGGTATAGCAGCTGCATTCGAGTCATTTGTCGGCGCGAGTTTTGAGTTTTGAGTGTTGAGTGTTGAGTGTTGAGTTTTATCGCGGATTTCGCCGACTGTAGCTTGTCGTCAACTCAAAACTCAACATTCAAAACTAAACACTGTGGTTGTCATCCCTTGAGGCTGTCGAGGTCTTCGACGTTGATGGTGTTGAGGTTGCGGAACAGCGCCACCAGGATCGCCAGCCCGATCGCCGACTCCGCGGCGGCGACGGTCAGGATGAAGAACACGAAGACCTGCCCCGACGGGTCGTCGAGGAAGTGCGAGAATGCGACGAAATTCATGTTGACGGCGAGCAGCATCAGCTCGATCGCCATCAGCAGCACGATCATGTTCTTGCGGTTCAAAAAGATGCCGATCACCGCGATCGCGAACAGGACCGCGCCCAGCACCAGGTAATGCGACAGCGAGATCACTCGGCTTCCCCTCGTTCGAAGTCAAAAGGCAAAAGGCAAAAGGCAAATGGACGGTTTGCCGCCGGACTATCCATCCTCGCCTTCATCCTGGTTCCTTCTTTTCTGACGGCATCGAAACAATCCTCACCCGGTCCTTGCGCTGCACCGCGATCTGCTGCGCAGGGTCCAGGTACTTCGACTCCTTGCGCCGGCGCAGCGTGATCGCAATCGCCGAGACGATCGCCACCAGCAGGATCACCGCGGCGATTTCGAACGGATAGACGTACTCGGTGTAGATCAGCCGCCCGAGCTCCTTGGTGTTGCTGTAGCCCGGCGGCAGCTGTGGCGGCGCGGGTGCATCGCCGAAGCCGGAGTAGCGCCCGCCCAGCACGATCACCATCTCGGCCACCAGCAGCAGCGCCACGACGCCTCCCAGCGGCAGGTAGCTCCAGTAGCCTTCACGCAGCCGCGCCATGTTGATGTCGAGCATCATCACCACGAACAGGAACAGCACCATCACGGCGCCGACGTAGACCAGCACCAGCGTGATGGCAAGAAATTCCGCCTGCAGCTGAATCCAGAGCCCGGCGGAGGTGCAGAACGCCAGCACCAGCAGTAGCGCCGCGTGCACCGGATTGCGCGCGGTGATCACGCCAAGCGCCGAGAGCACCAGGATCGCGGAGAAGAAATAGAAAATGAATTCGTTGAAAGTCATCAGAAACTGAGTGATGAGTGACGGGTGATGAGTGCTGAGTTATTATGTAACATATTGTTTTTATATATTTTTATTGGCATCTTGGCATCTTGGCGTCTTGGCGGTTCATGGTTTACCGGTAGGCGGCGTCGTCCTCGCGGTCTTTCGCAATCTGCTCTTCGTAGGCATCGCCAACCGCCAGCAGCATCGGCTTGGTGTAGATCAGGTCGCCCCGCTGCTCGCCGTGGTATTCGAAAATACGCGTTTCCACGATCGAGTCCACCGGGCAGGATTCCTCGCAGAGGCCGCAGAAGATGCACTTGGTGAGATCGATGTCGTAGCGCGTGGTGCGGCGCGTGCCGTCGTCGCGGCTCTCGGACTCGATGGTGATGGCGAGCGCCGGGCACACCGCCTCGCACAGCTTGCAGGCGATGCAGCGTTCCTCGCCGTTCGGATACCGGCGCAGCGCGTGCAGCCCCCGGAAGCGCGGGCTCATCGGCGTCTTCTCCTCGGGGTACTGCACCGTGATCTTGCGCCGGAACAGGTGCCGGCCGGTGAGCGCCATGCCCTTCACCAGCTCGACGAGCAGGAAGGTCCTCAGAAAATCGCCGATGCGCTCGACCATCATTTCCACCATATCCACAGCGGGGTCTGCATCCAGGCTCCCAGCACCACGATGTAGGCGATGGTGAGCGGCAGGAACACCTTCCAGCCGAGCCGCATGATCTGGTCGTAGCGGTAGCGCGGGAAAGTGGCGCGGAACCACAGGAAGCTCGACACGTCCAGGAACAATTTGACCAGCAGCCACCCGAAACTGTCGGCGGCGAGCCACGGCAGCCCGATCGCGCCCGCGGCCACCGCCGGGACCGGCGACAGCCAGCCGCCGAGGAACATGACCGAGGTCAGCGTCGAGACCAGGATCATGTTCGCGTACTCGGCGAGGAAGAACACGGCGAAGGCCATGCCCGAGTACTCGACGTGGAAGCCGGCGACGATCTCCGACTCGCCTTCCGCGACGTCGAACGGCGCGCGGTTGGTCTCCGCCACGCCGGCGATGAGATAGACCAGGAAGATCGGGAAGAGAGGGATCCAGAACCAGTTGAAGAAGCCCCAGCCGCCCTGCTGCATCCTGACGATCTCGCCCAGGTTCAAGCTTTGCGCCGCCATCAGCACGCACACCAGCGCAAACCCCATCGCCAGTTCGTAGGACACCATCTGCGCCGCGGAGCGCAGCGCGCCGAGAAACGCGTACTTGGAATTCGAGGCCCAGCCCGCGATGATGATGCCGTAGACGCCCATCGAGGTGATCGCCATCACGTAGAGCAGGCCTGCGTCGATGTCGGCCAGGATCAGCTCGGGGCTGAACGGGATTACCGCCCACGCTGCGAGCGCCGGGGTAATCGCCATGATCGGCGCCAGCACGAACAGGAACTTGTTGGCGCCGGTCGGGACGATGATTTCCTTCACCAGCAGCTTCAAGCCGTCGGCGATGGGCTGCGCCAGCCCCCCGAGCCAGCGGATGCCGAAGAAAGTGACGCGGTTCGGGCCGATCCGGATCTGCATCCAGCCGATCAGCTTGCGCTCCCATAGCGTGAGGTAGGCCACGGATAGCATCAGCGGAACGACGATGCACAGGATCAGGAGCAGTATCTTGATCACGTAGAGCACCACCGGCGCGACCTCATGGCCGACGATCCACACTACGATCGCAGCCAGGACGCCCCACAGCCAGCTGCCGAGGCTGATGAAAGGTTGCAGTAGGGTCGTCACACCGCCACCTTTTCGCGCGCCGGAATACGCTCGACGGTGACGGAGCCGAACATGGCGCCCAGCGCCGCGGTCTCCGGCCGTGCCGCCGCAACCCTGACGCAGTCCGCAGGCAGCTTGTCATCGATGCCCGCGACCAGCACGGCTTCGCCGCCGCCCTGCCGCACCCGCACGCCATCGCCTGCGCGCAGGCCCAGTTTCTCGCAGAGCGCCCGGTTCATCCAGGCAACCGGGGGCGCGGCGTCGCGCGTGCGCTGCAGCGAATGGGCGCGTCGCACGATTGCGTCCGCCGCGTAAATCGGCACTTCCGCGATGCGCTGGAGTCCTCCGCCCTGCCCCGGCCCAATGGAACCGGGCGCTGCATGCTTCAGTTGATTGCCGAGCTTGCCGGCAATGTCGGCCTCGCCCAGCGCCTCACGCTTCACGTCTTCAGCGCTGTCATGATCGAAACCAGCCAGCCCGAGCAGGTTGCCCAGGACGCGCAGGACCTTCCACGCCGGGCGGGTCTCGCCCAGCGGCCGCACCACGCCATTGAAGCCCTGCACCCGGCCCTCGGTGCTGATGAAAGTGCCGGCGGTCTCGGTGAAAGGCGCGATCGGCAGCAGCACGTGCGCGTATTCGACGGCGTGATGCTGGTACGGGCTCATCGCCACCACCAGCTCGGCGGCCTTCATCGCCGCGACCGCCTGCTGCGGATCGTGGGTGTCCAGCTCGGCTTCGACGCCGAGCAACAAGTAAGCCTTCAGCGGCTCTTTCAGCATTTGCGCGGCGTTCTTCCCGCCCGGCGCCGGGATCGCACCGGCGAGGTAGCCGCCGACACTGTTAGCCGCCTCCCCCAGGAAGCCAAATCGAGCACCCGTCACTTCTGCAAGCGCCAGGCCCAGTTCATGCAGCCGGGAGGCAGCCGGGT
Source organism: uncultured Streptomycetaceae bacterium (assembly GCA_964521405.1). Lineage (GTDB taxonomy): Bacteria > Pseudomonadota > Gammaproteobacteria > Burkholderiales > SG8-41 > SG8-41. The sequence continues at coordinate 4,449 of CAZFRR010000116.1, read as the reverse complement.
GATGCTGCGCGAGATTGCCGAGGAAAATCGCCGTGTTCTTGCCGCCGCCGAGGCTCGCCGCGATGCGCTGAGCGGCGTCGGACACCACGACGCCGCTTACGGCGCCGCTCACGGGCGCCGGAATCGCGATTCCTTTCAGACCGGCAGCCGCTTTGACCACCTGCGCCAGCATGGCGAGCATGGCGGCGGGCGCGACGACCGCCTGGTTCGCCACCCGCATCAAGAGCTCGTCGTCGAACGGGTTGATGAAATTCAACTGGGCAACCCGTTTCGCGGCCTGCCGCAGGCGGTGGGCGATGAGGGGATGCTCCTTCCTCAGGGTCGAGCCGATCACCAGGACACGGTCGAGCTGGCCCACCTCGGCCACCGGCATACCGAGCCACGGCGCGCCGGCAAGCTTGCCGTCGCCGCTGAAATCCGCCTGGCGCAAGCGGTGATCCACGTTGCCCGAGGAAAACTCGCGAGCGAGTTTTCCTAACAGGAAGAGCTCCTCCAGTGTTTGATGTGGCGTCGCCAGAAATCCAACACTGGAGGGGCCGTAACTATCCTTGATTCGTTTCAGTTCCTTGACTACGAAATCGAGGGCCACCTGCCACTCGACCTCCTTCCAGGTCCCGCCCTGCCTCAACATCGGTCTTGCAAGCCGCTGCTCGGAATTCAGGCCTTCGTACGAGAAGCGGTCCTTGTCGGACAGCCAGCACTCGTTCACCGCCTCGTTCTCTAGCGGCAGCGCCCGCATCACGCGGTTCTGCTTCACCTGGAGCGTCAGGTTCGAGCCCAGGCCGCAGTGCGGGCTCACCGAGGGTTTGTGTGTGAGCTCCCAGGTCCGCGCGGTATAGCGAAACGGCTTGGAGGTCAGCGCGCCGACCGGGCAAAGATCGATCATGTTGCCCGAGAGCTCGGAGTCCACGGTGCTTCCGACGAAGGTGGTGATCTCCGCATGCTCGCCGCGGCCGATCATCCCGAGCTCCATGATCCCCGCGATCTCCTGCCCGAAGCGCACGCAGCGCGTGCAGTGGATGCAGCGCGTCATGTCGGTCGAGATCAGCGCTCCGAGGTCCTTGTTCTCCACCACGCGCTTGGGCTCCTCGTAGCGGGAGCCGCTCGCGCCGTAGCCGACCGCCAGGTCCTGCAATTGGCATTCGCCGCCCTGGTCGCAGATCGGGCAGTCGAGCGGGTGGTTGATGAGGAGAAACTCCATCACGCCTTTCTGCGCGCCCACCGCCTGCTCGGAGTGCGTGCGGACCTTCATGCCCTTGGTGACCGGCGTCGCGCATGCCGGCAGCGGCTTGGGCGCCTTCTCCACCTCCACCAGGCACATGCGGCAGTTGGCGGCGATCGAGAGCTTCCTGTGATAGCAGAAGTGCGGGACGTAGATGCCCGCCTGATTGGTGGCATCCATGATGGTGGAGCCATCAGGAACCTCCATCGGCTTGCCGTCTATTTCAATCTCTAGCATTTTTCACTCGCCACTCGTTTCTCGTCACTCGTTTCTCGTCACTCGTCACTCGTCACTCGTCACTCAACACTCAACACTCAACATTCAACACTCGTCACTTAGACGTAGTCCGGCACTAAGCACTTCTTGTGCTCGATGTGATAGACGAACTCGTCGCGGAAATGCTTGATGAAGCTCTTCACCGGCAGCGCCGCGGCGTCGCCCAGCGCGCAAATGGTGCGCCCGGCGATGTTGTCGGATACGTTGTTCAGCAACTCAAGGTCCTCCAGCCGGCCCTGGCCGTGCTCGATCCGGTGCACCATGCGGTAGAGCCAGCCGGTGCCCTCGCGGCACGGAGTGCACTGGCCGCACGACTCCTCGAAGTAGAAATAGGAAAGCCGCAGGAGGCTGCGCACCATGCAGCGCGACTCGTCCATGATGATGACCGCGCCGGAGCCCAGCATCGAGCCGCTTTTCGCGATGGAGTCGTAATCCATGTCGGTCTTCATCATGACGTCAGCGGGCAGTACTGGCATCGAGGAGCCCCCGGGGATGCAGGCTTTGAGGCCGCGCCCGTTGCGCATCCCGCCCGCCATTTCCAGGAGTTTTGCGAACGGAGTGCCCAGCTTCACCTCGAAATTGCCGGGGCGCGCGACATCACCCGACACCGAGAAGATCTTGGTGCCGCCGTTGTTGGGCCGGCCGAGGTTGAGGAAGGCATCGGCCCCGTTCAGGATGATCCAGGGCACCGCGGCGAAGGTCTCGGTATTGTTGATGGTGGTGGGCTTGCCGTAGAGCCCGTAGCTCGCCGGGAACGGCGGCTTGAAGCGCGGCATGCCCTTCTTGCCTTCCAGCGATTCCAGCAGGCCGGTCTCCTCGCCGCAGATGTAGGCGCCGTAGCCGTGGTGGGCATGAAGCTCGAAGCTGAAGCCGGAACCGAGAATGTTGGCTCCGAGATAGCCGGCGGCGCGCGCCTCCTCCAGCGCTTCCTCGAAGCGCTCGTAGACGTCCCAGATCTCGCCGTGGATGTAGTTGTAGCCGACCGGGATGCCCATCGCGTAGCCGCCGATGATCATGCCCTCGATCACGCTGTGCGGGTTGTCGCGCATGAGGTCGCGGTCCTTGAAGGTGCCCGGCTCGCCTTCGTCGGAGTTGCACACCAGGTACTTCGCGCCCGGGTACTGGCGCGGCATGAAGCTCCACTTGAGCCCGGTCGGGAAACCCGCGCCGCCGCGCCCGCGCAGCGCGGATTTCTTCACTTCGGTGATGACCGCCTCGGGTGTGATCTTGTCAGCGAAGATCTTCTTCAGCGCCGCATAGCCGCCGCGCGCCTCGTAGTCCTTGAGACGCCAGTTAAGGCCGTCGAGGTCTTTCATGATGACCGCCTCGGGGCCGAACAGGTCGGTCGCAAATGGAGGGACGGGCAGTCCCATCACTTCAGATCCTTGATGAGCGCGTCGAGTTTCCCGGGCGTCATCGCGCAGAGCATCCGCTTGTTGTTGAGCAGTAGCACCGGCGCGTCGCCGCAGGCACCAAAACATTCGCCCTGCTTCAGCGTGTACAGTCCGTCCGCGGTGGTCTCATCGAATCCAATGCCGAGTGTCTTCTTGAGATGCTCGGCCGCCACGTTGGCCCCCTGCAGCGCGCACGGCAGGTTGGTGCAGATCGAGATCTTGTATTTCCCCGTGGGCTTCAAGTCGTACATCGTGTAGAACGAGGCGACTTCGTAGACCGCGATCGGCGGCATGTCGAGGTAGTGCGCCACGAAATCCAGGGTCTCGGTCGAGAGCCAGCCCTTTTCGTCCTGCGCGATGGTGAGCGCCGCCATCACCGCGGATTGCTTCTGATCCGGCGGGTACTTGGCAGCCGCGCGGTCGATCCCGGCGAGGGCCTCGGGTGACAGCACGGCGGAGAAAATCGAGGGTGCGTTCATTACCGGTCGATCTCGCCGAAAACGATTTCGAAAGTTCCGATGATCGCCACGGCATCCGCGAGCATGTGGCCCCTCGACAACTCGTCCATGGCGGAAAGATGCGCAAAGCTGGGGGAGCGGATCTTCATCCGGTACGGCTTGTTGGCACCGTCGGAGACGAGATAGATCCCGAATTCGCCCTTGGGGTGCTCCACCGCCGCGTACGCCTCGCCGGGCGGCACGTGCATGCCCTCTGTGAAAAGCTTGAAGTGATGAATCAGCTCTTCCATGTTGACCTTCATCGCGACGCGCGAGGGCGGGGCAATCTTGTGGTCCTCGGTGATCACCGGCCCCGGGTTCGCGCGCAGCCAGTCCACGCACTGTCTGATAATGCGATTTGACTGCCGCATCTCCTCGATGCGCACCAGGTAACGGTCGTAGCAGTCGCCGTTCACGCCGACCGGAATATCGAAGTCGAGCCGGTCGTACACCTCGTAGGGCTGCTTCTTGCGCAGGTCCCACTCGACGCCGGAGCCGCGCAGCATCGGGCCGGTGAATCCAAGCGCCCTGGCGCGCTCCGGCGAGACCACGCCGATGCCGACTGTGCGCTACTTCCAGATGCGGTTCTCGGTCAGCAGCGTTTCATATTCGTCGACGCACCTGGGGAAGCGCCCCGTGAAGTCCTCGATGAAATCGAGCACCGATCCCCGGCGGTTGCGGTTCTTCTCGTCGACCGCACGCTGGCCGTGGATCGTCGTGGCCGTGTATTGCGGCATCGCATCCGGCAGGTCGCGGTAGACGCCGCCCGGACGGTAGTAGGCGGCGTGCATGCGCGCCCCGCTGACCGCCTCGTAGACGTCGACCAGGTCCTCGCGCTCACGAAAGCAGTAGAGAAATACCGTCATCGCCCCGAGGTCCAGGCCGTGGGCCCCGAGCGCAAAGAGGTGCGACAGGATCCGCGTGATCTCGTCGAACATGACGCGGATGTACTGGGCGCGCAGCGGCACTTCGATCCCGAGCAGCTTCTCGATGGCCAGGACGTAGGCGTGCTCGTTGCAGATCATGGTGGTGTAGTCGAGCCGGTCCATGTACGGCACCG
>CAZFRR010000115.1:0-5613 GCA_964521405.1 uncultured Streptomycetaceae bacterium | reverse complement strand
GCCCTCGATCAAATCGCCCACGGCGATCGTGGTGGGAGACGAGGACTACGCCACCACGGTGGACATGGCGAAGGCCTTGAACGCGGCGATCCCGCAGTCCAAACTGACCGTGCTGGCCGGCGCCCGCCATATCACGCCGGTGGAACGGCCGGCAGATATCGCCAACCAAATCTCCGCTTTGCTTGGCTCGAGAACGTGACTCGTTGCTCGTTACTCGTGACTCGTGATTGGTGCTTCGTGACTCGATTTATTCATCATTCATCATTCACCCCGTTAGAGGCTCGGCCTCTAACGGGGTTCATCATTCATCTTTTGCCGCTGCTGGCAGTCGCGCTGGCCCTAATCTGCGCGCCCGGGCCAACAACGGCACAAGGCTATCCCGCCGGTCCGGTGCGGATGATCGTGCCGTTCCCGCCGGGCGGCGGAGTGGACGCTATGGGCCGCTTCCTCAGCCAGAAGTTGTACGACAGTCTCGGGAAAACCTTTCCAATCGAGAACCGCAGTGGCGCGAACGGCAACATCGGCACCGAACTCGCCGCCAAGGCGCCGAAGGACGGCTACACGCTGCTCTTCACGGGCGCGGGTCTGGTAACCAACCCGAGCCTCTACACTAAGGTACCCTACGATCCGGTCAGGGACTTCGAGCCGGTCAGCCTGGTTGCGCTTGCACCCAACGTGCTGGTGGTGCACCCGTCGCTGCCGGCGAAAACGGTGAAGGAACTGATTGCTCTCGCGAAGGCGCGCCCCAGGCAGGTGCTGTTCGCGGGCTCGGGCAGTGGCAGCACGCCGCATCTTGCAGGGGAGTTGTTCAACACCCTGGCAAAGGTCGAGATGGTGCATGTCCCCTACCGCGGCTCCGGCCCTGCCGTAATGGGCCTCCTGTCTGGCGAGGCGAGCCTGAGCTTCCTGCCCGCGACCAATGCAGTGCAGTTGGTGAGAAGCGGAAGGCTGCGCGCGCTGGCCGTCACCAGTCTCACGCGGCTGCCGGCCATGCCCGAGCTGCCGACCGTCTCGGAATCCGGTCTCAAAGGCTATGAGTCGAGCCAGTGGTATGGCGTGCTCGCGCCCGCCGGAACACCGGCAGACGTGCTGAATCTCCTCAATGCCCATATTGCGAAGATCATGCAGGTGGCCGATACGAAGCAGCGCCTGAGCGGCGAAGGCATCGTGGCCATCGGCAGCAGCCGCGAGCATTTCTCGACGTACATCAAGTCTGAAATAACGAAGTGGGCGAAAGTCATCAAGCAATCGGGCGCGAGGGTAGATTGAGGGATGAGGGATGAGGAATAAGGCAAAAGGCAAAAGGCAAAAGGCAAAAGGAAGCTGGTTCAAGGTCATCCTTCCACGTTCATCCTTCATCCTTGGCTGTGCGCTGGTGGCAGCCGCCAGCGCGCAGCCCTACCCGTCCCGTCCGGTTAGGCTGATCGTCCCGCAGAGCGCGGGCGGCTCGACGGACGTGATCGCGCGCGTCGTGGCGCAGAAGATGGCCGAGGGGTTGGGTCAAGCCGTGGTGGTGGACAATCGGCCGGGCGCGGGCAGCATCAACGGCGTCGAGATGGTGGTCCACGCGGCGCCCGACGGCCACACTCTCCTCGCGGTTGCGGGCTCATTTACCATCAACCCCGCACTCCACAAGAAGCTGCCGTTTGATTCCATCCGCGATTTCACGGCGGTCACGCAGCTCGCCACCCTGCCCCATATCCTGGTCGTGCATCCGTCGGTGCCGGTCAACTCGCTGAAAGAACTGATCGCGCTGGCGAGGGCGAAACCCGGCCAGTTGAATTACGCCTCCAGCGGTATCGCCACCAGCACGCACATGGCGGCGGAGTTGTTCATGTTCATGACCCAGACCAGCATGGTCAACGTGCCCTACAAGGGCGGCGCGCCCGCCATGGTCGCGATGCTGGGCGGCCAGTGCCAGTTGAACTTCGCGACCATCTCGACCGCCATTCCGCATATCCGCTCCAGCAAACTGCGCGCGCTTGCGGTCACCAGCGCCAGGCGCTCGATCGCGGCGCCCGAATTTCCGACCATCGCCGAGGCTGGCCTGCCCGGTTACGATCATTCGTCGTGGGTGGGCCTGCTGGCCCCGGCCAGAACGCCGCAGGCCGCGATAGCCCGGGTCCAGGACGAGGCCGTCAAGGCCGCTCACGCCCCCGAGGTAAAGGCCGTGCTGGCGCGCGAAGGCCTGGAGGCAACCGGCACCACGCCCGCCGACTTCGCGAACTTCATCAAGACGGATATCGCGAAGTGGATCAAGGTGGCCAAAGCTGCCGGAATCACCGCCCAGTAAGTTAAGAATTCCATCAGCCACAGAGGACACAGAGTTCACAGAGAATAACCACCCCCACCCTGGCCCTCCCCCTGATGGGGAGGGAAGTATATTGTTTGCGAGCATATGAAAACCTCCTTCCCCCTCAGGGGGAAGGTTGGGATGGGGGTGGTAGTCGTTCGATTTATCTCTGTGTTCTCTGTGATCTCTGTGGCTAAAATGCTTTTTTCAAAAGGAACGCGTCGTCATGAGCCTCATTGAAGATCTCGTCATCTCGTACCGCACGCTCGCCGAGGAAGGCGTCATCGACGCCTATGGACACGTCAGCGTGCGCTCGGAAAGCAATCCCAACCGCTATCTGATGGCGCGCCAGCTCGCGCCCGAGCTCGTGACCGAGGATGACATCCTCGAGTTCGACCTTGACAGCAACCCGATCGACCCGAAGGGGCGCAAGTTCTACAACGAGCGCTACATCCACGGCGAGATCTTCAAGGCGCGCCCGGAAGTCATGGCGGTGGTGCATAACCATGCCCCCGCCGTGGTGCCGTTCAGCTGCACTTCGCGTTCCGCGTTGAAGCCGATTTACCATATGTCGGCGTTCATCGGGCTCGGCGTGCCGAACTGGGACATCCGCGACGCGCAGAAAGGCAGCGACATGCTGGTGCGCAACGGCTTTCTCGGCCAGTCGCTGGCGAAAAAGCTCGGCAAGCATCCCGCGGTGCTGATGCGCGGGCACGGCTCGACCTGCGTCGGCGAGAACCTGGCGCGCGCGGTCGGCCGCAGCGTCTACCTCGAGCAGAACGCCCGCATGCAGTTCCAGGCCATGATGCTCGCCGGCCCGAAGGGAAAAGTGGTTTACATGGACGCGAAGGAATGCGCCGCCAATGTGTCCTGGCAGAACTACGACCGCTCCTGGAACCTGTGGCGCACGCGGTGGCTAGGAAAGATCAAGGGCGAGAAGAAGTGACGAGTGTTGAGCGTCGAGGGGAGAAAAGGTGTCAGGAACCTTTATTTCGTTACGTGTGAGTTCAGATGGGGGAAAAAGGTTCCTGACACCTTTTTCGTTCCTTAAGGCCGAGAAGCGGTGACGCAGTGACGAGGTGACGGGTTTCAATCTATTTTCTGTTTTTCTTGGCGGTCTTGGCGGTTCAATTGAGTCTTTGACAGACAACATGACAGCGGCAACCAACCCGAAGCGCGAGCAACTGTCGAGCGAGATTGCGGCGCTCAACATGAAACCGCTGTGGGAGCGGACCATGCGCCTCGCGCCCGGGACTGTGGCGGTGCCGGCGATCTGGCGCTGGCGGGAAGTGCAGCCCCACCTGATGCGCTCCGCCGAGGTGATCACCACCCAGGAAGCCGAGCGGCGCGTGCTCATGCTCGAAAACCCAGCGCTGAAAGGCTCCACCTTCGCCACCACCACGCTTTACGCGGGGCTGCAGATCATCCTGCCCGGGGAGATCGCGCGCACGCACCGCCATGCGCCCAACGCGCTGCGCCTGATCGTCGAAGGCGTCGGCGCCTATACCGCGGTCGATGGCGAGCGCGTCATGATGCGCCCGGGCGATTTCGTGACGACGCCCAACTGGGCCTGGCACGATCACGGCAACCTCGGGTCGGAGCCGGTGGTGTGGCTCGACGGCCTCGACACCGCTTTCGCCAATCTCTTCGGCGCGCATTTCCGCGAGGATTACCCGCAGGAGTCCCAGCCGGTGTCGCGGGCGGAAGGCGACGCCGTCGCCCGCTACGGCGCCAACCTGCTGCCGGTGGATTATCGCCCACAAGGACACGCATCGCCGCTGCTGTGCTATCCATACGAGCGCACGCGCGAAGCACTGGATCGGCTGGCAAAGGCCGGCGAGCCGCATGCGGCCCACGGCTACAAGCTGCGCTACGCCAATCCGGCTACTGGCGGCCATGTCTTTCCGACCATGGCGGTATGCATGCAATGGCTGCCCAAGGGGTTTTCGGGCCGCAAATATCGCGGCACCGACGGCGCGGTGTACTGCGTCGTCGAGGGGCATGGCAGTGTAAACATCGGCGATACCCGCTTCGATTTCGCCCCGCACGATGTCTTCGTCGTGCCATCGTGGGAGTACTACCAGCTGGCGGCCGGCAGCGACTGCGTGCTGTTCAGCTACACCGACCGGGCGGCGCAGGAGGCGCTGGGCTTCTGGCGAGAAGAATGCAATTGAACCGCCGAGGCGCAGAGGCGCGGAGCGTTACAAAAATAAAATAGTCATTGAGTTCAGTCTGCAACTAATGGCCTCCGTGTTCTCTGCGTCTCCGCGGTAAATTTTGCAATGGACAAGCTCCGGGCTTTTCACGATCTCGTCCGCGCGGCGGAGCGTGGGGTGGCGTTCACGGGGGCAGGCATCAGCACCGAGAGCGGCATTCCCGACTACCGCGGGCCGCAGGGCGTCTGGAACACTGAGACGCCGGTCTATTACCAGGATTTCATGGCGAGCCGCGAAGCGCGCGTGCGGGCGTGGCAGCGCGGCGTGCGGATGTTCCACCGCTGCGGGGCGGCCAAACCCAATGACGGCCATCTCATCATCACTGAGCTGCAGCGCCGCGGCCACATCACCACCGTCATCACGCAAAACATCGACGGCCTGCACCTCGACGCCGGCAACGAGAACGTGATCGAGCTGCACGGCACCAACCGCTACGCCGCGTGCCAGCATTGTGGCAAGGAATGGCCGACGCCCGCCATCGTCGAGCGCGTGGAAAAGGGCGACGAGGCCCCGGAATGCGACGGCTGCGGCGGGCCGATCAAGGCCCGCACCATTTCATTCGGCCAGGGCATGCCGGAGAATGAGATGCGCCTCGCGACCGAGGCGACCCTGAAGGCCGACCTCTACCTCTCGATCGGCTCGTCACTCGTCGTGGAGCCGGCGGCGTCGTTCCCGGTGCTCGCCAAGCAGTCCGGCGCGAGCCTGGTAATCGTGAACGCCCAGCCCACGCCGCTCGACGACATCGCCGACCTGGTCATCCGCGAGCCGATCGGCGACACGATGCGGAAGCTGCTCGGGCAACTTCCTGGGTGAGGGCGGAGGGCGGAGGGATGAGGGATGAGGGATGAGGGATGAGGGATGAGGGATGAAAATCGAGCGCGTTGAGCGGCGGCGTACCGTCCGCTCGAACGCGCTCAAATAAAGCGGCGCGCCAGCGTCCGCATTTATTCGGTCTTGATGCCGGCCTGCTTCACCAGCTTGCCGTACTTCGCCAGCTCCGATTTCAGGTAATCCTGAAACCACTCCGGCGTGCCGCCGGTGATGACGGAGCCCATCGCCGCGCTCCGCTCCTGGATATCGGGCAGTTGCAGCGCCGTGTTGACC
>CAZFRR010000114.1:0-29817 GCA_964521405.1 uncultured Streptomycetaceae bacterium | reverse complement strand
GATCTCTACGTGCGCCAGCGCCGCACGGTGAACCTCGAATACGTGCAGGAGCACTCGATCAGGAACCTGAAGCGCCTGACCGCCAGGACCGAAGCCGAGCGCCGCAAGAACTTCGACGAACTGCGCCGGGCCGCCTCGACGACGGCGGGGGCGCGCGATTTCCTGCTCATCTCCAGCATGATCGCGAGCGTGCGTCGGGCGAATGCCATTACCTAGGAAATTACCGGTGTTTGCCCCGGCAATTTCCTTAATCGGTTTATGATCGGGTAAACGCGATAAGGCGACGGAATATGGACAAGGCTCCGCAGGTCAGCCTCCACTCGACCGCTCACTTCTTTCTCGAAGGCCTGAACGAGATCGGGGTCGAGTACCTGTTCTGCAACCTGGGCACCGACCACGCGCCGCTGATCGAGGAAATGGCGCGCTGGCGGGCCGCAGGGCGCGCGTTCCCGAAAACGCTGCTGTGCCCGCACGAGAACACCGCGGTGAACATGGCCGCCGGCTACGCGATGGTGACCGGCCGCGGGCAGGCCGTGATGGTGCACGTGGACGTCGGCACCGCGAACGCGGCGATGGGGTTGCACGACGCCTGCCGCAGCCGCGTGCCGCTGCTGCTGATGGCGGGAAGAGCGCCGTACACGGTGCGCGGAGAGCTCCCCGGCTCGCGTGATACCTACGTGCACTTCATCCAGGAGCCGTTCGACCAGGGCGCGATCGTGCGCAATTACGTGAAATGGGAGTGGACGCTCCCCTCCGGCATCATCACCAAGGAAGTGCTGCGGCGGGCGCATACCGTCGCGCACAGCGATCCGCCGGGACCGGTGTACCTCGCATTGCCGCGTGAGACGCTCGCGCAGACCTGGGACGCAACCGCGGTGCGTTCGTTTCCCGCGGAGCGTTACGGCGCGACCGGCTCCGGCGTGGCTTCAGCCAAGGCGATTTCCACCATCGTGGAGCGGTTGCTTGCGGCGCGGCATCCGATACTGATCACGGCGTACGCCGGGCGCAATCCGCGCGCGCCGGGCGTGATCGAGGAACTCGCGCGCTTCGCCGGCATCCGCGTGTTCGAGTTCAATCCCGTCTATCTCAATATCTCGCGCGCGTCGCCTAACTGGGGCGGCACCCAGCCGGGCCGGCACGTGGCCGAGGCCGACGCCGGGCTGCTGGTGGACGTGGACGTGCCGTGGATCCCGCAGGACACCCGCGAGAATCCCGGGACCTGGTGGGCGCATATCGACGTGGACGTGGTGAAAGAGCGTTTTCCGATCTGGGGCTTCCCGTCGAACCTGCGCCTGCCCGGAGACAGCGTGCTGATCCTGTCCCAAGTCCTGGAAGCGTTGAAGGCAAGGGCGACGCCGGCGTTCCGCGAAGCGGCGGCGCGACGCCTTGCGGCGATGACGTTGGAGCACGCCGGGCGCCGCGCCGAGCTGGCGAAGCTCGCCGCTGACAAGGGCGGCCCGGATCGCGTAAACCAGCATTACCTCTGTGCCGAGCTGGCCGCGGCCCTCGGCGAGGACGACATCGTCATCAACGAGGCGATACGCAATGCGGGAGTGTTGGTCAACCAGATTCCGCGGACCCGGCCCGGCACTTGGCTCGGTTCCGGCGGCGGCGGACTGGGCTATTCGGCCGGCGTGGCGCTCGGCGCCAGGCTGGCCCGGCCCGAAGCGACCGTGGTGCAGGTGGTTGGCGACGGCAGTTACTACTTCTGCAATCCGTCTTCCGTCTACGCCGTGTCCCGGCAATATCGGCTCCCGATCTTCACGGTCGTGCTCGACAATTCGGGCTGGTCGGCGGTGAAGGAGGCGACGCTGCGCATGTACCCGGACGGCGCATCGAAGTCCCTCGATGCATACGAGGCGCGGCTTGCTCCCGACATGGAGTTCGCCAAGGTTTGCGAAGCCGCGGGCGGCTACGGCGAGACGCTGACCGATCCCGCCGCAGCGCCGGCGGCGATTCAGCGCTGCCTCGCCGCGGTGCGCGACGGCCGCCCGGCGGTGCTGCACGTGAAGATCCCCGTTCTTTGATCTATTTATTTCCCCTCTCCCCCGCTTGCGGGGGAGAGGGCAGGGTGAGGGGGTAGACATGAGCAAGGCCATTTTCAAGCTTGCGGCGTTTCTGGTGCTGTGCCCAGCGGCGCATCCGCTGCTGGCGCAGAACTATCCCAACAAGCCCATCCGCATCGTCGTCGGCTACGCCGCCGGCGGTGGCAACGACATCATCGTCCGGGTCCTCGCCCCCAGGATGTCGGAGTTTCTCGGCCAGCCGGTGATCGTTGACAACCGGCCCGGCGCGCAATCCATCCTTGCAGCTGAAATGGTCGCAAAAGCGACGCCCGACGGCTACACGCTGCTGATGGGCCCGAGCGGGCCGATGACGATGAACCCGGCGATTTACTCCAAACTGCCGTACTCGCCGCTGCGCGACTTCGCGCCCATCACCATGATCGGGTCGTTTCCGCTGATCCTGGTGGTGAGCCCGTCACTGCCGGTGAAGACGGTGAAGGAACTGGCCGCTTACGCGCGGGCACAGCCGGACAAGAGCAACTACGGCGCGAGCGCGGCGGCATTTCAGTTGACGACTGAACTCTTCAAGCAGAAAACCGGCGCGCCATTCACCCACATTCCCTACAAGAGCGTCAGCGAGTCGGTCAATGCCGTCATCGCGGGCCAGGTGACGATGACGATCGGTGACCCGGCGGTGATCGTCACCCAGTTAAAATCCGGCAGGGTGCGGGGGCTGGCCGTGACCTCGCCGGCGCGCCACCCGGTGCTGCCCGATCTGCCGACCATGGCCGAGGCGGGCGTTGAAGGCATGGAGGCCATCATTTGGACCGGATTTCACGCCCCGGCCCGCACGCCCGCCGGGGCCGTCAGGAAATTTCGCAAGGAGGTCGTTCGCGTCCTCGGGCTGCCCGAGATGCGCGAGCGGATGGCCGCCATGGCGATCGACCCGTCGGGCAACACGCCGGAGGAATACCGCCGCATCATCGCGGCGGATATCGCGAAGTGGACGGCCGTGGCCAGGGCGGCGAATATCAAGGCGGATTAATCATTTCGCGCCTAAGGCGGGAAATGATTAATATGAAAATCCTATTCAAGGATTCCCGCACAATGCGCATGAGGCATACTGTACGCGTACTGCGGTCCCAGTAGCAATCGATCGCGCAAAGGCGGGAATCCTTATGGCTCGAATCATCGGCGGCATCGGCACTTCCCACGTCCCCACGATCGCGATGGCGTACGATCGCAAGAAGCAGAACGACCCGGACTGGGCGCCGCTGTTCAAGGGCTACGAGCCGGTCGCCCGCTGGATGGCCGAGCGCAGGCCCGACGTGCTGGTGTTCTTCTACAACGACCACGCGACGACGTTCCTGTTCGATCACTATCCCACCTTCGCGCTGGGCGTCGGCGCCGAGTACCCCATCGCCGACGAGGGGCTGGGGCCGCGCCCGGTGCCGCCGTTGAAGGGGCATGCGCCGCTCGCGCGCCACCTGGCCGAGGCGCTCGTCAACGAGGAATTCGACATCTCGGTGTTCCAGGACTTGCCGATCGACCACGGCTGCCATTCGCCGCTCACCATGTTCTGGCCGCCCGCGCCCGACTGGCCCGGGAAAATCGTGCCGATCGAGATGAACGTGCTGCAGCATCCGCTGCCCACGCCGCTGCGCTGCTACAAGCTCGGCCAGGCGGTGCGGCGCGGAAGCGAGTCCTGGCCGGAGGACCTGAAGGTGGTCGTGGTCGGCACCGGCGGGCTGTCGCACCAGTTGAACGGCGAGCGCGCCGGCTTCAACAATACGGAATGGGACATGCGCTTTCTCGAGCTGATCGAGCGCGACCCCGCCGCGCTGACCGCGATGAAGCACGCCGACTACATCCGGCTCGGCGGCACCGAGGGCGCGGAATGCGTCATGTGGCTCACGATGCGCGGCGCGCTGTCCGCCCGCGCGAAGAAGGTCCACCAGAACTACTACCTGCCGATGACGAGCGCGATGGCGGTCGCGCTCTTCGAAGAGCCGAGCTAGCCATACTTGTGAACCGTTCATCATTCATCATTCATCATTCCGCATTGGTATTGCTGTGCGCGGCATCGCTTGCCACAGTGATGCCAGCCAGCGCACAGCAATACCCGGTGCGGCCCATCCGGCTGCTGGTGCCGAACCCGCCCGGGGGCGCGACTGACAACCTGGCCCGCGTCGTCGCGCCGAAATTGACCGAGGCGCTCGGTCAGACCGTGGTGGTGGACAACCGGCCGGGTTCCAACGGGAACCTGTCGACCGAGGCCACGGCCCGGGCCACGCCCGACGGCCACACGCTGCTGCTCGGGCAGGACAGCCAGATCGTCATCAGTCCCCACCTCTACCGGAACCTGCCCTTCAACACCCTCAAGGACCTGACGCCGGTCGCGAGCCTCGTATCCACCCAGATGCTGCTCGCGGTGCACCCGTCGCTGCCGGTGAAGAGCGTTCCGGAACTCGTGGAGCATGCCCGCCGCGCCAACCCGCCGCTGCCCTACGGCTCGATCGGCAACGGCAGCCAGCACCACCTCGCGATGGAGATGCTGAAGAGCCGCGCCGGCATCAACCTGCTGCACATACCCTACAAGGGCGGCGGCCCGGCGATGGTGGCGCTTTTCGCCGGCGAGGTGCCGATGATGTTCGGCGGCAGCTCCGCCGCCCCGCACGTTCGTGCCGGCAAGCTGCGGGCGCTCGCCCTCGCGGGCAGGCGGAACGACGCGTACCCGGGCCTGCCGGCGCTCTCCGAGTTCTACCCCGGTCTCGAAGTGAACCCCTGGCTGGGGCTGTTCGTTCCCACGGGCCTGCCGCCGCAGGTGCTGAGCCGGCTGCGCGACGAGACCGGCCGCCTGCTGGCCGATCCCGACACGGTGAAGCGATTGCGGGGCATTGCCCTCGACCCGTTCCCCAGCACGCCGCAGGCGTTCTCCGCCGTGATCCGCGTGGATTACGAGAAATTCGGCGAGGTGATTCGGGCTGTCGGCGTCAAGGTTGACTAGCCGACGGCTCACGAGTTTGCAGTTTACAGTGGGCAGTTTGCAGGGGCTGCCAGCTGACGGCTGCCAACTGTCAACTACCGGCGCCGTCAGCGGGCGCCGGGGACGTTGCGGGTCTTCAGAAATTCCTCCAGCGTCTCGCCGCGCATCGCCGCCACCATCTCCGGGTTGGAGACGCCAGTGACCCGCGCCAACTTCTCCAGGCAGAAGAAGCTCGCGCCGTAGCGGATCAGGCCGGCCCAGTCGCGGTCGCGGACGAGCTTCTTTTCCGCGGCCGAGAGGCCGGCCTGGTCGAGCGCCGCTTCCGGCTGGTCGCGGAAGAGGGCGCGGTTGGCCGGGACGACGAGCCCGTGCAGGAAGCGGTTCAGGCGCAGCGCCTTCGCGCTTTGCTCGAGCGTGAAGAGATAAGTCCCTTCCAGCGATTCAACGCCTTCCAGCTGCGGATTCACGCGCTTACTCCCGAACACAAGATCAAAGAATAGACAGGATTAACGGGACTAAAAACCAAGGTCAAAGGCAATTGACAGGATTTACAAGATTAACAAGATTAAACCAAAACCAAACTGGATTCTGTTTCGATCTTGTTTTTCGATCTAATCCTGTAAATCTTGTTAATCCTGTCTATTGGGTTTTCTAATCCACGACGGCGCCCGAGGCGCGCACGATCGGGCTCCAGCGCTTGATCTCGTCGCCCATGAAAGCCGTGAACGCTTTCGGGTCCAGTTGATTGGGCTCGATGCCGTCGCCGCGCAGGCGCTCGCGCACGTCGGGCAGCTGCAGGATGCGCCGCACCTCGCCATTCAACTTGTTCACGATGTCAGCGGCCATTCCGGGAGGACCGGAAAGCGAGAACCAGACCGTTCCCACCACTTCCTTGAAGCCCTGCTCGCGAAACGTGAGGATGCCGGGGTAGCTCGGCAGGCGCGATGGCGCGCTGATCGCCAGCGCCCGGATGCGGTTCGCCCGGATCTGCGCGCTCGCGGTGGTGAGCGTCGTCGAGATCGCGTGGATGTGGCCGGCGACGATGTCCACCACCGCGCCGCTCGCGCCGCGGTAGGGCACGTGCACAATGTCGATCCGGGCGCTCTGCTTGAAGACTTCTCCCATCAGGTGGCCCTGCGTGCCGTTGCCGGGCGAGCCGTAGATCAGCGTGTGCGGCTGTTTCCAGGCGAGCGTGACGAACGATTTCAGGTCCTTCGCCGGCAGCGACGGATGCACGCCGAAGACGGCGGGAGGGCCGCCGAAGAGCGCGATGTGGGTGAAGTCCCTGGCCGGGTCGAAAGGGGGCTTGGCCGCGAGCGCGGGCGCGATCACGTGCGAAGCCACGCCGGAGACGACGAGCAGGTAGCCATCGGGGGCGCCCTTTGCAACCAGGTCGGAGCCGAGCACGCCGCCCGCTCCGGGCCGGTTCTCCACGATAAACGTCTGCCCGAGGCTTTCGCTGAGCTTGACGGCGACAAGGCGGCCCAGCGTGTCCGCGGTGCCCCCGGCGGTGAACGGCGCGATGATGCGCACCGTCTTCGCGGGATAGGTCTGCGCGTTCGCGCAAGCTATGCCAAGGCAAAAGGCAAAAGGCAAAAGGCAAAAGGTCAGATATTGAAGGTGTTTCATCCGTCGTCCAGTCGCGTTCATTTCCTTCCTATCGCTTTCTTCATTTATTTTTTTCTTGATTCCGGCGAGCTTTGCCGGAATCAATCCACCTTGACCCCGGACGCCTTGACCGCCTTCGCGTACTTGGCGATGTCGACGCGGATCTGCGCGGCGTACTGCTCCGGGGTGTTGCCTACGGGATCGATGCCGAGCGAGAGGTAGCGGCTTGCCGTTTCCGGGTGCTGCACCGACTTGGCGACAGCGGCCGAAATTTTGCTGATGACGGCCTTCGGCGTTTTTGCCGGCGCCAGCACGCCGATCGCGGGCGGGTAGTCGTAATCCTTGATGCCCGTCACTTCCCCGACGGTCGGCACGTTGGGCATCTGTGCGCTGCGCTTCAGGGTGTTGACCGCGAGCAGCTTCACGCGTCCCGCCTTGAGATGGCCCTCGACCGCCGGCAGGGCGGTGAAGACGAGCGCCACTTCGCCCCCGATCATCGCGGGGATGGCCACCCCGTTGCCCTTGTACGGCACGTGGATGATGTCGAGACCGAGCGGGGTCTTCAGCGCTTCCATGCTGAGGTGGTGGACGCTGCCGATGCCGCCCGAGCCGTAGCGCAGCTGGCCCGGCTTCGCCTTCGCGAGCTTGATGAGTTCGGTCAGCGTGTTCGCCGGCACCGAGGCATTCGCGGAGAGGAACTGCGCTGAAGTGCCCATGAGGCCGACCGCGGCAAAATCCTTGAGCGAGTCGTAGGGCAGCTTCGCGTAGAGCGCGGGATTGATCGCGGTTTGCGCGACGTCGACGATTAGCAGCGTGTAGCCGTCGGGGAGAGCATTGGCGACGAGTTCGCAGGCCCCGATGCCGCCCGCGCCGGGGCGGTTGTCGACCACTACCTGCTGGCCGAAGATTTCTGTCAACTTCACGGCAGCAAGGCGGGTCATGGTGTCCGGCAGTCCGCCGGCCGCGTAGGGAACGACGACCCGGACGGGCCTGGTCGGATAATCCTGAGCGCCGGTGCCGACGGACCCTAGCGCAGTTGCGAAAACCAACGAGAACGAAAGCCAATAACGCAACATGGGGATGCTCCTCATAATTGGTCGTGTTCCCGCTACCGGGTTACACTCCGCGGGGAATTATAAGCGAGTGCCGCCGCGCCGCAGCCGCGGCGGCATCAAAACCTGTCAGGGGAGAGAACATGAGCATCAAGGGCCTGATCGACGACCTGGTGAGCGCCAACCACATCCTCTACCAGGAGGGGGTGGTGGACGGGTTCGGGCACGTCAGCGTCAGAGACGAGAGGAACCCGGAACGCTTCCTGTTGGCGCGGAGCATCGCGCCTGCAACGGTCAGGGCCAAAGACATCATGGAATTCGGCATGGATGGCGAGCCCTTGAACCCGCGGGGCCGCAAACCTTATCTGGAGCGCACCATCCACAGCGAGATCTACCGCGTGCGGCCCGACGTGATCGCCATCGTTCACAGCCACTCGCCGGCGCTGATCCCGTTCGGCATCACCGCCACGCCTCTCAAGCCGGTGTATCACATGAGCGGCTTCCTCGGCTCCTCGACGCCGATCTTCGAGATCCGCGAGGCGGGCGGCCCGGCCACGGACATGCTGATCCGGGACCGCAAGCTGGGCGCGGCGCTGGCCCGGACGCTGGGCGCGGCGCCATTCGCGTTGATGCGCGGCCACGGCGCGGTCGCGGTCGGCGGCACATTGAAGCAGGTGGTCTACCGGGCGATTTACGCCGAAATGAACGCGCGCCTGCAGGCCGAGGCCATGCGGCTCGGCACGGTCAATTACCTGAACGACCAGGAAGCCGTCAACGCGGCCCGGACCAACGACTCCGTAGTCGACCGGCCGTGGGGACTGTGGAAACAAAGTGTTAAGCGGTGACGAAGAGGGACGGGGAAACAGGCGCTCAGAATACTTCGTCGTTCGTGAATTAGTGCGCTTCCAGCAGACATCATCCCGGCCAACCCCGACCCGGACGATGTTAAACTACGCTCGTGTATCTCCTGATGCGCCGATCGAAGTCGCTGGTACATGAACAACACTGATTTCATCGTAACCTACGTTCAGACATGTGCGAGCGGGAAGCTGGGCGTGTCTGACTGCAGGCCGGTCTGGCAGTTGTCGGTGATCGCCGCGCTGCTGCTGATTGCGATTGTCACGTTGCTGGTTCTCCGTTTGCGCGCGCACGCACTGGCTGAAAAGGTGTGATTCGTAAATCGTGATTCGTGATTCGTGAGTCGTCCTTCACTCGGCCCTCATCCCTCATTCCTCGCCACTCGCCACCGGTGTTAGGATAGCCGCGTGGCTTTGACCCCGTCTTTCGTCGCTCCGCCCAAGGGCGAGCTCGTCCACCTCCTGCGTCTCGGCCGCTATCTCGGGCCCTACCGGTTCCGCGTCGCCGGCGCGCTTGCGGCCTTGGTCGTCGCCTCGGGCTGTGTGCTGCTGCTCGGCCAGGGCGTGCGCCACGTGGTGGACGGCGGCTTCGGCAGCGGCGATCCGCAGTTGTTGAACGCCGCCCTCGCCGGGGTGGTCGCGGTGGCCATCGTGCTGGCGTGCGCCACCTTTGCGCGCTTCTATCTCATGATGAGCGTCGCCGAGCGGATCATCGCCGATCTCCGCCGGGCGGTGTTCGGGCACGTGCTCGCGCTCTCGCCGGCGTTCTTCGATTCCTCGCGCACCGGCGAGATCGGCTCGCGCATCACCAACGACAGCGAGCAGTTGCGGCAGGTGATCGGCTTCGGCTTCTCGATGTTTCTGCGCAACTCCCTGATGATGGCGGGCGCGCTGGCGTTGCTCTTTGCCACCAGCCCGCGGCTCGCGGCGCTGATCGTGCTGGGAGTGCCGCTGACGCTGGTGCCGATCCTGGTGATCGGGCGCAGCGTGCGGCGCCTGTCGCGCACGACGCAGGACCGGGTCGCCGACGTCTCCGCGCACGTGGACGAATCGCTGCACGAGATTCGCACCGTGCAGGCCTACGGGCACGAGGACCGCACCCGCCGGAAGTTCGATGAATCCGCCGAGGCCGCCTGCTCGGCGGGGGTGTACCGCGTTCGCGTCAAGGCCTGGCTGATCTCGCTGGTGATGCTGATCGGCTTTTGCGCCGTCGGAGTGATCCTCTGGATTGGCGGACACGATGTCCTCGCCGGGCGCCTCACCGCCGGGGAACTGTCGGCCTTCGTCTTCTACGCCGCCATCGTCGCGAGCGGGGCGGGCACCGTGTCCGAAGTCTGGGGCGAGATCCAGCGCGGGGCGGGCGCGACCGAGCGGCTGATGGAATTGATGGACACCGCGCCCGCGCTCGCCACCGCCGCGCCAGTGATCAAGCTGCCGCCGCGCCCGGCGGGTGCGATCCGTTTCGACGAGGTGGTGTTTGCCTATCCGAGCCGGCCCGAAACGACCGCGCTCGGCCCGGTGTCATTTGCCGTCAACCCGGGCGAGCGGGTGGCGCTGGTCGGCCCATCGGGGGCGGGCAAGTCCACGATCTTCGCCCTGATCCTGCGCTTCTACGATCCGGCCTCGGGGCGCGTCCTCCTCGACGGCGCCGACATCCGGCACTGCGAGCCGCTGAGTCTCCGCCACGCCAGCGCGCTGGTGCCCCAGGACCCGGTGATCTTCGCGACGAGCGTCACCGAGAACGTGCGTTTCGGCCGGCCGGACGCGCCGTTCGAGAGGGTGCGGGAGGCGTGCGCCGCGGCGCACGCGCTGGAATTCATCGAGCGCCTGCCGCAGGGATTCGACACCGATCTCGGCGAGCGCGGCGTGAAGCTCTCCGGCGGCCAGCGGAGCCGCATCTCGATCGCGCGCGCGATTCTCGCCGACCGGCCGATCCTGCTCCTGGACGAGGCGACGAGTTCGCTCGACGCCGAAAGCGAGCGCCAGGTGGCGCAGGCGCTCGAGCGCCTCGCGCGCGGGCGCACCACGCTCGTCATCGCTCACCGCCTCGCCACCGTGCGCCATGCCGACCGCATCATCGTCATGGACCGCGGGCGCGTCCACGCCGTCGGCACGCACGACGAGCTGCTGCGCTCGAGCGGGCTCTACGCGCACCTCGCGCGGCTGCAGTTCATCGCCGAAGGCGAAACTGCGTGAGCGCCGGCAACTAGAATATTGGAGTTATCGCACACGCAGTTTCGCCTGAATGCTTCGCCAAATCGATTCGTGGAATTTGTGAAACTGAAATACCTCGAACCCATGATCCATGTACTCAAGTAATTTCCTGATAGTTTTGCGCGCGGCGAAAATTGTCGCATCAATGGCGCTGGCAATAGGTACAGCGGGATTGAGCGTCGCCATTGGCGCGCAAAACTATCCGGTGAAGCCGGTGCGATTCCTCGTGCCCAATCCGCCGGGCGGCGGGACCGACCTCGTGGCGCGGATCGTCGCGCAGAAGGTCTCCGAGAAATGGGAAGCAAGCCTCCTCGTGGACAACCGGGCCGGGGCGGGTGGGATCATCGCAGTCGAGGTCGCCGCCCGGTCCGCGCCCGACGGCTACACGTTGCTGATGGCGCATTTTCCCCTGGCGATCACCGTCAACATCGCCAAGGTCTCGTTCGACCCGGTCCGCGATTTCGCGCCCGTCATCCTGCTTGCGACGACGCAGAACGCGCTCGCGGTGAATCCCTCGCTGCCGGCGAAGTCGGTGCAGGAATTCATCGCGCTGGCGAAAGCGAAACCGGGCCAGTTGAGCTACGCTTCCGGGGGAAACGGCACCTCGATGCACGTGTCGGCCGAGCTCTTCAACCTGATGGCCGGGGTCAGCATGACGCACATCCCGTACAAGGGCGCGGGCCCGGCGCTGGTGGATCTCATCGGCGGCCAGGTGCAGGCGAGCTTCGTCTCGGTGCCCGCGGTGGCTCCGCACATCAAGTCCGGCAAGGTGAGGGCGCTTGCGGTGACCGGGCCCCGGCGCTCGCCGCTCGTGCCCGATCTGCCCACATTGTCGGAGGCCGGGTTGAAGGGCTACGGTTCGGAGCAGTGGTACGGCGTGCTGGTCCCGCGCGAGACGCCGCGGCCGCTGGTGCAGCGCCTCAACCAGGATTTCGCCTGGGTGCTCGCTCAGCCGGACACGCGCTCGCGGCTGCGGGACAGCGGCTACGACATCGCGGCGGACACGACGGAGCAGGGGTTCGGACGCTTCATCCAGAGCGAGATCGCCAAGTGGGGCGAGGTTGTCAAGAAGGCGGGCATCAAATCTGAATGATGAATGATGAATCTCTGATTTCAAGAGCATGCTGATCACCCGGGACCATTTCGTTCCGCACGTTTCCACGGTGCCGGCCAATGCCGGGCAGCTGGTCGGCCTCCACGTGCGCGAGAAGATCCCGTCGCGCTCGCCCGGCGCGGCGCGCGTGGTGCTGTTCGTCCACGGAGCGACGGTGCCGTCGGTGCCGGATTTCGATCTCGATTACAAGACTTACAGCTGGATGGCATATCTGGCGCGCGCGGGGTTCCGGGTTTACGCCATGGACCATACCGGCTATGGCGGCTCGCTCAGGCCGATGATGGATGACCCGTCCAATGTTGGCCCCAAGCAGCAGGCGATCATCACGCCGCGGCCGCTGAAAGGGGCTGTCGCGCCGAACTACCCGCACCAGCTCAACACGATCCGCAGCGACTGGGATGAAATCGACACGGTGGTGGACTGGCTGCGCAAGAAGGACGGCGTCAAGCGCATCAACATGATCGGCTGGTCGGCCGGCGGGCCGCGCGTCGGCGGCTACGTCGCCCAGTACCCGGAGAAAATCCACCGCGTCGTGCTCTACGCGCCGAGTCCGACCATTGCCGGCCTGCAGATACCCGAGCAGCCGGGGCCGGGATTCCCCATCAGCCTGCAGACGCGCGATGATTTTGAGAAAGTGCGGTGGGACCCGGACGTGCGCTGCCCCGGCCAGCTCGACCTGGGCATCCGCGACGTGGTGTGGAAAGCGATCATGCAATGGGATCGGGTCGGGGCGGGCTGGGGGCCGGAAGAAGGCGTGATGCGCGGGCGCACGGCGACGCGCTTCGGCTGGACCCGGGAGCTGGCGGCGAAGGTGGTGGCGCCGACGCTCGTCATGGTCGGGGAGTACGACCGCCTCGACGAGCGCCGCAGGGTCTTCGAGCAGATCAACTCGAAGGACAAGGTGTTTCTCAACGTATCCTGCGCGTCGCACTTCATGCTGTGGGAGAGGCAGCACGCCGCCCTGCACCTCGCCTCGAAAGAGTGGCTGACCCACGGCCACGTCAAGCGCGTGCGGCACGGCGAAATCCGGGTGGACCCCGAGGGCGCTTTCAAAATCGGCGCGGACGCGATCCGGGTGAAATCGCCCGAGCGCCGGTAATCCGGTATCATCCGCAACTCGGATAAAGCGCTTTAGCCACAGAGAACACAGAGAACACAGAGAAAGAACGCTGCGTTCCGTTGTGGCTTCGCCCTTTGGCCCTAAATTTTATTCAACGGAGAATCGGAATGATCGCATTGCACTTTACGCGCCGCGCCGCCGTGGCGCTGTGCCTCACCCTGTTTGCCGCCGCCGGATTCGCGCAGGACAAGCCGGCCACCCAGGACTACCAACCCGAAGTCGGCCAGTCCGGCAAGGACGTGGTGTGGGTGCCGACCCCGCAGGCGCTCGTTGACCGGATGCTCGAGCTCGGGAAGTTGACGCCGAAGGACTACCTGATCGACCTCGGCTCGGGTGACGGGCGCACCGTCATCACCGCCGCCAAGCGCGGCGCGATCGCCCTCGGCATCGAATACAACCCCGACATGGTCGCGCTGTCCCAGCGCAACGCCGCCAAGGAGGGCGTTACCGCCCGGGCGAGGTTCGTGAAGGCCGATCTGTTCGAGACCGATTTCTCGCAGGCGACCCTGATCACGCTCTTCCTGCTGCCCGACATCAATCTCAAGCTGCGCCCGAAGATCCTCGATCTGAAGCCCGGCACGCGCATCGTGTCGAATTCGTTCACGATGGGCGAGTGGCAGCACGACAACAGCGTGCTGGCGACCGAGAAGGAAGGCTGCCAGTCCTATTGCACGGCCTACCTCTGGATCGTGCCGGCGAAGGTGGAAGGCGCCTGGAAGCTGCCGGATGGAGAGTTGACGTTGAAGCAGAGCTTCCAGATGATCACCGGCACGTTGAAGGCCGGCGGCAAGGAAACCGCGGTGAAAGGGCGCTTGACCGGCGATCAGTTGAGCTTCAAGGCCGGCGAGGCCCAGTACACTGGGCGCGTCAGCGGCGACGCCATCAAGGGCACGGTCAAGGCCGGCGCCGGCGCCTCGGAGTGGAGCGCCGCGCGCCCCGGGAAGGCGGCCGCGGTTTCCGCGCCTTCGAGGTCCTGATCCACAGTTGCTTCGTCGCGAGGCGCGCGCCTTCGGCGAGCGCCTCGAGTTTCGCCCACGCAATTCCCGCGTGCCCGACCCGCGGGCCCAGCCCGCAGTCGGTCCCGCCCATCACGTTTTCCCGCCCGACGAGCTTCGCGTAGCGCACGAGGCGCTCGGCCACCAGCGCCGGGTGCTCGATGAGATCGGTGCAGTGCCCGACGACGCCCGGGATCAGCACTGAACCCTCCGGCAGCCTGACATCCTCGAACACGCGCCACTCGTGCTCGTGGCGCGGGTTCGACGCCTCGATCGAGTAGCTTCCCGCTCGCACCCGGAAGATGATGTCGATGATGTCCGCGAGCGGGATGTCCTGCTGGTGCGGGCCGTGGAAGCTGCCCCAGCACACGTGCAGCCGGACTTTGTCCCGCGGGATGCCGCGCAGCGCGTGGTTCAGCGCATCCACCCGCAGGGTAGCGTATTCCCGGTAGTCCTTGACGCTCATCGCCGGGTACATCTGCCAGCCATCCGGCAGGTCAGGGTCGTCGATCTGCAGCAGGAAACCGGCGTCCACGATCGCCTTGTACTCCACGCGCATCGCTTCCGCGATCGCGTAGATGAATGCCTCCTCGTCAGGGTAGTGCTCGTTCCTCAGCCAGTGCTCGATCGTGCCCGGCGTGTTGGCGGGAAGGAAGGCTTCACCGACCAATGTTTCTTTCAGCGCGGCCTTGAAACAATCGATCTCCTCCTGCAGCGCCTCGTGGCCGACGTACTTCAACGGCGCGACGCAATAGACCTGCTGCTGGCTGGGTCCCGCGCCGGCGAAAGCGCCGAAGCCGCGGCCGCCCGCGGCGAAATATTCGGGAAAGCGGATCCGGTCGCGCCCCGCGATGGACAGCGGCTCGGGGTCCCTGCCGGGACGGTACTCCCGCGCTTCAAAGCCGGCGAGTCGCCCGCGAACGTAGTTGGTGAAATTCGTCTTGCCGACCTCGCCGTCGTTAACGCTGTCGATGCCGCACGCGGCTTGCTTGCGCACGACCTCGGCGACTTCACGCCGCAGCCGCGCGGCCAGGACCTTCTCGTCGTAAGGACGGCCCTCCGCCTTCGCATACACCCACTGGCGCAGCTCGTCGGAGCGCGGCAGCGAGCCGGCGTGTGTGGTGAGAATCCTGTCCATTACTCTGCAGTGATATTGTTTTTCCTGATGATGCCCGCCCAGCGCGCGTCCTCGCGCCGCATCAGCGCGGCGAATTCCGCCGGCGTGGACGAGCTGGCGTCCATGCCCTGCGCGCTGAAGCTCGACCTGACGTCGGGCATGGCGAGGATTGCGATCAGTTCGCGGTTGAGCAGGGCGACCACTTTGGCGGGCGTGCTCCTGGGGGCGAGAAACCCGTACCACACGTCCACGTCCGCGCCCTTGACGCCGACCTCCTGCAACGTCGGCACGTCGGAGGCATTCGGGTGACGCTTCGCGCTGCCGACGGCGAGCGCCTTCAGCCTGCCCGCTTTCACGAACGGCATCGCCACGTGGATCGGCATGAACATCAGGTTGATCTGCCCGCCGAGCGTATCGGTGACGGCGCCCGCGGTGCCCTTGTACGGCACGTGCAGCAGGCTCGTCGCGGTCAGGTCCCTGAACAGTTCCATGGACATATGGTGCGGCGTGCCGATGCCGGGAGACCCGTAGCTGATCTTCCCCGGATTGGCTTTTGCCTGGGCCACGAGGTCGGCGACACTGTTGATCTTCGTCGAGGGGTGGGCAACGAGCATCATCGTGCCCCAGGCGGCGAGCGAGATCGGCGCGAAATCAGCGAGCGGCTTGAAGGGCACGTTGCGGTAGAGCAGGGCGGAGGTGATGAGCGGATTTCCCGAAACCATCACCGTGTGACCGTCAGGAGTCGCCTTCGCGACCAGCTCGGCGCCGAGATTGCCGCTTGCGCCGGGCCGGTTGTCGATGACGACCGGCTGCCCCAGCCGCTCCGAGAGCTTCGGGCCCACGTTGCGGGCGATGATGTCCATGCCGGTGCCCGGCGTGAACGGCACGACGACCCGGATCGGGCGGGACGGATAGTCCTGCGCAAGAGCGGTGGTCGCGGCGGCGACCAGGCACGCGCTTAGTGTGATTGCAAGCGTGACGCGCGGCATAAGCCACTTCTCCATGATGGGCCCCAGGGTCGAATGGGGCGGGAATTGCCGCATTCTCCCAAAAGATTACCCTGCGGGGTAATAAATCCCCCTCCTGCCTTAGGGTGAGGAGGGGGTGGTATGAAATTCCCCTCCTGCCTGAGGATGAGCCGGGGTTTCGAAAAACGTGCCTGCGCACGTTTGAGCCGGCGAACGCCCGACGCGATGCAGCGCGGCGGGACGGGGGGGTGCCCGCACAGCAGGTGGGGTGGTGGGAGTGCAAGACAACTCCCCTCCTGCCGGAGGAGGGGTGCTCGCGTGGCGAGCGGGGTGGTGGGAGTAAATCCTCCCGCGACTGCGTCGCGCATTACCGGGGGGCGGCCCCGGGCGCCGGTGACTTTCTTTTTGCTCGCCCAAAAAGAGAAGTCACCAAAGAAAAAGGGCGCCCCATTCGCCGCCGAAAATCCGGGACAGACCTGAGGTTTGGGTCTGTCCCGGAATTTCGGTCCCCTGCGCTGCTCGACCAGGCAGGGCGGTCTGCGCAACTCGTGCACTGACTTCATTCTTATACGGGCATCGGGCGTGACGCCACATCACAACAGCTAACTTATACGAGACTCGCCCAGTGCTCGCCGACATCCCCCTGCCTGATCTGCGCTGCTCGGCGGCTCGCAGGGGCCCCAAGATCAAAATCCGTAAACCGTCCGGTGGCTGGCAACCTGGCGCCAGCCACCGTATCATCTTCTTCCCCTATGCTCGTTTTCAGACAGCTGTTCGACCAGCAGTCCTCGACCTACACCTATCTTCTTGCCGACTCCGGCTCGCGCGAGGCGGTGCTGATCGATCCGGTGTTCGAGCAGGCGCGGCGCGATCAGGCGCTGATTGGCGAGCTCGGGCTCAAGCTGATGTGGACGCTCGAGACCCACGTGCACGCCGACCACGTCACCGGCGGCTGGCTGCACAAGCAGCGGCTGGGCAGCCGCATCGCGCTTTCGGCAGCGTCCGGCGCCGAGGGGGCGGACCGGACGCTCGCGCATGGCGATCGCATCGAGTTCGGCCGCCGAGCGCTCGAGGTGCGCGCCACCCCGGGTCACACCGGTGGTTGTCTCTCCTATGTGATGGACGAAGTCTCGATGGCGTTCACCGGCGACGCGCTCCTGATTCGCGGCTGCGGGCGCACTGACTTCCAGCAGGGCAGCGCGCCCACGCTCTATCGCTCGGTGCGCGAGCGAATATTCTCGCTGCCCGACGGCTGCCTGATCTATCCCGGCCACGACTATCGGGGACTCACGGCCAGCAGCGTCGGCGAGGAACGCCAGTTCAATCCGCGCCTCGGCGGGCAGATACTGCCGGAGGATTTTGCCGGCTACATGAAGCACTTGGGACTGGCGCATCCCAAGCAGATCGACGTCGCGGTGCCGGCCAATCTCCGCTGCGGCCGGCCGGTGCAGGAGGCGCCCGCGGAGCCGGGCTGGGCGCCGCTCACCTATACCTTCTCCGGCATCTGGGAAGTGCAACCCGATTGGCTGGAAGAGCACGCGGGGGAAATCCAGGTAATCGACGTTCGCGAACCCGACGAATTCAACGGAGCATTGGGGCATGTGCGGGGCGCGCGCCTGGTGCCGTTGGGCAGCCTTGCGGCACGGGCGGGCGAGTTGTCGAAGGAGCGGCCGATCGTGACCGTGTGCCGCTCCGGAGCGCGTTCGGCGCAGGCTACCGTGCTGCTCGCCAGGGCGGGGTTCGATAAAGTCGCGAATCTCTCCGGCGGCATGCTGCGCTGGCACGCCCATGGGTATCGCGTCGAGGGCGGCCGGGATTGAACGGCGTCAGGTTATCTTCGCGGGGTTTTTCGTTTACCCTAATGCCTGAAAATCACCAACGGGTCGAATCACGACTCACGAATCACGATTCACGCCTTTAAGGAGAAGCCGATGGACATGCCAACCGCAACCGAAAAGCTGATCGCCCGGAAAGAGGGCGCAATCGGCTGGATCATCTTCAACAACCCGCTGAAGCGCAATGCGATGTCGCTCGAGATGTCGGAGGCGACGGCGGTGGCGATGGAGGGCTACGCGAAGGACCCCGCGGTTCGCGTCGTGATCCTGAGAGGCGAGGGCGACAAGGCTTTCGTGTCCGGCGCGGACATCTCGCAGTTCAAGGAGCGGCGCTCGAACCTGGAGCAGGTGCGGGCGGCCGAAGTCATCTCGGAGCGGACCAACAAGGCGATCCGCGAATGCCCCAAGCCCACCATCGCGATGATCCGCGGCTACTGCATGGGCGGCGGCCTGGGCACCGCGGTGGCGTGCGACCTGCGCATCGCCGCGGACGACTCGCGCTTCGGTGTGCCGGCGGCCAAGCTCGGCGTGGGCTATCGCTTCGCGGGCATTCGCCGGCTGTCGGAGATCGTGGGGCCGCAGTTCACCGCGGAAATTTTTTACACGGGGCGGCAGTTCTCGGCGCAGGAAGCGCTGCAGATGGGGCTGGTCAACCGCCTGCTGCCCGCCGCCGAGCTGGAAAAGTACGTGATGGACTACGCGACTACTCTCTCTGGCAACGCGCCGCTCACGCTCGCCGCAGTCAAGCGGTGCCTGATCGAGCTGCGCAAGGATCCCGCCGACCGCAACATCGACTTGTGCCAGAAGATGGTGGAGGATTGCTTCGCGAGCGAGGATTACATCGAGGGGCGTACGGCTTTCATGGAAAAAAGGAAGCCCCTCTTCATGGGAAAGTAGCGGGTGATCCAAAGGATGAATGCGGAATGATGAATGATGACCCCCGGCCGCCGCCGGGAGCCTCGTCGCTCGTCACTTGATCGAGGGGACTGAGATGAAAGTGAAATCAACGCTCAAGGTGATCAACCAGAAGCAATACAAGGGCCGGCGGGGCGTGACCGACGGGCAGACCTACCAGCGTCTGGTCGGGTGGCCGGAAGTGTTCATGACGGACCGGGTGCGGCTGGGGCGCGCGACCTACCAGCCCGGAACCTACGAGCAGCTCCACTGGCACCCGATCGAGGCCTGCTATTACGTGATCTCCGGGCACGCGACGGTACGCGACCTGAACGGCAAGGAATTCCCGGTCAGCGCCGGCTCGATCATCTACGCGCCGGCGGGGATCGCGGGTGCGCACGAATGGGAAGTCAAGGAATCGCTGGAGTTGCTGGACATCCGCGCCACCAACGAGACCAACCGTAAGATCCAGTACACCGTGGACAAGAAGACCAAGCGCTCCTACATCGATCTCAAGGACCTCAAGTACCGGGAAGCCATCAGTTTCAAATCTCATTACTGAGATTTGAGTGTCGAGTGTCGAGTGGCAAAGCTTTACCGCGAAGGCCGCAAAGGACGCGAGGGAACTGAAAAGCCTTAACGCGAAGGCCGCGAAGGCCGCAAAGGAATACATTTTCAAAAATCAAGAAAGCCAACTACAAGGACGCGAAGACAACGCCAAGCAGGGAATGGATGCGCTCGCGGCATTTTTTTTCACGGCGGGAATGACGAGAAGCATTCCTTCTAGGCCACCCTTGGCGGGGTTCCTTTGCGACCTTGAGGTCTTGCTCTAGCCCTTATTTATGGTTTCCTTCGCGGTGAGGATTTTATTTTCCTTGGCGTCCTTCGCGGACTTTGCGGTGAAGCTTTTCAGTTCCTTGGCGACCTCCGCGCCCTTGGCGGTGAGGCTTTCTTGACGATCTTTCTGTATTCCTGGGCATGACGCGTAGCGTTAAGACGGTGGACGTGCACAGCCACGTCCTGCCGCGGGAGATGGTGGAGGCGATCCGGGCGCGGCCGCGTGACTACCAGATGCGGGTGGAGACGCGCGATGGAGGAGAGACCTTCGTCCGCGACGACAGGCACTCGACTCCGCTCTACGCCGAGTTCTTCGATGCCGACGCCAAGGTCGAGGGCATGGACCGCAAAGGCATCGACGTCTCGGTGATCTCGGTGACGCCGGTCGTGTTCTTTTACTGGCTCGCCGCCGATGCTGGGATCAAAGCGTCGCGCATCATGAACGACGGCATCGCGCGCATGGCGGCACAGCGGCCGGACCGGCTGCGCGGCATGGCGACGCTGCCGATGCAGGATACGGACGCCGCCGTCGCCGAGCTGGAACGGGTGGTGAAGGAGCACGGCTTCCGCTCGATCGAGCTCGGCTGCCGCATCCGCGGCGAGCTGCTCTCCGAGCCGAAATTCAGGCCGGTGCTGAAGCGCGCGCAGGAGCTCAAGGTCTTCGTCTTCACGCATCCCTATGTGGCCGGCGCGCTGCCACCGGATCTCGGCTGCTATTACCTCGGCAACCTCGCCGGCCTGCCGCTCGACACGACGCTGATGGCGGCGCACCTCATGTTCGGCGGCGCGCTGGACGAGCTGCCGGGCTTGAACGTCGTGCTGGCGCACGGTGGCGGCTACCTGCCCTACCAGATCGGGCGGCTCGCGCACGGCTATCAGGTGAGGAAGGAGGCGAGGGCCAATACCCCGAACTCGCCGGCGGCGCTGCTGCGGCGGTTCTACTTCGACGCGCTCACGCACGACGCGGCCGCGCTGAAGTTCCTGGTGGAGAAAGCGGGCGCCGACCGCGTGACGATCGGCACCGACGCGCCGTTCGACATGGCCGAGGAAAATCCGGTCGCTATGATAGCCTCACTGGACGGGCTGACCGATGAACAACGCGACCGGATTTTTGGATTGAATGCATTGAAATTGCTCGGCGAGGCGTAATGTCCGTATCTTTTCGAGTTCTCTCGTTAAGAAGTTCTGACTGAAGTATGAAGCCAGAAATTCTTGTGCTCGTCCCGATCTACGCGCCGACGCTCGCCGCGCTCGAGCGCGAGTACACCGTACGCAAGCTCTGGATCGAGAAGGACCCGGACGCGTACCTGAAAGAGTCATGCGGGCGCGTGCGGGGCGTCGTCACGACCGGGCTCGCCGGCTGCGATCGTCGCACCATCGACGCGCTGCCGACGCTGGAGATCATCGCCTGCTTCGGCTCGCCGCGCACGACGCTGGGCTTCGATGCGGCAGCGGCGCGCGGCATGGTCGTGACGAATACGCCGGATTCCATCTCTGCGACCGTGGCGGATCTGGCGGTGGGGTTGCTGATCGCAGTCATGCGCCGGATCTGCGAGAGCGACCGCTTCGTGCGCGCGGGGAAATGGCCGGATGGAGTGTTTCCGCCAGGGCGCGAACTGGGCGGGAAGACCTGCGGCATTATCGGCCTGGGAGCGATCGGGAGCGGGGTTGCGAAGCGGGTGGAGGCTTTCGGCATGTCGGTTCGCTACTTTGGTCCGAACCGCAAGCCGGATGTTGCCTGGCCTTACCATGCCGACCTGGAATCCATGGCGCGGGCCTCCGACTGCCTGGTGGTGACCTGCCCCTCGACGCCGGCAACGAAGGGCATGGTCAACGCGCGCATACTGGAGGAGCTCGGACCGGATGGATTCCTGGTCAATGTCGCTCGCGGCGCGATCGTCGATGAGCGGGCGCTGATCGCGGCACTGAAGGGGAAGGCGATCGCCGGCGCCGGACTCGACGTTTTCTGGGACGAGCCGCGCGTGCCCACGGAGCTGACCGGGCTGGACAACGTCGTGATGCTGCCGCACATCGGTTCCACCACGCACGAAATCCGGGAAGAGCGGGGCAGAAAGGTGCTGGCAAACCTGCGCGCCCGGTTTGCGGGGGAGCCCGTGCCGAACCCGGTGGCGCGCCCGCACCCATTGAATTGAACGAGGGGGATAATGGGTTAGTACCGAATTTTGAGGAAATGCGTGATAAGTGATAAGTGATAAGGCACCCGCGATCACGCGGAAGTTGGCTCCTATCACCTATCACGCGTCACTTGTAATTGGGAGGGCGTTCCATGGGCATCGAAATTCACTCTGTCACCGAGAGCTTCGTCGCCGAGATCGGCGACGCTGACCTGTCAAAGCCGCTCGCGGCGGCCGACGAGGCGGCGATCAAGGCGGCGTTCTGGAAGTATGCGGTGCTGATATTTCCTGACCAGGACCTGACGCCGCAGCAGCACATCGATTTCGCGAAACGCTTCGGGCCGGTCGAGACCGACCGCGTGCTCGACCAGAAGGTCACACCGCACCGGCTCGACCCGGCGTTTGCCGACATCTCCAACCTTGCGCCGGACGGCAAGACGATCTGGGCGGGCGACAGCCGCCAACGTATGTACAAGGCCGGCAACAAGCTCTGGCACACCGACAGCTCGTTCAAGTTCCGGCCCGGGCTCGCCTCGATGCTGTATTCGCGCACCGTCGCGCCCGTCGGCGGCCACACCGAGTTCGCGGACCAGCGCGCGGCCCACGACGCGCTGCCGGACGCGATGAAGAAAAAATTGCAGGGGCTTGTTGCCGAGCATTCGATCGCTACCTCGCGCAGGAAGAGCGGATTCGAGGAATTCAACGCCGACGAGGCGAGGCGGCTGCCGCCGGTGCCGCAGGTGCTGGTGCGGACCATCCCGGAGAGCGGCCGCAAATCGCTGTACCTGGCGTCTCACATCGGGCGGATTTTCGAAATGCCGGAGGCGGAGGCGCGCGATCTCGTCGAAGGGCTCATCGCGCACACGACGCAGCGGCAGTTCGTGCACACCCACCGCTGGCGCCCGCGCGACCTCGTAATGTGGGACAACCGCTGCACCATGCACCGGGGCACCGACTATGACGATCTGCGCTGGGTGCGCGACATGCGCCGCACCACGGTCAGCGACGTTGCCAATACTTGCGAGCAGGCGGGGGTTACAGTGCCGGCGTGAAACGCCGCCACTGTAACCCCAAGGATGAAGGATGAACGTGGAGGGATGACCTACGCGCACCGCGCGCCAAACCAGGCCCCTTCCTTTCGCGTCGCCCGGTCGGAAGCAGTACAGTAAAAACGGCGGCCAGGCTAGCCGCCGTTTGTTTTTTCGAAGGCGTTCTGACCGGACGCTAGTGAAAGGGAAGGACCCGACGAATCGTGCGAAGCACGAGGATCATCCTTCCACGTTCATCCTTCATCCTTAGTCATTAAAGCGGCTGGATTCCAGCCGCTTTAATGACCTTCGCCCAGCGCCCGATCTCGCTCTTGATGTAATCGGCATGCTGCTGGGGCGTGCCGCCGAGCGGCTCGACGCCTTCGGCGACGAGCCGGTCGAGCACGTCGCGCTTCTGCATTTCGCCGTTGAGCCGAGTGATGATCTCCGCAGGCGTTTTCGCGGGCGCCATCGGCCCGTACCAGGTCGATACCTCGAAGCCGGGCACGCCGGCTTCGGTCGACGTCGGGACATCCGGGAACGGGATCAGCCGCTTCGCGCTCAGCGCGGCAAGCGGACGCAGGCGGCCGGCCTTGACCTGGCCGAGCAATCCGGGAATGCCGGTGCTGGTGACCTGGGTTTGCCCCGCGACCAGCTCCGTCACCATCGGGCCGGTTCCCTTGTAGGGCACGTGGGTGATGTCGGTTTTCGTCAGGAGCTTGAAGTACTCCATCTGCAGGTGGGAGGCGCTGCCCACGCCCGCCGAGCCGTAGTTCAACTGGCCGGGCTTCGAGCGCGCGAGCGCGATCAGTTCTTTCGCCGACTTCACGGGCAACGACGGGTGCACCACCAGCAGGTTGGATACGCCGCCGAACAGCCCGAGGGGCGCAAAATCCCGCAACGGGTCGTAAGGCAGCTTGGCATAAAGAGTTGGGTTCAGCCCGAAAGTGCCGATATGCCCGAGCACCAGCGTGTAGCCGTCGGGCGCGGACCGCGCCACGTTCTCGACGCCGATGATCCCGCCTGCGCCACCCCGGTTGTCGATGACTACCTGCTGGCCCAGCAACTCGGCCCACTGCTGCCCGATGATCCGGCCCAAGAGGTCGGTGCTGCCGCCGGGCGGGAACGGGATCACGAAGCGGATCGGCTTGGCGGGATACTGCTGCGTCCACGCCGGTGCTGCCATCATCATGCACAGCGTCGCCAGAGCAAGTCTCGATATCATGTGGCGCCTCCTTATTCCATGGTGCGCGGCGTGGCCGCAAGAACGTGATAAGTGATAGGTGATGCCCCGTTCAAAGTTCCAAGTTCAATGTTCCGAGTTCAAAGTTCCGAGTTCAAAATTCAAAGTCAGAACCCTCGATTTGCAGCGCACTCCAACCTTGAACCCGGAACCCGGAACCCGGAACCCGGAACCCGGAACCTTGAACCCGGAACCCGGAACCCGGAACAGCCCCTTCCCTCATCCCTCGCCTATGGCGCGGTCAGCGCCTTGATGTCCAGCGTAATCGTCCCGATCTCGCGCATCAGGTATTCGGGCGGCGGCTGGCGCTCCGCCTCGGTACGCTCTGCGGGCGGTTTCAGTTGCGCCTCGATATAGGCGCCGAGCCGCCGGGCGCGGGCCACGATGCGGGAACCGAACAGGCGCCGCTCTTGGTCGTAGCGTGCCAGCGCCGCATCGAGGTCGCCGTCCGCCGCCTTGATCTCGCGCGCCAGGCACTCGGCGTCGAGCGCGGCCTTGGTCACGCCCGCGCCCACGTGAGGGCGCGCGACGAAGGCGGCATCCCCCAGCAGCGCCACCCGCCCCAACGCCATGCGGGGCGATTCGAGATCGAAGACGGCCTGGAAAAAAAGCTGGTCGGTCCGCTCCACGACCGCGGCGATCTGCGGCGCGAGCAGCTCGTGCGCCTCGGCCTTGATTCTCGCGGTGACTTCCGGCCGGATCAGCGGCGGGGGAATAGAGATGCCGTGGCAGCGCCCGTTCGCGTCGGTGCAAAGACGCGGCAGCGTCTCGCGGCCGTCCGTCGGGCGGTACCAGATGTGGTTGTAGCTGCGCCGTCCCGGCCGGGTGTCGTTGTCGCGTCCGGGGACGGGGTAGGCGAGCATCATCTCGCCTTCAGGAAAGCACATCGTGTAGTAATCGAAAGTCTCCTGGTGCGCGGCGGGCGAGAAGGTCGCCTCGTCCACCAGCCCGCGCCAGGCAACGTAGCCGGCGTAGCGGGGCTGCGCCTCGGGCAGGAGACACTCGCGCACGGTCGAGCGCACGCCGTCGGCGCCGATCAGCAGGTCGCCACGTTCGCGCGAGCCGTCGGCGAAGATTGCGGTCACGCCGCCGGCGTCCTGCTCGATGCGCTCGAGCGCCATCCCGAAATGGTAGTGCGCGGCCGGAAAGGCGTCTTTCAACAATCGGTAGACCCGCGCCCAGCTGCTCTGGAGCTGCGACGTGGAAAGCTGATGGGTGACGCGGCCGCCGCGGTCGCGGCAGATGCGCTGGTTCACCCATACGCCGATGGTCTCGTCCACTGTGAGCCCCAGGCGGCGTATCACTGCGCGCAGCTCGTCGTGGGTGCCGATGCCGGCGCCGCGGCTGGCAAGGTCGTCCGGGACGCGTTCGAAAACGGCGACGTCCCAGCCGATCGCGCGCAGCCAGTTGGCCGCGAACAGCCCGCCGATCGAGCCGCCGATAACGAGCGCGCGCCGCCGCGCGTTCATAAAGGCGTGATAAGTGACAAGTGATAAGTGATAAGGCTCCCGCGGAGCGGGGGTCCACAACTCCTATCACTTATCACATATCACCTATCACTGGTTCGCTGTTGATATTATCGCCGCCAGCGTGAAGAATAGGGGGACGATGGATCACAACGTGGACCCTCTACAGGCCGCTCAGACGTCGCCGTCTGTAGTCTAGCGACGGCTGACGGTTCCTCCCGCATCCTTCAAGTGAGCCTCACATGACACATCACTGTCTGAAAATGATCGGCGCCGTGCTGGTCGCATGGTGGCTTGCGTCGCCCGCGCTGGCGCAGGAGAAGTATCCGTCGCGCCCGATCCGGATGATCGTTCCGTATCCGCCCGGCGGCTCGACCGATCCGACCGGGCGCTTATTCGCCGCGTGGCTCTCCGAGGCGCTGGGACAGCAGGTGGTGGTGGACAATCGCCCGGGCGCAGGATCGACGATCGGCCACGGGATCGGCGCCAAGGCGACGCCCGACGGCTACACGATTCTGCTGGGCACTTCCGGGGGGCTGGCAACGAGTCCCGCATTCGGCGCAAAGCTGCCGTATGACCCGGTCAAGGACTTTGCGCCGATCGGTCTCGGGGTCTACGCGCCGTTCCTGCTGGCCGTGCATCCAGCGCTGCCGTCCGCAAACCTGAAGGAGTTCATCGCGCTCTCCAAGGCGCAGCCCGACCGCATCAACTTCGCATCACCGGGGGTTG
The DNA here is from genome assembly GCA_964521405.1 of uncultured Streptomycetaceae bacterium. Taxonomy (GTDB): domain Bacteria; phylum Pseudomonadota; class Gammaproteobacteria; order Burkholderiales; family SG8-41; genus SG8-41. The sequence continues at coordinate 3,613 of CAZFRR010000114.1, read as the reverse complement.
GCACGCCCAACCACCTCGGCGCCGAGCTGTTGAAGTCGATGTCCGGATTGCAGTTCGTGCACGTGCCATACAAGGGCGGCGGTCCGGCGATCGTGGATATGGTCGCCGGTCGCGCGCAGGCTATCTTCGGCGGCATACCGTACGTCGGGCCGCACGTAAAAGCCGGGAGGTTGAGGGCCTTCGCGATCGGCCACCCGATTCGCATAGCGACCTGGCCCGATACTCCGGCGATCGCGGAAACGGTGCCGGGGTTCACCAACACCACTTGGTACGGGCTGCTGGGCCCGGCGGGCATGCCGAAGCCGGCGATCAATCGCATCAACGCGGAAATGAAGAAGGCGGTCGCCAACGCGGATTTCGTCAAGCAGCTGGACGCGATCGGCCTGCTACCGGCGGCGAGCACGCCCGCCGAGTTCCACGAAATGATTAAATCCGAAATCACGCGCTGGACCACGGTCATCCGCCAGGCCGGAATCACTGCGGAGGCGGGGCAATGACAAGGATGAAGGATGAACGTGGAAGGATGACCCCATGCTTCGCATGTACGGCTCGTCCCTCCCTTACACTTCGTCCGGTCGGCGCATTTCCGACCGAAGGCAACGGGAAGTCGGGACTTGTTTTTGCGCGCTGAGCGCGCAGGTCATCCTTCCACGTTCATCCTTCATCCTTCGGGCGGCAGATTGAATGAGATATCACTACAGTAGGCGATTGCAAAAATGTTGATTGTCGATTCTCAAGTGCACATCTGGGGCGCGAACACGCCCGAGCGGCCGTGGCCGGCGCGCCAGGCGGTCAAGGCGCAGCGAGACATCCCGCTCGAGAAGGACGAGCTCCTGCGCGAGATGGACGCCGCCAGCGTCAATCGCGTCGTGATCGTCCCACCATCGTGGGAAGGCGAGCGCAACGATCTGGCGCTTGCCGCGGCGCAGGCGCACCCGGACCGCTTCGCGATCATGGGGCGCATCAATCCCGAGCTGCCGGAATCGCGCGGGAAGATTGCGGCCTGGCGCAAGCAGCCCGGCATGCTGGGCGTGCGCTTCGTGTTCCACCGCTCGCCGCTGCTGGAACTGCTCACCGAAGGCAAGGCGGACTGGCTGTGGCCGGAAGCGGAGAAGCACGGGGTGCCGGTGTACATGCTGGTGCCGCACCGGCACCTGCACTTCGTCGACCGGATCGCCGAGCGCCATCCCGGGCTGAAGCTGGTGATGGACCATTCGGGGCTGGTGGACGGCAAGGACGAGGAGGCGTTCAAGGAATTCGACAAGCTGCTGGCGCTCGCCAGGCGGCCCAACATCGCGACCAAGGTGAGCTGCTTTCCGTTCTTCACCGCCGACAAATATCCGTTCAGGAAGGTCTACCCCTATCTCCGCCAGGTCTACGACGCTTTCGGTCCCAAGCGCATGTTCTGGGGCACCGATCTCTCGCGCCTGCCGTGCGACTATCGCCAGGGCGTCACCTTCATGACCGAGGAGCTGCCGTGGCTGAAAGGGCCGGACCTCGAGTACGTGATGGGGCGGGGCGTATGCGAGTGGCTGGGGTGGAAAGTCTGAATGCAACCGCAGATAAACGCAGATAAACGCAGATAAAAGATCACGGAAATACTCGAATCACGACTCACGACTCAATGGAGGTTATATGACCAAGCTGGAATTCTACGATCCGTCCGGCACGCTCGAGGTGACGCAGGCATTTGCGCCGCGGCTCGACAAGCTCGAGGGCAAGCGCATCGGCATCGTCAGCAACGAGCAGTGGCAGGCGTTTCGCATGCTGCCGATGCTGAAGGAATTGCTCGAGAAGGATTTCCCGGGCATCACCGTGCTACCCGTCGACGCCTACCCGCAAGGCAACGCGCTGATCGGTAGCGAGGAGACCGCGGCGCTGGTCAAGAAGAGCGGGGTCGACGGCGTCATCGTCGGCAACGCGGCTTGAGGGGCCTGCGCCACAGCATGCGGCCGTGCAGCCGCTAGAATCGAAACGCTGGGGATCCCGACCGTCACGCTGACGCGGACGGATTTCGTCGGTGTCATGAAGAACGCCGTGTCCGGCGTCGGGCTGGCCCCGGACGCCGCGATGGTCACGTTCCCGGTCAACATGTTCCTGCCCGGGAGCGACATCGGCTCCCTCGAGGCGCGCAGGCGCGAGATCTACGACGGCCTCACGCGCTGGAAGTCAGAGTTCGCGCAGGCGGCGGGCCCGGCCAGGATGCTCGAGGTCGAGGGCGCCACCTACGAGGACGCGCTCACCAAGGCGAATAATCTCCTCCTCACCAGCTTGTGGGGCGACGGCCTGCCGCTGTGGCCGGCGACTAAGGAGCGCGTGGACTGGATACTCCAGGGCGCCGTGTTGCCGCGCACGCATGTCCTCGGCAAATTCCCGCCACGCGGCGGCATCACCACCATCGAGACCTGCGCCATCGCGCTCGCCATGGCGGGCGGGCGGCCCGAATACCTGCCGGTGCTGGTAGCCGCAGTGGAAGCGTGCCTCGAATCCGAAGGCTTCGACCAGTTGCAGGCGACCTCGGGCGGGCCGTTCCCGGCGGTCATCGTCAACGGGCCGATCGCCAAGCTGATCCGCCTCAATTCGGGCTTCGGCCTGCTCGGGCCGGACCCGCAGCGTCCCGCCGGCGCCAGCATCGGGCGCGCGCTGCGGTTGATCCAGCAGAACGTCGGCGGCGCGCTGCCGGGCGTGGGCACCATGGCGATTTTCGGCGCCATGCGCTACACCAATGCGGTGTTCGCCGAGGACGAGGAGGGCCTGCCGCCGGGCTGGCAGACGCACGGGGAGCAGCGTCACGGCTACGCGCCCGGCACGAACTCGGTCTCGGTCGTCTTCGCGAGCGGCGTCACCAACGTGCGGCGGCGGGGCGCCATGAAAGAGACCCCGGAGGAAGACGCGTTAAACGGCATGTGGCGCATGGCGGACTTCATGCGCGCGCCCAATCTCGCGGCGCTCGCGGGTTGGGAGAAGGGCACGCCCGGCATCATGATGATCGCGCCGATCGTCGCGCGGCGGATGGCGGAGATCGGCTGGACGCAAAAATCGATACGCGATTTCCTATGGGAGAATTCCAAAATACCGATGGCGCACATGCGCCGCGCCGGCGCGCCGGCCTGGATCGAGATCGACTCGAACCCGGTGACGCGCGCGAGCATCGAGTTGGACCCGTGGCCGATCTGCCAGAAGCCCGACAACCTCGTGCTGGTGGTCGCGGGCGGCGGGCACCCGACGCACAGCTACTGGCTGCAGGCGCATTCTCCGAGCGTGATCGGGCGCGTCGTCCGCGTGCCGGAGACCTTCGAGCGGCTGTTGACCGACGCCGATCGCGATCTCGGGTGCGGGGACGACGTCTGCCGGGTTTGAAGCCGTGATGGGTGATGAGTGATGGGTGCTGAGACTCCCGCAGAGCGGAGTGTTCCCGTCACCCGCAATCGTCACTTCTTCTTGGCCCTTGGCATTCCGTCCTGCCCGGAGGTAATGGCGACGTCCTTCCATTTAGGCCGCTGGACGTTGAACAGGTCTCCCAGCGAGCCATAGGCCGAGCCGGAGAGGCGGCAAATGGGATAGAGCAGCCTGGCGTCCACTCGTCCGTCTTTCCACACCGACGGGTCTACGT
>CAZFRR010000113.1:0-9067 GCA_964521405.1 uncultured Streptomycetaceae bacterium | reverse complement strand
AGAACGGAGCGGGGAGTTTAGCCCAAGTCCCGGCCTTGTGCTATTGTCCGGCAGCCTGTCGGACTTGGTGTTATCAACGGTGGGTGTGAATGCATGGGCAGTCGCTCCTGCTTACCGCCGAGCCGACAGGCTGAAATGATGGTCGCGGTTTGCCGGACACGCTGCGGAACCCAAAGTCCGACACACCGCTAGGAGGAAGATCTATGCGAAAAACGTGCATCGGTATGACCCTGGTGGCGCTGGCCGGATTGTGGGTGTGCGGCGCACTGGCGCAGAAGACCGATGCGGCGGAAAAGTACCCGGTGCGGCCGATCCGGATGATCTGTCCGTATGTCCCCGGCGGTGGCGCCGATATCTTTGCCCGCACCGTTGCCCAGAAGTTGACGGAAGCGCTGGGGCAGTCGGTGGTGGTGGACAACCGCGCCGGCGCCAACGGCGGTATCGGCACCGATATAGTGGCCAAGGCGGCGCCCGATGGCTACACGCTGCTGCTCGCCAACAGCGGCCCGATGACGGTCAACCCGGTCTTGTACATGAAGGTCGCCTACGACCCGGTCAAGGATTTCGCGCCCGTCTCGCTCGGCGCCATCTATTTCTACGTGCTGGTGGTGCAGCCGACCTTTCCCGCCGCCAATCTCACCGATTTCATCGCCCAGTTGAAAGCGAAGCCGGGACAGATGACCTACGGTTCCACCGGCATCGGCGGCGGCAACCACCTGTCGGGCGAACTCTTCAACCTGATGACGGGCACGCAATCCATCCACGTGCCGTATACCGGGAGCGCCGCGGCGCTGGCAGCGTTGCTCGGCGGCCAGTTGAATTACATGTTCGACACCGTGATTACCGCGGTGCCGCTCATTCGGGCGGGCCGGTTGCGGGCATTCGGCGTGACTGCAAGCAGGCGCGCCATCTCGCTGCCGGACGTGCCGACGCTGGACTCGCTGGGGCTGAAAGGCTTCGAGCTGACGCAGTGGCAGGCGATCGCGGCCCCGGCCGGCACGCCGAAGCCGATCGTCGATCAGCTTCATCGCGAAATCGTCGAAGCGCTCAAGAAACCGGACGTGATGGAGCGCCTGGCGACGCAGGGCGGCAGCGAGTTGGTCGGCAACACGCCGGAGGAATTCGCGCAGGTCATCAGGAACGACCTGGCGAAATACTCTAAATTGGTGAAGGCAGCTGGAATTCAGCCTCAATAGGAATCCCGTCGTTCCCTGAATAAGAAAGCCGCGCAGAGCGCGGCTTTCTTGCGGATTGCGGGACTCGTCACGCTGTATCAGTCACGCTTCTCCAGTCACGATAGATCGGTCACTCGAAGAGCCGCTCAGGTAGCGGCAATCCCGCGAGATCCTCCGGCGTCAAGCGCCCGTTGGGCTCGATGCCGAAGCGCTCCAGCACGTGGGCGATTTGCCGCGCATGCTGGGCGGAGTGCCAGGTCGAGCGCTCGAACACCATCGCCATCGGTTGCATGCCATAGTAAGTCTTGATTTTCCGGGCGAGCGACTTGTCCTCCATGCCGTCCCACCACTTCTGCAGCCGCCCGATCACTTCCTCGCCGTACTCCGCGATCTCGGCGCCGGTCGTGAACGTGCCGTCCTGGGGCGGCTTGTTGGCATGCTGGATCGCGTACTCGACGCCGTCGATCACGGACTCCAGGTAGGCCTCGCCGATCCGGAACGCGTGGTGGCTCAGGAGCCGGATCGAGCGCGGGCGGTTCGGTATGACGTTTTCTTCCATGCGCTCCGTCGGGATCTGGCGCGCATAACGCTGCAGGGCGCGCAGCACCAGGATCCATTTCCTGATGAGTTCGCCCGGCGGCAGCGGCTTGTGCCCGGTGCCCTGGAGCCCGACGAACTCGGCGACGTCCTCGAGGTTCTGGCCGAAAACGTAGTTCTCGCCCTTCGAGACGACCGGCACGTTGCGAACTCCCAGGGCGAGGAGCTGCTCCCGCCCGCCGGGGTCATTCGCGACGTCGATGACGATGTGGTCTATCTTCTTTTTCGAAAGAAACTCTTTCGCTCGGAGGCAGCTACTTCACCCCGGCTGGAGAAACAGAATGAACTTGTCGGTGGCGCCCATGTGTTGGACTTTATCTGAGGTGGCGGGGACTCAAGCCTAAGCTCGTGCATTCCCAGCGTCAAGGCGAGAGCTAAGATACGAGATTCGAGATACGAGATGCGAGATAAGACCTTGATAACAGATGCCCCTACCAGCATTGAGGTGAAAGCTGCCCTGTCCATCTAGAATTCCTCATCCCGGATCGCGCATCCCGCCTCTCGTATCGCAGATCCCTCATCCCTCATCCCTGGGGTCTACTGTGCCGGGCGGGCATTCTTCACTCTGATATTCCGCGTCGCGCGTTCGCTCTCCGGACTCGATGATGCCGCCGCCCAGGCATACCTGGCTTTCGTAGATCACCACCGACTGCCCCGGGGTGACCGCCCATTGGGGCTCGGCGAACTCGACCACGCAGCGCTCGGTGCTGGCCGTGAGCAGCGTGCACGGCGCGTCTTTCTGCCGGTAGCGGATTTTCGCGCCGTAGACCCAGTGACAACGGGGAGGGGTGCCGCTGATCCAGTTGAGGTCGAGCGCGGTCACGCGGTCGGATAGCAACGCAGGATGATCGTGGCCTTGAACGGCGATAAGGCGGTTGCCGCGCAGGTCCTTGGCGGCAACGTACCACGGGTCGCCGTCGGTCCCGCTGCTGCCGCCGATGCCGAGGCCCTGGCGCTGGCCGATGGTGTAGAACGACAGGCCCCGGTGGCGCCCGATCAGCTTCCCATCCGGGGTGCGGATTTCGCCCGGGTTGTCCGGCAGGTAGCGGCTCAGGAAATCGCGGAACGGCCGCTCGCCGATGAAGCAGATGCCGGTCGAGTCCTTCTTGTCGTGGTTGGCGAGCCCGGCGCGGCGCGCGATCTCGCGCACGTCGCGCTTGTAGATCCCGCCGAGCGGGAACAGCGTCCTGGCGAGCTGCGACTGGTTGAGCCGGTAGAGGAAGTAGCTCTGGTCCTTGGTCCCGTCCTCCGCCATCAGGAGCTGATAGAGGCCGCCCACCTCGCGCACCTGCGCGTAATGGCCGGTGGCGATGCAGTCGGCGCCGAGACCGAGCGCGTGGTCGAGGAAGGCCCGGAACTTGATCTCGGCGTTGCACAGCACATCGGGATTGGGCGTGCGGCCGGCCTGGTATTCGCGGAGAAAGTCGTTGAACACGCGCTCCTTGTATTCGGCCGAGAAATTCACGACGTCGATCTCGATGTCGATGCGTTCGGCCGCGGCGACGGCATCGACCAGGTCCTCGCGCGAGGAGCAGTATTCGTCGGTATCGTCATCCTCCCAGTTCTTCATGAACAAGCCCGACACCTGGTGGCCCTGCTGCTTCAACAGCAGGGCGGCCACGGAGGAGTCCACTCCGCCCGACATGCCGACGACGATGCGTTTCCCCGCCATGGCCTACCGGGCCTTCGGGACGCGGCTGACAAGCGGCGTCCCGCCGTACATTTCCCCTCTCCACTCGGGAGAGGGTGCGCCGAAACGTGGAGCAGGGGCCCCGGTTTCCGGGGATGCGACCGTGTAGGCGCACATAAGAACGCGGACCATTGCGGCGCTGCATCCCGCTGCGGGGTCGCATCCACGCCACCGGCGCGGAAATCCTGCTCCGCCGTCCGCGGGCGCAGGGGTGAGGGGGCGGGCGTCGGCAATCATTTTCAGACGCTCGTCAGGCGTCCTCGCGATGGAGTAAGGCAAGCGGGTAGCGCCGGCCGGCGAGGTAGTCGTCTATGCAGCGCATGACCAGCGGCGAGCGATGGCGCGCCGGTTCGCGCCGGATCTCGTCCGGCGTGAGCCACGCCGCGCGCACGATGCCGGTATCCAGCGCGCGGGTGGCGTCGTGACCGGTAATCTCGCCGGTGAATGCGAAACGGAGATAAGTCACGTTATCCGCGCCGGAATGATATTGATAAATCCCCAGCAGGGCGGACGGCTCAAAAGCGTAAGCGGTCTCCTCCAGCGTTTCCCGTACAACGGCGCGGATCAGGGATTCGCCCGGGTCGAGGTGCCCGGCCGGCTGGTTGAAGAGCCGCCCGCGGCTGGTGTCTTCCTCGACCAGCAGGAAGCGGCCGTCGCGCTCGACGATCGCGGCCACGGTGACATTGGGTTTCCAGATCATGGGAGCGCGTATTGTATCGCTGACCGCCAGGCAGTTGACGCGATACGGCGGATGGCCCGCCGTCTACGAATGGTTCGTCGCGCCTGCGGCCACCGGTGACAAAGAAAAAGGGCAGGGTGTAACCCTGCCCTTGTTGCAGTTTGAGCGGGATGCCTACTGCTTGGTGTCGTCCTTCTTCATGGGGCGACAGCGCGTACAAGAAAAAAGGCAGGGCGTGAGCCCTGCCTTTTCACAGGAAGAAGCGGTATTACTTCTTCGCTGCGGCGGCTTCCGGGCACTTCGTGTCTTTGCCGTCGACCTTGACCATATCGCCCGCCTTCTTGCCCTTGCAGGCTGCGGCGACTTTTTCGCCCATCTCGTGCTTGGCGGCGAACGCGATCGGGGTCACGGTTGCCGCGGCGAAGGTTGCTGCCAGTAACGTAGTCAGAAGCTTGCTCATGTTGTATTTCCTCCAGGTGGTTGAACAGTCAAGTTATTGCAAACGACCGAAATATCGGTCACCGTCCATAACGGGTCAGCAGGGCGGTTGGTTGACATGCCCCCATGACCGTACGGGTTGTGGCCCGATACAGGCATCATAAATCATTACAATACAATTGGATTGAAGGCGAACCCGGTTGATTCTGAGGGGGGTGCCCAGGCGTTCATAATCAGGAAATTCCCCGCCATTCCCAATTACCCCGTGCCGGCGCAGGGTTCCCGGACACGCCTCGGTGGTGTGCCGGTATTTGCTATAATCCGGCGCTTTTCAGGACGTTAAACCAGCTTGGCTGCGGCGTGCCGACCCACCACCATCACCCGCATAAGACGAGGCCAGGCGGTGGCAAGACCGAAGCCCGAACACAGACGCCAACCGGATGCCCCGACTGAACACTGAAGATCCCCGATTACCTGACTGATCCAATACACGAACGGAGAATACGCATCATGACTGAACGACTCGACCTACTGAAGATCGCCCAGGAAGAACAGAGCGGGGATCTATTCAAGCTGCTGGACAGCATCTACAAGCGCTCCAAGATCCAGCCGCGGGGGATTTCCGACGCGGTCATCTGGGAAGGCGGCAACCCGCACGGCAACGTAAAGCCGGTCGCGCACGCCTTGACGGACATGTTCGCCCTCAACGGCACGCTGATGGCGCTCGACGTGCTGGGCCTGCCGTTTCTCGGCGTGCCGATGATGGCGCAGTACCGCCACGACACCAAGCTCGCGCCGCTCGAGTGGTTCGGCAAGATGGACTACACCTGCCTCAAGTGGTCCACCGCGGGCGACGCGATGGTCAATGACAACGGCAAGCAGGTCGTCGTGATGGGCAAGTCGGCCAACGCCCCGCTGCGCACCAAGGCGGGCGTCTACTGCAACGTCCGGCCTTACGGCACCATCACCAACGTGCGCTTCATGCCCGGCCTGCCGTATTCCCAGGACAGCAAGAAGTTCCTGGTCGACAAGGCGACCGGCAATATCCACTCGGAAATGAACACGCCGGGCGTGCGCATGGCCTATGCGGTACGGCTGTTCCTCAAGCTCGTGCACGAGACCCGGCAGGTCGGGCGCGTCGCCACCAAGCCGACGCAGGCGCAGGAAGACGCGGTCAACGCCGGCATCCTGCGCTGGCTGTTGCAGGGCACGAAGTTCGAGCTGAAGCGCAAGTACGTGGTGGACGCCTACGCCGAGCACAAGGCGAACGTGGACGCGATCGTCGCGTTACTGCCCAAGGACTTCAAGGCCGGCATGGAAAACTGGGGCGGGGAAATCCACGAGCACATCTCCGACACCAACTTCGGCATCCTGCTGCACGACATGTATCAGCAGCGCAAGGCGGTGGTGTATTCGACGGACCTCGACGGCGACCGGCTGACCGACCTCATGGCCGACGCGTCCGATGTTTTCCGCGGCTGGGGGCAGAAGGTCCTCGAACACGTGAAGGCCCCCACCGACATCAACAAGGTCTGGAAGGAAATGGGCTTCACCATGACCAACGGCAAGGACATGACGAGCGTCATGTACCGCATGGTGGGCGAGCCGATATACGAGCAGACGCTCGGCTCGGCCGACGCCATGCTGCTGCGCCTGCTGGCCGGCGACGAGACCGTCGGCGGCGAGAAGCAGCCGTACGACCCGCGCATCCACTTTGTGCTGATCAACGATGCCTACAAGGCGGCGAACCCGGGCAACAAGGAACTCGCCGGCTGGCTCGACGCGCAACTCGCGACCTTCGACAAGATCTACAGCAGCAAGCGGCCGCGCTACCTCGATGGTTACAACAAGCTGAAGGAAGCCATCAAGCCCTGGGGCAAGTAGGCTCTCCCGGGGCCCGCAACAACAACGCCCGCGGCAGCGGGCGTTGTCATTTATGCGTCCTGGCGGGCGCAGTCGGTGCGGAGTTGTGGCGCAGCGTGAAACGATGGCGCAGCCGGCCTCGAGCCGGTCGCGTCCCGGCCGCGCGCAACTGCGGCCCTGCATGAAAAAGCCCACGCGACCGGGAGGCTGCGCGGGCTTTTCTATTCGTGCTACATCGCCAACTACTACCGGCGAGACGGGATCAAGCTGCCTGGATGTTGGAGGCCTGCTTGCCCTTCGGACCCTGGGTGACCTCGAAGGACACCTTCTGGCCTTCCTTGAGGGTCTTGAAACCGCTCATCTGGATCGCCGAGAAATGCGCAAACAGGTCTTCGCTGCCGTCGTCAGGGGTGATGAAGCCGTAACCCTTCGCGTCATTGAACCACTTCACCGTACCAGTTGCCATACACCTACCTCTGCTTGGAAAAAGCGGGTGGGGCGCCCGCACGCTGTTTGAGTTTCAAGATCGCGCACGGACCGTAGCGGTACTGCGAAGAGACTTGAATCCAAACACCCATTCGCTTTCTAGGCCATTTGCCAGGGGAAGTCAAGTATAGCGCCTGCTGCAAGTCTCTGCAGCTACTTGATAATTTCCGTATTATGGTGAAAATACCCAACAGAGCGCGGGATTAACAGCGGTTTCAGGCATGGCGAATCGGCAGCGCGAAGACACCGTCCTTGAGGCGAAAAAGGCCAAGGTCAAGGCGCCGCCGATGTTCAAGGTGCTGCTGCTGAATGATGACTACACGCCGATGGATTTTGTCGTCATGGTACTGCAGAAATTTTTCGCGCTGAGCCTGGAAAAGGCCACGCAGGTCATGCTCAAGGTGCACCGGGATGGCATCGGGGTATGCGGCGTCTACCCGAGGGACGTCGCCGCGTCCAAGGTGGAACAGGTAAAATCGTACGCCAAACAGCACCAACATCCGTTACAGTGCGTAATGGAAGAAATGTGACATGATCGCCCAGGAACTGGAAGTCAGCCTACACATGGCCTTCATGGAGGCCCGGCAGAAGCGCCACGAGTTCATCACCGTGGAGCACCTGCTGCTCGCGCTGCTCGACAACCCCTCGGCCTCCGAGGTGCTGCGGGCCTGCGCCGCCGACATCGAGGACCTGAGGAAGCAGCTGGCCGAGTTCGTCACCGAGCACACCCCGATCCTGTCGGGGGAGGAAGCGGATACCCAGCCCACGCTCGCGTTCCAGCGGGTGATCCTGCGCGCGATCCTGCACGTGCAGTCCTCCGGCAAGAAAGAGGTCACCGGCGCCAACGTGCTGGTGGCGATCTTCGGCGAGAAAGACTCGCACGCCGTGTATTTCCTGCACCAGAAGGGCGTCACGCGGCTCGACGTCGTCAATTTCATCTCGCACGGCATCGCCAAGGTGCCCCAGGCCGCGCATCCCAAGGCCGAGCACGAGGCCGAAGCCGAGCCGGAAGCCACGCCGGGCGGCGCGCTCGAGAACTACACGATGAATCTCAATTCCATGGCGCTTGCCGGGAAGATCGACCCCCTGATCGGGCGCGAAAAGGAATTGGAGCGCGTCATCCAGACGCTGTGCCGCCGCCGCAAGAACAACCCCTTGCTGGTGGGCGAAGCGGGGGTGGGCAAGACCGCGATCGCGGAGGGGCTGGCCCGCCGCGTCGTGGAAGGCGATGTTCCCGAAGTGCTCAAGCGCTGCCACGTCTACGCGCTCGACATGGGCGCGCTGCTCGCCGGCACCAAGTATCGCGGTGACTTCGAGCAGCGGCTGAAGGCGGTGCTGAAGCAACTGGTGGACAATCCCAACGCCATCCTATTCATCGACGAGATCCACACGCTGATCGGGGCCGGCGCGGCCTCCGGCGGCACGCTGGACGCATCCAACCTGTTGAAGCCCGCGCTGCAGTCCGGGCAGTTAAAGTGCATCGGCGCGACCACCTACCAGGAATATCGCGGTGTGTTCGAGAAGGACCACGCGCTCTCGCGCCGCTTCCAGAAGATCGACGTGGTCGAGCCGTCGGTGTCGGAAACCATCCTGATCCTGAAAGGGCTGAAGTCGCGCTTCGAGGCGCATCACGGCATCAAGTACATGCCCTCGGCGCTGACCGCGGCGGCGGAGCTCTCAGCCCGGTTCATCAACGACCGGCATCTGCCCGACAAGGCGATCGATGTCATCGACGAAGCCGGCGCCGCGCAGAAAATCCTGCCCAAGGCCAAGCAGAAGCGCATCATCGGCAAGCATGAAATCGAGGAGATCATCGCCAAGATCACGCGCGTGCCGGTGCAGTCCGTCTCGGTGGACGACAGGAGCGCGTTGAAGAACCTCGACCGCGATCTGAAGGCCGTGGTGTTCGGCCAGGACAAGGCAATCGACGCGCTGACCTCGGCGATCAGGATGGCGCGCAGCGGGCTCGGCAACCCGCAGAAGCCGATCGGCAATTTCCTGTTCAGCGGTCCCACCGGCGTCGGCAAGACCGAGGTCGCGCGGCAGTTGGCCTACTGCCTCGGCGTCGAGCTGATCCGCTTCGACATGTCGGAGTACATGGAGCGGCACGCAGTGTCGCGCCTGATCGGCGCGCCGCCG
>CAZFRR010000112.1:0-2406 GCA_964521405.1 uncultured Streptomycetaceae bacterium | reverse complement strand
TGCGTTATGCGCCGCTCGACGGAGATCGCGTAGAATTCCTCAACGATCTCTTGGGTCCGACCCAGCGTTTTCACCCTGTACTGCGTTTCGATTTCGGATTCGAGTACGGTTGGCCCGATGAATACTCCTGCGCCGTGCTGTCCGAAGGCCTTCATGAGCGCGCTGTCGTCGAACTCTCCGACCACCCGGGGCCGGAGTTTATTCGCTTCGCACCACCGATCCAGGCGCATTCTCACTGCCACGTCCACGCCGGGAACCAGCATCGGCGCGCCGGCCAGGCAGGCGGGAAACTTCCCCTTGAGGTTCTTGAGGACTCGGGCGGTTGCAAAAAAACTCACTCCGGATTCCCCGAGCCGGTGGTTGTATGCGCGCACGCTCACCGAGGGCGGGATCGGCGCACCGGCAATGATGAGGTCCAGCCGATGCGCCGCAAGTTCCGCGAGCAGGCTGTCGAGCTTCGATTCCCGGCATACGATGCGCATGGGCGTGGGCAGACGGGTCGCCGGTTCGATCAGGCGATAGGCGATCGCCTTCGGAACGGCGTCGGCCACGCCGAGCCGGAACTCGACCGGTCGGCCGCCCGCCGGGTAGTTCCGCAGGGATTCCTCCAGTTCGGACCCGAGGGCGAAGATGTCCTGCGCATAGCCCAAGGCGAACCGCCCCGCTTCGGTCAACTCGAGGTTGCGGCCGCGTTTGGCGAATAGTGGCGCCCCCAAGTCCTCCTCCAGCAGTCCAATCTGCCCGCTGATGGTCTGTGGCGTCAGGTGCAACTGCTCGCTTGCGCGCGTCACGCTGCCCGCCTTGGCGACCCGCCAAAAGTAGTGGAGGTGCTTGAAATTCATCGCGGCAATCCTTCGGGTTATTCGAGTAATTGTCCTGTATAAATCGATTTTACACGAAGTCATGGCGCCCCTACACTCGCTGCGACGGTGATCGACCGACAAGGAGAGAACTGAACGTGTCCGGAACCCGCAGAACCTATCGCAGGAACAGCCCCGAAGCCGCCGCGCGCGTGATTGCGACATTGATCGCCCGCGACGGACGGCTCGACTGGCGCGAGCTCGAGTTTCTCGACGAAACCGGCACGCTGCAGATACTCGGCATCGAGCGCGGGCCCTTCTTGGCGATGCTCTCGCGCTGCCTCGGCGAGCGGCTGGGCGTCGTGGCGGGCAGGCGCGGTTCGAGCGCCGGGCGATTCGACGCGGAGCTCGACGCCATCGACGACCGCGCCACGCAGCTCATCGTGGCGGCGGCGCTGCTCTATCTCGCCGACATCGACGGCGTACAGACCGACGAGCGCAAGCTCGTGCGGCGCGCGTGGGAACGCTGGAACGTGACGCCGCAGATGCTCGAGCGCGAGATGAAGGTCCCGCTCGCGCGCTCGCGCGCGGTGTACGAGCCGGCTGCCGTTACGGCCTGACAGAGCGAGAACGGTCATGGTGGTTTGGTTGTGGGTTATTGCGCGCGCGCTGGTGCTCGGCACCGCAAATATTTTCGGGCAGAACGTTCTCGTGCACTCCATTGCGCGCTCGCCGCGGCGGATGGTGAGGCCGCCGCCGCGTCGGCGTACGTTCGAATCCTGAGCGGGGGGCTCGTCCGACCATGGCCCGTCTTTTCGTGCGCCGCTGGCTCCCCGATCCGGCGTCCCTGCGCACCCATCGCGGTTTGCGCTGGATGGGCCCGCTGCTCGACCGCCCGTGGTTGTGGCACGTGAACCGCAGTTCCATCGCAAGGGGGCTGGCGATCGGCATGTTCTTCGGGGTATTGGTGCCGCTTGGACAGGGGCTTGTGGCCGGCGCCGTGGCGATCGGGCTGCGGGCCAACCTGCCAGCCGCGGTGCTGGCGACGTTCATCTCGAACCCGCTGACGACACCATTCATTCTCCTGGCGGCATACCACGCCGGCTCAGCCGTGCTCGGCGAACCGACGGCACTGCCCGCTCTCGTGGAGAACACTGGCTGGATCGAGAAGATCGGTGCAATGGGTGAACCGCTGCTCGTCGGCCTCGCACTCCTCGCCATTGCGAGCGCGGTCCTCACCTACTTCGGCGTACAACTCGTCTGGCGCATCGGCGTGCTCTGGAAAATGGCAGCGCGGCGCGCGCCGGCTGGCAGTTGATGGACGGACTCAATATGAAAAAGCAGCATCGCGCCCCCGGCGCCCCTTTTGACCCACGTGCAGCCGGCTGCCTTGCGAGGAACCATTGATGACAGAAGTCGCACATACCGGCTCGCCGATCCTTTACCTCGGCTTCAGCCTGCTCGCCGTCGTATTTCTGGTGCTCGATTTCGTACTTCTCAAGGCGAAGGGACAACATAAGGTGCCCGTAGGTGAGGCGCTTGCCTGGGCTGTCGTGTGGTTTGTCGCGGCAATGGCGTTTGCCGGCTGGTATTGGTGGTTCGTCGA
>CAZFRR010000111.1:0-5395 GCA_964521405.1 uncultured Streptomycetaceae bacterium | reverse complement strand
AAGTACTAGCCCCGAGCGAGGGATGAGGGATGACACCCGGCTTTTGCCGGTTGGTCTCGTTATTCGTTTGCGCGTCGATCATCACCCATCACCGGTGCTAAACAAACCCGATGCGGCGCCTGGGCTTGGGTTCGGGCGGGGGTGGCAAGCTCCCGGATCGCTTTGACGATGCTGGTGATCGCCTCGTCGTGATGCGAGACGCGGCGTTCCAGTTCGTCGAGTTTTTTCGACAGTTCCTTGTTCGCTGCCACTATATCTCTCAGGCGCACGAACGCGCGCACGACGAAGACCGAGACCTCCGTGGCCTGAGGCGTATTGAGTATGGTGGCTGCCATGATCGCCCCGTGCTCGGTGAACACATGCGGCAAGTAGCGGCGACCGCCTCGGCCAATCTGCCGCGTTTCACCTATTGAGATCGCGATTTGCGATCTCAAACGCTCAACCTCTTGATTCGTCAGTTGAAACATGAAGTCACCCGGAAATCGCTCCTGGTTTCGACGGACCTGCTCGTTAAAGCGGCCGGTGCTGACGCCATAGAGTTCAGCCAGGTCAGCGTCGAGCATCACCTAGAGCCTAAAACATCAGGAAACACGCGTGCGTTGCTGCCAGAATTGGTGATGACGCGAAGCGAGGTGCAGCCAATATGTCGATATTGGCAAGCCGAGCGACAAAGTCAGCGCCGGTTCTGGCTGCAACCCCTGGCGGGCTGGCACGAGTTTTGGCCCATGGCTTTGTCGCAAGTCCCTTGCTTAGGTGGCTAAGCGGCGGGCCTTGCTTCGTGCCCTGAGCCAAAATCGTGCCAGCGCATCGCGCGTTTCCTGATGTTTTAGGCTCTTTGCCCTCGCACGAGAAGAATCCGCGACACGATCCGTTCGACAGGTTCCATTGCAGATGGCTTTCAACATTCAGGGCCTGCGGTACTGAACGCCCCAAGGTGCTTTGCGTTGACCGTGATTGCCATGCGGACACTTTTTCCTTCCGCCTTTTGCCTTATTCCCTTATCCTCGCGCCCTCATCCCTCATCCCTTAGAAATGCCTCTCCTCACTCTCGCCGACGCCCAGCTCGCCTACGGGGAGCTGCCGCTGCTCGACCGCGCGTCCTTCGCGATGGAGGCGGGCGAGCGTATCGGCTTCATCGGCCGCAATGGCACCGGCAAGTCCTCGCTCCTCGGTGTCATCGCCGGCACGGCGGCGCTCGACGATGGCGAGCTGCGAAAGCGTGACGGCCTGCGGGTGGTGATGGTGGAACAGGAACCCAAGCTGCCGCATGCGCCGACGCTGCACGCGAGCCTGCTGCTGCGCGGCCACATCCCGGCGATCCATGACGAGCGCGAGCGCTGGCGCACCGAGGCGAGGCTCTCCGAGTTCCTGCACCGCTTCGGCGTGGACGAGAACGTCTCGCCCGCGGCCGCCTCGGGCGGGGAAACCAAGCGCGCGGCACTCGCCCTTGCCTTCGCGCTCCAGCCCGAGCTGCTGCTGCTCGATGAACCGACCAATCATCTGGATATCGACGGTATCGCGCAGCTCGAGAACGCGCTCGCGAAGCAGCCGACGGCAATCGTGGTGACGCACGACCGCGCCTTCCTCGATCGCTTCGCCACGCGCATCGTCGAGCTCGATCGCGGCTTGCTCAGGGGCTACCCGGGCAACTACACGGACTTCGAGCGCCGGAAGGAGGGCGAGCTTGCCGCAGAGGCGGTCGCGCGGCGCAAGTTCGACAAATTCTGGCGGGAAGAGGAAGCGTGGATCCGCCGTGGCATCGAGGCGCGGCGCACGCGGAACGAAGGGCGCGTCACCCGGTTGATGCACCTGCGCGAAGAGCGCGCCGCGCGGCGCGATCGCATCGGCAAGGTGAAGCTCGCGATCGGGGCAGGGGGGCGCTCGGGAAAACTGGTGGCCGAGCTGACCGGAGTCACGAAAAGCTTCGCTGATCGTTCGATCGTGAAGGACCTCGATCTCATCATCAGCCGCGGCGACCGCCTCGGTCTCATTGGCGCGAACGGCACGGGCAAGACCACGCTGATCCGGCTGATCCTCGGCACACTGGCGCCGGACTCGGGAACCGTACGACTGGGCACCAACGTTCAGCCCGCCTATTTCGACCAGATGCGGGAGGCTCTCGACCCGGACAAGACCGTCGCCGAGACCATCAGCCCGGGCTCGGACTGGGTCGAGGTGAACGGCGTGAAGAAGCACGTCATGAGCTACCTCGGCGACTTCCTGTTTCCGCCGCGGCGCGCCACTTCGCCGGTGCGCCGGCTCTCGGGCGGCGAACGCAACCGCCTGCTGCTGGCGCGCCTTTTCGCAAAGCCCGCGAACGTGCTGGTGCTGGACGAGCCGACCAACGACCTCGACATCGAATCCCTGGAATTGCTGGAAACCGCGCTGCAGGACTACGACGGCACGCTGCTGCTCGTCTCACACGACCGCGCCTTCCTCGACAACGTCGTTACCCAGACCCTCGCGGCCGAAGGCGGCGGCCGCTGGCACGAATACGCCGGCGGCTACACGGATTGGCTGCGCCAATCCGCCAAGTCGGAAGTCGAAAGTCGAAAGTCGGAAGAAGTCCCCCCCGCGCCCGCGGGAGACGCATCACCCATCACCCATCACCCATCACCCAGCTCAGCGAGCGAAGCGAGCCGGGGTGGTGAGCGCGCGCGCGTGAAGATGAGCAACAAGGAAAAGCGCGAGCTGGAAGCGCTCCCGCGCGAAATAGAAGCGCTCGAAGCCGAGCAGCAAACGCTCGCTGCGCGCATGTCCGCGCCCGACTACTTCAAGCAGTCCCCCGATATCCTCCGCGCCGACCAGGGCCGCAACGCGGAAATCGAACAACAGTTGATTGGAAAACTCGAGCGCTGGGAAACTTTGGAGGCGAAAGCCAAGGCGGCGGCATCCTAGAAAATCATGAAAGCCTTACCGCCAAGTCCGCAAAGGCCGCGAAGGAAAAGATAAGCCTCACCGCCAAGGGCGCGGAGGACGCAAAGGAAAATAAAAGCTTCACCGCGAAGGAAATAATAATAAGGTCAAAAGCAAAACCTGAAGGTCGCGAAGGAACCGCGCCAAGGGTGGCATACAAGAGACGCTTCTGGTTACGGCTCCTAGACTTCAACACATCATAATTCCGACAGCGTTTCCAGTTCCCCGCTTGGCGTTGTCTTCGCGTCCTTGGGTTGGTTTTCGTAATGTATTCCTTTGCGTCCTTGGCGGCCTTTGCGTTGAAGCTGTAATTTTCCTTCGCGGGCTTGGCGGCCTTGGCGTTGAAAGCTTTACCTTGGTCAGTCGCTCGCCACTGGTTTCGGGACGCATCGCTTGCGCCGAAACCCATTTCGCAGCAGTATAAGGTCGCGTCTATAAGCAAGATTTCTAGGAGATTGTGTCATGCGTATGCAACGCCTGCTGAATGGCTTCCTTCCGCTTTGCCTTGCTATCACCACGGTCGGCGCGCCGGCCGCGGACTGGCCGTCATCGAAGCCGATCCGCCTCGTTACTCCCGCGGCGCCGGGTGGCACCACCGACGGCCTCGCGCGAATCCTCGCCCCGCGGCTCTCCGAGACCCTCGGCACGCAGGTCATCGTCGATAATCGCGCGAGTTCTTCCGGCGTGCTGGCCGCCGAGATCGTCAAGGCCGCGGCGCCGGACGGCTACACGCTGTTCATGGCCTACCATCAGCACACCGTGAATGCGGCGCTGATGAAGCTCTCGTATCACCCGGTCAACGACTTTACGTCGATCACGCAGTTGACCGAGGCGGGGCTGGTGCTGATCATCAACCCGAGCTCACCGCCGAAGAACTTCAAGGAATTCCTCGAGTGGACGCGCAACTACAAGGGCTCGCTCAACTTCGGTTCCGCCGGCCACGGCAGCGGCGGCCACCTCGCCGGCGAGCTCTACAAGCTCCAGGCCGGCGTGAAAGCGCAGCACATTCCCTATAAGGGAACCGGCCCGGCGATGATCGCCCTGATGGGCGGGGAGTACCAGTTCAATTTCGCGGGCCTGCTCGGCGCGCTGCCCCAGGCGCGAGCGGGCAAGGTGCGCGCGCTCGCGGTCACCACCGAGAAACGCATTCCCGGCTACGAGGACATCCCGACCGTGAAGGAGTCCGGCCTGCCCGATTTCGTGGTGGTCGGCTGGTACGGCGTGACCGCACCGCCCAAGATGTCAAAGGCGCTGGTGACGCGGATACACGCCGAGATCATCAAGGTCATCAACGAGCCCGTCACCCGCAAGCGCATCGTCGACCTCGGCGGCACCGTCGTCGGCAACGATCCCGAGACTTTCCACAAGTTTCTCCTCGTTGACGTCGCGAAGTGGGCGGACGTCGTCAAGAAGAGCGGCGCCAAGGCGGACTAGCTAAAGCCTTTAACGCCAAGGCCACAAAGGCCGCGAAGGAACAGAACAGCCTTAACGCGAAGGCCGCCAAGGCCGCGAAGGAATAATTTCAGAAATCCCAACCCCAAGGTCGCGAAGTAATCGCCAAGAGGGGTATTCCGGCAGCGTCTTTGGTCCATTGCCGCCCGGCTGGACGATTTCCCGCGTAATCAACTCGAAGTCCATGGGAAACTCCCTGGAGGCCGTCCTTATCGTAATAACGGACAGCATGGCGCAGGGTTGACCGACTTCGAGGTGTCCGGAGAACGCTCCTGGATGAGGGCACTCCCCCGGACTTCCGTTATTGAGACCTTGGCGTGTTCTTAGCGCCCTTGGTTTTGTCCTTATTATTGATCCTTCGCGTCCTTTGCGGCCTTCGCGTCGAGGCTTTTCTGTTCCTTGGCGTCCTTCGCGGCCTTGGCGATGAAGCTTTTCTGCTACTTCGCGCCCTTCGCGGTGAAAGCTTTAGCCGGCCAGCCGACCGGCATCAGCGCTTGCGCAAGTAGGACGGGCGCGGCGCCATCGGCGGCGGCGTGTTGAGGTCCTTGTGCCGGAAGTTGATCCGCCCCTTCGTGAGATCGTAGGGCGACATCTCGACCGTGACGCGGTCGCCGGTGAGGACGCGGATGCGGCGCTGGCGCATCTTGCCCGAGGCGTGGGCGGTGATGTCGACGCCGTTGTCCAGCTTCACGCGGAACACCGCGTTGCGCATCACCTCGTCGACGACGCCCATCAATTCGATCGTTTCTTCCTTGGCCATGTGCAAAACCTTCCTGGCGGGCCCCAAGCGGCGTTGCCGCTCTCCCGCGGTGATGTGCTGCGCGTGAATTTCCCGCGATCCGCGCCCGGGATGGGTGCGGCATCGAGCGGGGAAGACGACGATGGCGTCCGGAAGCGGCGGAAATGCCGCCCGGCTGCCGGCGCGACGCGCGAGTATGGGGGGTGGGGGGCTGCTTGGCAAGGAGAATTGCGGCGCTGGAACGGTCCCGGTGGCAGGTCAGCTGAGGCAACTCTCCGGAAAATGTAC
>CAZFRR010000110.1:0-30354 GCA_964521405.1 uncultured Streptomycetaceae bacterium | reverse complement strand
CACTTTGTCCTGAACCTTGGGCATGCGCGTCTGGCCGCCCACCAGGATCACGTCGGAGATATCGCCCGTGTTGATCCCGGCATCCTTGATCGCGGTGCGGCACGGCGCGATGGTACGCTCGATCAGGTCATCGACCAGGCTCTCGAACTTGGCACGCGTCACCTTGACCGCGAGGTGCTTCGGTCCCGACTGGTCGGCCGTGATGTAGGGCAGGTTGATCTCGGTTTGCGCGCCCGAGGAGAGCTCGATCTTCGCTTTCTCGGCCGCGTCCTTCAGCCGCTGCAGCGCGAGGATATCCTTCTTGAGATCGATGCCGCTGTCCCGCTTGAATTCGTCGCACACGTACTCGATCAGGCGCTGATCGAAGTCCTCTCCGCCGAGGAAGGTGTCCCCGTTGGTCGAGAGCACCTCGAACTGGTGCTCGCCCTCGACGTTGGCGATCTCGATGATCGAGACATCGAAGGTGCCCCCGCCGAGGTCGTAGACCGCGATCTTGCGGTCCTTCTTCTCCTGCTTGTCGAGGCCGAACGCGAGCGCCGCCGCAGTCGGCTCGTTGATGATGCGCTTGACGTCGAGGCCCGCGATGCGGCCGGCGTCCTTGGTCGCCTGGCGCTGCGAGTCGTTGAAATACGCGGGCACCGTGATCACCGCCTCGGTGACGGACTCGCCGAGATAGTCCTCGGCGGTCTTCTTCATCTTCATCAGCACCTGCGCTGAAATCTCGGGCGGCGCCATCTTCTTGCCGCGCACCTCGACCCAGGCGTCCTTGTTCGGCGCCTCCATCATCTGGTAGGGGACTACCTTCAGCGCCTTCTGCACTTCGGCTTCGGCGAAACGGCGGCCGATCAGCCGCTTGACCGCGTAGAGCGTGTTCTTGGGATTGGTGACCGCCTGGCGCTTGGCCGGCGCACCGGTCAAGATCTCGCCATCCTCCATGTAGGCGACGATGGAGGGCGTAGTGCGCGCGCCCTCGGAATTCTCGATGACCTTGGGCTGGCCGTTTTCCATGACGGCCACGCACGAATTGGTCGTTCCCAGATCGATGCCGATGATTTTTGCCATGTTCTACCTCTTTGCTTTTTCAGCGAAATGTGTGATGTACCCGATATGGGGGTTAACCCCGGAGTTTCAACGGTCAGGCATCCTTGCCCTTCGCCACGATAACCAGCGCGGGACGGATGACGCGGTCGTGCAGGCGGTAGCCTTTTTGCAGCACCTGGACGACGGTATTGGGCGCGGCATCGGAGGCCAGCGTGCTGATCGCCTGGTGGAGATGGGGATCGAATTTCTGGCCGGCCGGGTTGATCTCAGTGACGCTGAATTTTTCGAATACGTTTTTCAGCTGCCGGAGGGTGAGCTCGACGCCGCTCACCATGCTCTCGACGGTCGCGTTTTCGGCGGCAGCCGCGGCTTCCAGGCTGTCTTTCACGGCGAGCAGCTCCGTGGAGAAATTTTCCACCGCGTACTTGTGCGCATTGGCGACATCGGCCTGCGCGCGCTTGCGGGTGTTATCGGCTTCCGCCTTGGCGCGCAGCCACGCGTCGTGGTGCTCTGCTGCGGCGAGTTCCGCTTTCTTCAAACGCTCTTCGGGGCCGGAAGCCGCCGGTGGCGTTGCCGCAGGCTGCTCGGGTTGCTGCGTGCCCTGGGGTGGTGGCGCGGCCAATTCCCCGGCCGGTGCTTCGTTCCCGTTGTGGGTGGTGTCGGGCGTCTCCTGCATCGTCCTCTCCAGACTTAACCCCTTGAATATTGGGCTGGATCAGGGCAATTCAAGGGCTAAAGCAGACGCTTAAGCGCCTGATTTAAATTGATTCTTCAGGAATGAGGGTCTGGGGGATCTGTAGAACGGAAGTCTGGCTGATGGGACGATCGGGTTTGTACCGCTATCCCTCATTCCTCAACTCTTCGCCCCCATGTCGAGCGCGCGCAGGCGCGACATCTCGAGCGTCTCGTGCGTCGCGTCATCGCCCCAGCCGACGAGCTGGGTGACGACGATGTCGGTCAGCGCGTGAATCCAGTCGTTCCTCTCGTTCAAGCAGGGGATCAGGTGGAAATCGCGCCCACCCGCGTTGAGGAAAATACCTTTCCCCTCGATCGCGATCTCTTCGAGCGTTTCCAGGCAATCGGAGACGAAGCCCGGGCAGATCACGTCGACGCGCCTCGTTTTTTGCTTGCCGAGATCCGCCAGCACCTCCGCGGTATACGGCTTCAACCATTCGGCCCGGCCGAAGCGCGACTGGAATGTGATGCGGTACTGCTCCGGTCTCAGCCCCAGCGCCTCGGCGAGCAGGCGCCCGGTTTTCTGGCACTCACAGTGATAGGGGTCGCCCTGGTCCAGCGTCGCGCGCGGCACGCCGTGAAAGCTCATCATCAGCACCTCCGGGCGCTGGTTCTTCATCCAGTAGTCGCGCACGTTCTGCGTGAGAGACGCGATGTAGCCCGGATGGTCGTGGAAGCTCCTGACCGTGCGCAGCGCCGGCTGGTTGCGCATGCCGCCCAGGCACCGGAACGCCGCGTCGAAGGCGGTCGCGGTGGCGCTGGCCGAGTACTGGGGGTAGAGCGGCACCAGCAGGACGCGGTCGCAGCGTTGCGCCTTCATCTCCCGCAGCCGGTCCGGGATGGAAGGGCTCCCGTAGCGCATGGCGTACTCCACGGTGAGCGGCAGCGGTTTCGCGCGATCTCCGAGGTAGCCGCGCAGCAACGTCGTCTGGCGCTCGGTGTGAACCTTGAGCGGGGAGCCTTCGCTCATCCAAACGCTGGCGTAGCGCCGCGCGGAGGCCTTCGGGCGAGTAGTGAGCACGAAGAGATGCAGTATCGGCCACCAGATGAGGCGCGGGATCTCGACCACGCGCGGGTCCGACAGGAATTCCCTGAGATAGGCGCGCACCGCCGACGGCGTCGGCGCTTCCGGCGTGCCGAGGTTGATCAGCAGCACGCCGATTCTGGGCTGGGCGCCGTGCGAGTAAGAGGGTTCCGGGTTCACGGTTTCGAGTTCCGGGTTAAGCCCGAATCGCTGCTGTCATGGGACGTTAACACGGAACTCGGAACACGGAACACGGAACTCGGAACTCAGCGCTGCGAGAGCAGGCTGCTGAGTAGCTTGGCGGTGATGTCCACGATCGGGATGACGCGCTCGTAAGCCATGCGGGTCGGGCCGATCACGCCGACGGTGCCGACCACCTGGCCGTCCACTTCGTAGGGGGCGGTGATCACGCTGCACTCGTCGAGCGTTTGCACGCCCGACTCCCCGCCAATGAAGATCTGCACGCCCTGCGCGCGGCCCGAGATGTCGAGGAGTTGCATCAGCGCGGTCTTGCGGTCGAACAGCTCGAAGAGCTTGCGCAGGTTCGCCATGTTGGAGGAGAGATCCTGCGAGTCGAGGAGGTTGCTCTCTCCCGAGATCACCACTTCCTCGGCGGATTCGCTCGCGGCCTGGCTGCCGGCGTCCAGCGCCGCCGTCATGAGCCGCGTCATGCTCTCGGTCAATTGCTTCAGTTCCTCGCGCACGCGGTGACGGATTTCCTCGAAAGTCATCCCCGCGTAGTGCTGGTTGAGGATGTTCGCCGCTTCGATCAACTCGGAGGGCGAGTACGATTTCTCGGTGGCCAGGATGCGGTTCTGCACGTCCCCCTCGGGGGTCACCAGGATCAGCAGGATGCGCGTGTCGGCGAGCTTGAGGAACTCGATGTGCCGGAAACCGGCGCTGCGCCGGGGCGTCATCACCACGCCCGCGAAATGCGTTAGATCGGAGAGGAGCTGGGAGGCAGAAGTGACGAGCTTCTGCGTGTTCTCCGCGTGCAACTGCCCCTCGAGCTGGTTGATCTCGGCCGCGGCGAGCGGCTTGACCGTGAGCAGCGTGTCCACGAAGAAGCGGTAGCCCCGCGAGGTGGGTATCCGCCCGGCCGAAGTGTGGGGGCTGGCGATGAAACCCATCTCCTCCAGGTCGGCCATCACGTTCCGGATGCTGGCGGGAGAGAGCTCCAGCCCGGAGTATTTCGACAGCGCCCGGGAACCAACCGGCTGGCCGTCGGTGATATAGCGCTCGACCAGGATTTTCAGCAGGAGCTGGGCGCGATCGTTGAGCGCAGGCGTCTCGGCGGGCATGGCTTATTCTACTAAAAACCGTGAATGGTGAATGGTGAATAGTGAATGGCAAGAACGGACTGGCGGCCCTGCGCCGGAATGCTCGAATCACGATTCACGAATCCCGTTCCAATGATTTCTATCGAGTAGTTGGACGTTGACCCACGCGCAGGTCTCTGGGCGTGGGCATTGGAACGGGACGAATCACGAATCACGGTTTTTTATGGTTTAATGCAGCCATGAAATCGGCATTCCAAACCGTCGCGCTGATTGGCAAGTACAAGAGCCCGGAAATCGCCGAGCCGCTGCTCGCGCTTGGCCATTTCCTGGAGAGCCGGCAGGTGAAGGTCCTCGTCGACAAGCTGACCGCGTCCCAGGTGAAGCAGGCGAAATACCCCGTTCTGGCGCTGGAGGAGATCGGCCAGCAGGCCGACCTGGCCATCGTCATCGGCGGCGATGGCACCATGTTGAACATCGCGCGCACGCTTGCGCCCCACGACGTGGCCCTGGTTGGCATCAACCAGGGCCGCCTGGGCTTCCTGACCGACATCTCGGTGGAGAACATGATCGCCACCATCGGCGCGATCCTGGACGGCAGGTTTGTGGCCGAGGAGCGGATGCTGCTGGATGGGCAGGTCTACAGCGGCTCCCGCAAGACGTTCGAATCGCTCGCCTTCAACGACGTGGTGGTGAGCAAGGGCGCCAAGGGCAACATGCTGGAGCTGGAGGTGCGCATCGACGGCCAGTTCATCTACAACCAGCGCGCCGACGGTTTGATTGTTGCCACCCCGACCGGCTCGACCGCCTACGCGCTCTCATCCGGCGGGCCGATCGTGCACCCCTCGCTCTCGGTAATGGCGCTGGTGCCGGTCTCGCCCCACACGCTGTCCAACCGCCCGATCGTGGTGAGCAGCAGTTGCACGGTGGAAATCATCGTGCGCGACAACCCGGAGCCGCGCGCGCATTTCGACAGCCACTCGCGCTGCGATCTGCGCGAGGGCGACCGCATCGTCGTGCGGCGCTACCCGCGCACCATCAATCTCCTGCACCCGGAAGGGCATAGCTACTACGGCATGCTGCGGGAGAAGCTGAATTGGAACAGGGAGTAACCGGTTCCGGGTTCCGTGTTCCGAGTTCCAGGTTCCGGGCTTTGAACATTGAACATTGAACATTGAACTGCCCCTTCCCTCATTCCTGAGCCATGCTGCGCAGCCTTAGCATCCGCGATTTCGTGATCGTCGACCGGCTGGAGCTTGCGTTTTCGCCCGGCTTCACGGTGCTGACGGGGGAGACCGGCGCCGGGAAATCGATACTCATCGACGCGCTCGCCATGGTGCTCGGCGAGCGGGCGGAGGCGATCGTGGTTCGCGGCGGCGCCGAGCGCGCCGAGGTGAGCGCGGAATTCGAGCCTGATGGCAGCACGGCGGGCGGCCGGGAGCTCGCCCGCTGGCTCGGGGAAAACGATCTGGCCGGCGACGAGGGCGCGCTGCTGCTGCGGCGCGTGATCGAGTCGTCGGGCCGCTCGCGCGGTTTCATCAACGGCCGCGCGGCCACGCTCACCCAATTGCGCGAGGCAGGCGAATTTCTGGTGGACATCCACGGCCAGCACCAGCACCAGTCGCTCACGCGGCCGGGGGCGCAGCGCGAGTTGCTCGACGCCTACGGCGAGCTCTCGGATGCCGCGAAGAAAGTCGCGGGGCTCCATCGCGCATGGCAACAGCGGCGCGAGAGCCTCATGGCCTTTGAAACCAATGCCGCGACCTTTGCCGCCGAGCGCGAACAGCTCGAATGGCAGGTGCGCGAACTCGGGGCGCTCAAGTTCAGCGCGGACGAATGGCCGGAGCTGACGGCCGAGCATGCGCGGCTCGCCCATGCGGCCGGCCTGATCGAGGCTGCCCAGCTCGGCGTCGAGGCTCTCTCGGAAGGCGAAAGCTCCTGCCTCACTCAATTAAATGGGGTGCTGTCCAGGCTTGGCGCCCTCATCGAGCATGACCCCCGCTTGAAGGAGACCGTCGAGCTCCTCGAGTCGGCGAGAATCCAGCTGGAGGAGGCGGCGCACGCCCTGCGACGCTACGGCGAGCGCCTCGATCTCGACCCCCGGCGCCTGCAGGAGACGGAGCGGCGGCTGGATGCCATACACGATGCCGCGCGCAAGTACCGGGTCCAGCCGGAAGCCCTGCCGCAAAAGCTGGAGGACGCCAGGGCGCGGCTGCGGGAAATGGGCGAGGGCGGCGACGCGGAGGCGTTGCGCAAGCTGGAGGAAGCAGCCTACGCGGCGTGCCAGGCGGAGGCGAAGAAACTCTCGGGCGGGCGCAGAAAGGCGGCGAAGAAATTCTCGGAACAGGTCACCGAGGCCATGCAGACGCTCGCCATGCAGGGCGGCATGTTCGAGGTCGCGCTCCACGCGGCGCCGGATGTCACCGCGCATGGCCTGGAGAGCGTCGAGTTTCTCGTCTCCGCCCACAAGGGCATGGCGCCGCAGCCGCTTGCCAAGGTGGCCTCCGGCGGCGAGCTCTCGCGCCTCTCCCTGGCGGTGCAGACCGTGGCGAGCCGGGTCGCGCAGGTGCCGACGCTGATCTTCGACGAGGTGGACGCGGGCATCGGCGGGCGCGTGGCCGAGATCGTCGGCAAGATGCTCGGGCAGCTTGGCCGCAAGCACCAGGTCATGTGCATCACTCACCTGCCGCAGGTCGCGGCCACGGCCGACCAGCAATGGCAGGTGGCGAAAAGCACCGCGAGCGGTAAAGTCCTCTCGAAAGTCACGGTGCTGGACCCGGGCCAGCGGGTGGAGGAAATCGCGCGCATGCTGGGCGGGGTGAAGATCACCGAGACGACGCGCAAGCATGCCGCGGAGATGTTAGGAGTAAAAAATTAGCCGCCAAGTAGCGTTAAATCCGGACGCCTAGGGTATGGGAGCCGCGGCTCCCGTACCCTAATCGCCGGTTTAACTCCGCGTGTTGGAACGGACGAAACAATCGCCGTTCAACACGCGGCTGCCAGATGGCGAGAGAATGAGTTGCCAGTCACGCTTACTCGGATATTGGAGGAAATGGCCATGTTTCATCAATTCAGGTTCCTCGTTAATTTGATCCCTTTCATCGCGGCGGCGGCGCTGGCGCCCGCCGCGATGGCTCAGGAGTATCCGGCCAAGCCGGTTACGTTCTTCGTACCGTTCGCGGCGGGAAGCGCCACCGATACGCTGGCCCGGTCGCTGGGGCAGGGCATCACCGTCGAGACGAAGCAGAACATCGTGATCGACAACCGGCCGGGCGCCAACGGGATCATCGCGACGCAGGCTTTCGTGAGAACCCCGGCGGACGGCTACACCGTGCTTATTGCGACCAACACGACCCACGCCGCGAACGAGCACCTCTACAAGAAGATTCCCTACGACCCGGTGCGCGATTTCACTCCCATCACCGCGCTCGCGCGCGGCGGGCAGGTGATGCTGGTGAATCCGCGCGTGCCGGCGAAGACAGTGAAGGAGTTTATCGCGCTGGCCAAGCGCCAGCCGGGCAAGCTCACGTTCGGCGGCGGCAGCTCGTCGAGCCGCGTCGCCAGCGAACTGTTCCAGCAGATGGCCGGCATCAAGCTGGTGCACGTGCCGTACAAGAGCAACCCGATGGCGGTCACCGATCTCGTCGGCGGCCATATCGACATGATGATCACGGATGTCGTCACTGGTTTGCCGCAGGTGGAGGCCGGCAAGGCGCGGGCGCTCGGCGTGAGCAGCCCGCAGCGGCTGCCCAACGTGCCCGACCTGCCAACGATAGACGAGGCGGGCGTCAAGGGCTACGAGCTGACGTTCTGGTTCGCGGCCTATACACCGGCCAGGACGCCGCCCGCGGTCGCCGCCCGGCTGCGCGAGCTGTTCGTCAGCGCGGCGAAGAGTGCGCCGGCGCAGTCCTTCTTCAAGACCACCGGCATCGAGTCCTGGAACACCACGTCCGCGGAGCTCGTGAAGTTCCAGGCCGCGGAGTCGGCGAAGTGGGCGAAGGTCATCAAGGCGGCGGGCATAGAGCCTGAATAAGGAGTGACTCGTTGCTCGTTGCTGGTAGTTCAACTCGCATCACTTGGCGCGCCGAACGGCGCTGAAGGCCGATAACGCAATCGTGGATTTTCCTGCATGACTGAAACGAGAAACGAGCAACGAGAAACGAGCAACGATCGGAGCGGCCCGCTCGCCGGCGTGCGCATCATCGACCTCACCACGGTGGTGATGGGGCCGTTTGCGACCCAGATCCTCGCCGACCTCGGGGCCGACGTCATCAAGGTCGAGCCACCCGAGGGCGACGTGCTGCGCCACATCGCGCCCATGAAGCATCCGGGCATGGGGCACATCTTCCTCCACCACAACCGCAACAAGCGCTCCCTCGTGCTCGACCTGAAGCAGCCGGCGGGGCGCGCGGCGCTGCTGCGGCTTGCCCGCAACGCGGACGTTCTTGCCTACAACGTGCGCCCGCAGGCGATGGCGCGCCTGAAGCTTACCTACGACGACGTGCGCGCGGTCAATCCGGGGATCATCTACGTCGGTGCCTACGGCTATGGCGAGGGCGGTCCCTACGCCGGCGAGCCCGCTTACGACGACTTGATCCAGGGCCGGGTAGGGCTTCCGCATCTGCTCCATGAGGCCGGCGCGGACCGCCCGCGCTACGTGCCGACCGCGATCTCCGACCGCATCACCGGGCTGGCCGCCGTCAACGCCGTCACCTCGGCGCTGTATTGCCGCGAGCGGACAGGCAAAGGGCAGGCGGTCGAAGTGCCGATGTTCGAGACGCTGGCCCAACTGGTACTGGGCGATCACATGGGCGGCCGTACGTTCGAGCCGTCAATCGAGCCGCACCGTTACGCGCGCATGCTGGCGCCGCACCGCGCGCCGTACGCGACGAAGGACGGCTATGTCTGCGTGCTGGTCTACAACGACAAGCAATGGCACGCGTTTTTCGACCTGATCGGGCGCCGGGAGATGTTTGACGCGGACCCGCGTTTCTCCAGCCAGGAAGCGCGCTCCCGCAACATTGCCGAGGTCTACGCATTCGTCGCCGGGGAGATGGCCAAGCGCTCCAGCGCGGAATGGCTGCGCGCGCTCAAGGAGTCCGACATTCCAGTGGCGCCTCTCAACTCGGTGGACGATCTCATCGATGATCCCCATCTGGAAGAGACCGGCTTCTTTCCCCGGATGGAGCATCCAACCGAAGGGGCGCTGCGCATGATGGCGTCACCGGGGACATGGACCGGGTCGCCGCCGGGTGACTTGCGCCCGGCGCCGCGGCTGGGCGAGCACAGCGTCGAGATCCTGCGCGAGGCGGGCTATGCCGAGGCGGAGATCAATGCGATGATTGCCGGCCGTGTCACGTTGCAGGCTGAACCGCCAGGCGCGTCCAGAACAAACAAGAATTGAACCGCCAAGACGCCAAGCCGCCAAGGAAATCTATAATGGAACCGCAGATGAACGCAGATAACATCAACGGTCAATCCAAAATGCATTCTTGGTTTTGTCAGCGTTTATCTGCGTGTATCTGCGGCTAATCTTGTTTTTTGCTTGAATCACCTGTCACCCATCACTTATTGGCAGAGCATGGATTTTTCATTTTCCGAAGACCAGCTCGCGATCCGCGCGGCAATCGAAAAGGTCTGCGAGCGGTTCGATGCCGCCTACTGGCTGAAGAAGGACACCGAGGGCGGGTTTCCCGACGATTTTCACCAGGCGTTCGCCCGCGATGGCTGGCTCGGCATCGCGATGCCGGAGGCGTATGGCGGAGCGGGGCTCGGCATCACCGAAGCCGCGATCATGCTGCAGGCAATCTCCGAATCCGGCGCCGGCATGTCGGGCGCCTCCGCCGTGCACATGAATATCTGGGGCGTCAACCCGGTGGTCGTGTTCGGCACCGACGAGCAGAAGCGGCGTTTTCTGCCGCCGTTGATCGAGGGACGCGACCGCGCCTGCTTCTGCGTCACCGAGCCCGACACCGGTCTCGACACCACCCAGTTGAAGACGCGAGCGGTGAAGGAGGGCGACGGCTACCGGGTGTCGGGCCGCAAGATCTGGATCTCGACCGCACAGGTCACCAACAAGATGCTGCTCCTCGCTCGCACGACGCCGATCGAGGAGGTGAAGAAGCCCACGCAGGGGCTGTCGCTCTTCTATACCGACATGGACCGCAATTACGTCGAGGCGCGCGAGATCCCGAAGATGGGCCGCAAGGCGGTGGACTCCAACCAGGTGTTCATCGACGGGCTCAAGGTGCCGGCCGCCGACCGCATCGGCGAGGAGGGCAAGGGCTTCGAGTACATCCTGCACGGGTTGAATCCCGAGCGCATCCTGATTGCCGCGGAGGCGGTCGGGCTGGGGCGGGTGGCGTTGAAGCGCGCGGCCGACTACGCGAAGGAGCGCATCGTCTTCCGGCGCCCCATCGGTCAGAACCAGGCGATCCAGCATCCGCTCGCGCAGCGCTGGATCGAGCTCGAGGCGGCGGACCTGCTGGTGTACAAGGCGGCCTCTCTCTACGACGCCGGCAAGCCGTGCGGCGCGGAGGCGAATGCGGCCAAGTACTTCGCGGGCGAAGTCGGTTTCAAGGCATGCGAGACCGCGGTGATGACTCACGGCGGCATGGGTTACGCGCGGGAATACCACGTCGAGCGCTACCTGCGCGAGTCTCTGATCCCGCGCATCGTGCCGGTCAGCCCCCAGCTGATCCTGTGTTACATAGCGGAACGGGTACTGGGACTGCCAAAATCCTATTGAGATGTGACCTGCAACAGGCGACACGTGATGGGAAAGGCCAGGCAATGAACTTCAGAGAGAAGGCAGCAATGATATTTCCGGGTTTCCTTTCGTTCCTGGAGCGCGGCGGCGTTATTTCTTTGGTTGTGCTCGCCGCGGTTCTGTCGGGCTGTTCCACTACGACGACTGGGCAGGGTGGCGCGGCTAAGGCCGATGAGAGCGTCCCGGAGCTCGTGACCTTCGCGAGTGGAGATCTCACCCTGAGGGCGTTGCTGTGGAAGCCGCAAGGGCCGGGTCCATTTCCTGCAATCATGTTCAACCACGGCAGCGAGCGCGATCACGACACCCACTTTGCGCTGATTGCCCCGCGATTCGTGCGTGAGGGTTACATATTCTTCGCGCCATATCGTCGCGGCCAGGGGCTTTCTGCCGGACAGGGTACGTGGGTGCTCGATACGCTCTCTCGTGTTGCGCAAGAGCAGGGCGTGATCGCGCGTGGCAAGAAGGCGGTCGAGCTGCTCAAGACCGAGCAACTCGACGATGTTCTCGCGGCGCTCGCGCGCCTGCAAGGCATGCAGTTTGTCGACCGGAGCCGCATTGCCATCATTGGTAACTCCTTTGGTGGCGTCCTGACCATGCAGTTGGCAGAGCGCGGCGGTGGCATCCGCTCGGCAGTCAACATGGCTGGTGCTGCGCTTAACTGGAAGCGCTCGCCTGAGTTCAAGGAGTGGATGTTCGAAATGGCACGCAACGCGAAAGTGCCGGTGTTCTTCATCCAGGCCGAAAACGACATGGACACCGGCCCGAGCCGCGAGCTGTCGGTGGAAATGACACGGCTCGGGAAGGCGAATCGTATGCGGATTTACCCGTCGTTCGGCAAGACGGCAGAGGATGGCCACAGCTTCGGCTATCTTGGCAGCCAGTTCTGGGGCCCCGATGTCATCACGTTTCTGCAACAAACGATGGGTCGGTGAGGCGGGGCACCGGGATGCGGTTTCGTTGTGCCAGAACAATCATGGAGAGTTGAGATGAACGACAATGCCACCGGGGTCAAAGCCCTGGTATTCGACGTCTTTGGCACAGTCGTGGACTGGCACGGCTCGGTCGCGCGCGAGGTGCGCGAGCTGGCGCGGCAGAAGGGATTGCGCGTCAACGCGGTGAAATTCGCCAAGGCCTGGCGGGCCGGCTACCGCCCGGCGATGGACCGCGTGCGCCGCGGCGAGGCGCCGTTCGAGAAGATCGATGTGATCCACCGGGCCATCCTCGAGGACGTGTTGAAGCAGTTCAAGGTCGCGGCGCTGACGGAAGACGAGAAAGCGCATCTCAACCGGGTGTGGCACCGCCTGAAACCCTGGCCGGATTCCGTGCGCGGCTTGAAGCGGCTCAAGTCGAAATATATCGTCGCCACCCTGTCCAACGGCAACACCGGGCTCCTCGTGAACATGGCGAAGCAGGGCGGGCTGGCGTGGGACTGCGTGTTTTCCTCGGACACCTTCAGCCATTTCAAGCCGGATCCCGAGATGTATCTCGGCGCGGCGGACCGGCTGGATCTCGGGCCGGAGGAGGTCATGATGGTGGCCGCCCACAAGGCCGATCTGCGCGCCGCGGCGCAGTGCGGGCTTAAAACCGCATTCGTGAAGCGCCCGCACGAATATGGGCGCAACAACAACCCGGATCTTGCTTCCGAGGCGGAATTTACGGTGAATGCTGAAAGCTTTCTCGACCTGGCGGATCAGCTTGGTTGTTGAACAAGCTGAACCGCCAAGGAAGAACAGAAACAGAATTGAACCGCCAAGACGCCAAGACGCCATCAAGCGAAAATACATTCGCCGTCAGGCAGGTGGAGGAAAGATGCAAGGCAAGGGCGTAACACTGCCCCGTAGCACGGGTTTCGCCGTCGTGAATTCCGCGCTGGTAACCGCAGTTGCGCTGTCGGCGTTCGCGGGCGCGGTCACGGCGAACGCGCAGGCCTACCCGGCGAAGCCGATACGCCTGATCGTCCCGTTTGCGCCGGGCGGGTCGACCGACATCCTGGCGCGCATGGTCGGACAGAAGCTGACCGAGGCCTGGGGCCAGCAGGTGCTCGTGGAGAACCGCCCGGGGGGCGGCTCCGTGATCGGCACCGAAATCGTCGCCCGGTCGGCGCCGGACGGCTACACCCTGGTGATGACCTCGACCAGCACCGTCACGGCGCCGAGCCTCATGCGCAAGCTGCCCTACGATACGCTGCGCGATCTCGCGCCGGTGATCCAACTGGTGTCCACGCCCAACGCCCTCGTGGTCCATCCGTCCCTGCCGGCACAATCGGTGCGCGAGCTGATCGCGCTCGCGAAAGCGCGCCCCGACCAGATCGCGTACGGCTCGGGCGGCAACGGCACTTCCACCCATCTGGGCGGCGAAATCCTGCGTCTCATGGCCGGCGTGAGCATGGTGCATGTGCCCTACAAGGGCGCGGCACCCTCGATCACCGCCTTGTTGAGCGGCGAGATATCGTGGCTATTCGGGGCCATCCTGCCCACGCTGCCCCACATCCATTCGGGCCGGTTGCGGGCGATCGCCGTCAGCAGCGCGAGCAGGACTTCCGCATTGCCCGGCGTACCGCCGGTTGGCGACACCCTTCCCGGATTCGACACCAGCCCGTGGACCGGCGTGTCGGCGCCCGGCGCGACGCCGAAGGACATCATCGCGAAGCTCAACCAGGAAATCGCCAGGGGCTACCGCTCGCCCGATATCCGCGAGCGCCTGGAACGGGAAGGCAACGTCGTGGTGGTCAACACCCCGGAGCAGTTCGACGTTTTTTTCCGGGCCGAGATGGAAAAGTGGGCCCGGGTGATCCGGGAGGCCGGTATCAAGCTCGAATAAGGAGGAATAGCCATGATCTACGAAGTCAGAACCTACGATCTCAAGCCGAATACCGTATCGGAATTCGAGAAGCGCTTTGGCGAGGCCTACGAAACGCGTAAGCAACATTCCGAGCTCGCGGCGTTCTGGCACACCGAAATCGGCCCGCTCAACCAGGTTATCCACGTGTGGCCGTACCGGGACCTCATGGAACGCGAGAGGATCCGCGCCGCCGCGACGAAGGACGGCAAGTGGCCGGCCAAAACCGCCGAGTTCATCCTCGCGCAGCGCTCGGACATCATGCTGCCGTTCCCCATTTCTCCCGAACTGAAGCCCGGCAAGATGGGGCCGTACTTCGAGATGCGCATCTACACGCTGGCAGCGGGCGATGTGCCGAAGATTGCGCAGGCATGGGAAAAGGCGCTGCCGGCCCGGCTGAAGTTCGGCCCGCTATGCGCGGTGTGGCACTCGGAGCTGGGCGGGATCAACAAGTTCATGCACATCTGGCCCTATCCCACGCTGGACGCTCGCGCCGATATCCGCAAGCGGGCGCAAGACGCGGGCGCGTGGCCGCCTTCGGCGCAGAAGCACGGCACGCCGCCCTACCAGCTCCTGCACCAGGAGAACAAGATACTGCTGCCCGCCGCGTTCTCGCCGCTGCAGTAGCCAGGCACCCGATAGTCTTCGCCCCTTTGACCGGCGAGCGGGTGCAGCGTTAGACTACCCGCACGTGGGGATTTCGGCAGGCTCCCCGCTTTCAAAGACTTCGGGTGTTTGTCGGCAGGCGCCGGCAAACTTCTTTGTCCAAGCTCTGCTTCTGAACGATTTCCGAAAGGAGTCAGAAGCCATGGACACGTCCATTACCGTATCTTCCCTGAAGTCCGCATTGGCGGGAGCGCAGCCGCCGCTCCTGATCGACGTACGCCGAGCGCCGGCGTTCCGCGCGGCGCCCGACATGGCGGCCGGCGCGCTGCGGCGCGATCCGGCCGCTGTCGCGTCGTGGGCCAAAGAGCTGCCTCGCGCCAGCAGCGTGGTCGTCTACTGCGTGCACGGCCACGAGGTTAGCCAGAACGCGGCAAAAGCCCTGCGCGACATGGGTTTCACCGCGCGTTTCCTGGAAGGAGGGCTCGACGAGGGCTGGAAGGCCGGCGGCGGCGATGTCATCGGCAAGCCGAAGGAGGGCGCCACGCGCTGGGTCACGCGCGAGCGGCCGAAGATCGACCGCATCGCCTGTCCCTGGCTGGTGGCGCGCTTCGTGGACCCCGAGGCGGAATTTCTCTACGTGCCCAACCAGGAAGTGCTGGGCGTCGCGAAGGCGAAAGAGGCGATTCCCTACGATATTCCGGACGTGCAGTTTACGCACGATGGCGAGTTGTGCAGCTTCGACGCTTTCCTCAAGACCTACCGATTGACGGGCAACCCGGCACTGGCGCAACTCGCGGTGATCGTCCGCGGCGCCGATACCGGGCGCCTCGACCTCGCGCCGCAGGCGGCAGGATTGCTCGCGGTGTCACTGGGGTTGTCCCGCAACTTCAAGGACGACCATGAAATGCTGAAGCACGGCATGGTGATGTACGACGCGCTCTACGCCTGGTGCAAGGAGGGGCGGGACGAGACGCACTCCTGGAATCCGGCTGCGTATCGTTGAAATTAGCCGCCAAGCACGGTTGAATCCGGACGCGCGGCGCCGGGTTGGCGCGCGCCGAAGCGCGGAGCAGGGGCCCCAGATTCATTGGGGATGCGACCGTGTAGGCGCGCAAGCGGCCGACGCGTAGTCGTTTAATACTTGCCGTGAGCGATACGGAGGCCGCACGCGTTCGAACGGACTACAGCTTGCCGTTCAACGCGTGGGAGGAATCACGCGTTAAGGGGGCTGGACGTTTAACAGGGTCGCGAAAGGTCAGGCGGCGATGCCGGATCGCGCCGCGTCGTGCACGCCGGTGGAATCGCAGACCCACTGACCGATCGTCGCGGCGTTCTGCTGGGACAGTTTCAGGGAGGAGAGCTTCGCCTGCGGCATGAGTTCCTGCAATACCTGCGCGCAGGAAGTCGTATGCAATGCATCGTTACCCGGCATGATGAAAGCCGGGACGTTCATCGCGACCAGTTGTTCGCAGGTTGCGCCGGCGGGAAGGGTGTCGCTGAAGAGACTGTCACGGCTTTGCGCGACGATTCGCAGGTAGTGGTTGAGGTCCTGCCGGACGAACGACTCGGCGAACGCCCGGTCGGATGCGAGTATGGACGACCACGGACCGGCATCCGGATCGCTCCAGAACATCCTGGACCGCCTGGCATGCTCCACCACTCCCTCGAGCCCATGCTCACGCGTAAACGCAATGTGGCGGTCGAAATTGGCGCGGCCCCGGTTGAGCCAATGGAAGCCGCCGACCGGCCAGTGCAGCAGTAGTGCCCGGCAGCTCTCGGGACTTAGCGCCGCCAGCGCCAGCGCGACGGAGCAGCCCACGCAACCACCCAGCAGAAACGCCTTATCGACGCCGAGATGGTCGAGCAACCCCTTGGCGTGCCGCGCGCATTGTTCCCAGGTAAGCGGTTCGATGCATCCACCGGAAGCGCCGGATTCGCGCCGATCGTAAACGATAACGCGAAAATCGGGGATCAACGCTTCCAGGGGGCGGAAGCCCCGCCACACGCGGTCCGCCCACCGGCGCGAGATCGAGTCGTTGGACCCTACGGGAGCCAACAGCAGCAAGGGGGGGCCGTCGCCGCGCACCTCGTAGCGGGTGTGGATTCCATCGATGTTCGCGTATGGCATGGTAGTCCTGCGCGTGCTGATCCCTGCAATTATTTTACTCTGCCTACGCTATCACACCAGACTTGCATTCAGCTGTCATGGTGAGAACTTTTCCCCCGAGCGCGCCCGCTGCTATGACCACGGTGTGGACCCGCGGCAGTATCGCCTTGATTGTCGTGGATTCTTGTCCCGAGGACCGTCGCCGCTCAGGGGGCCCGGTTCCGGTGGGGGCACTTGTCCCGGATGCAGTCGACGTAGAGGTGCAGCGAATGGTCGTGGATCTTGAAGCCGCGGTTCCTGGCGATTTTCTCCTGCCGCTTCTCGATCTCGGCATCGAAGAACTCCTCCACCTGCCCGCACTGCACGCACACGAGATGGTCGTGATGCCCGCCCTGGTTCAATTCGAACACCGCCTTGCCGGTCTCGAAGTGGTGGCGTATGAGGAGCCCGGCCTGCTCGAACTGGGTGAGCACGCGGTAGACCGTCGCAAGCCCGGTATCGGTGCCGTCCTTGGAAAGGATCCTGTAGACGTCTTCCGCGGAGAGGTGTCTGACCGGGCTTTTCTCGAAGAGCTCGAGAATGCGCAGTCGCGGCAGCGTCGCTTTGAGGCCTATGGTCTTGAGATCGTTGGGAGAACTCACCGCCGGTTTCTTCCAGTGCGTATTTCAGCGCGCCTGTCCGAATGAGAGAGCGTCGGTTATCATATTCGTATTCATGTCGCCGCGCTATCTCGCCATTGCCGCATTTCTCATCGCCGGCTGCTCGATGCCGACGCTGCCCACGCTGCCTGGGCTCACGCCGTACAAGATGGACGTCCAGCAGGGCAACGTCGTCACGCAGGAAATGATCGCCAAGGTCCAGGCCGGCATGAGCCGCAACCAGGTGCGATTCGCGCTCGGCACGCCGCTGATCGTGGACCCATTTCGTACCGACCGCTGGGACTATGTCTATTATTTTCAGAAAGCCGGCGTGGTGGCCGAGCATCGTCGCATCGCGGTCATCTTCAAGGATGACAAGCTGGTGCGGATCGAGGGTGACGTCGTGCCGGCCGGCACGAGCGCCAAGGCACCCGGCGCCGTGAAGACGGACAAGCCCGCGGTCGCGGCGCCGCAGGCGCAGGAAGAACAGAAATAATCCCGGTACGGGATAACCCTGATATGACGACGCTCAAGGTTGCAGTTGCAGGCAGTTCAGGCCGGATGGGGCGCGCTTTGCTGGAGGCGGTGCTGCAGGACAATGGCCTAAAGCTCGCCACCGCGCTCGAGGTCAAAGGCAATGCCTCAGTCGGGAAGGACGCCGGCGAGCAGGTTGGTTCGCCCTGCGGCGTAAAAATCCGCGATGACGCGGTGGCGGCCATTGCGGGCTGTGATGTACTAATCGACTTTACTCGTCCGGAGGGCACGGCCGTTCACCTGGCTGCCTGCCGCAAGCAGGGCGTCAGGATGGTGATCGGGACGACCGGCTTCAGCGAGGCGCAAAAGCAGGAGATTGCTGCCGCCGCGCGCGACATCGCGATCGTGATGTCGCCCAATTTCAGTGTCGGCGTGAATGTCGCGTTCCGGCTGCTCGAGGTCGCGGCAGGCGCACTCGGCCAGGGCTATGACGTGGAGATCGTCGAGGCGCACCACCGGCACAAGGTGGATGCGCCCTCCGGCACCGCGCTGCGCATGGGCGAAGTGGTGGCGCGGGCGCTCGGCCGCGACTTGAAAAAACACGCCATCTACGGGCGCGAGGGCGTGACCGGCGCCCGCCAGGACGAGACCATCGGGTTTTCCGTCGTGCGCGGCGGCGATATCGTGGGCGACCACAGCGTGATGTTCATCGGCGCCGGCGAGCGGCTCGAAATCTCCCACCATGCTTCCAGCCGCGCCAACTTCGCCGCCGGCGCCCTGCGCGCCGCCCAATTCAGCATGTCGAAGAAGAACGGTCTATACGACATGTTCGACGTGCTTGGGCTTCGTTAATCAACTTGAGCGCGGCGGCGAGCAGCCTGTCGTAGTGCTCGAGTTCTCTCGTGCGCATCACCCGGTCCCAGCGATAAAACCCGCGACCCGCCCGCACGCCGACATGCCCGGCCTTGACCGGCCGTGTCGATGTCTCCGCCCGTCTTGCCGCCAACGAGGGCGACCGACTTGCCTATTGCAGCCTCGTCAGTCCTATTGCAGCCTCGTCAGTCGAGCTTGACGCCCGCCTGTCTCGCGACCTTGCTCCATTTCGCGATCTCGGACTTGATGAATTTCGCAAACTCTTCGGGCGTCGAGCCGACGATGTTCGCCCCGAGTCCGGAGAGCTTGTCCTGCACATCGGGGAGCTTGAGGATACGCACGATCTCGGCGTTGAGCTTCGCGACCACCGGTTTGGATGTTCCCGCGGGCGCCATCACGCCGCCCCACGACACCGATTCATATTCGGGATAACCGGACTCCGCCACGGTGGCGACGCCGGGCAGCGATGACACGCGCTGTTTCGTCGTGACCGCGACCGCCTTCAACCGTCCCGACTTGATGTGCGGGGATGCCGCCAGAACCGTCGGCAGCGCGAATTGGATCTGGCCTCCCATCACGTCGGTCAGCGCCGGCGCGTCGCCCTTGTACGGCACCGCGCCGATGTCGATGCCAGCCATGCTCTTCAGCATTTCCATCGCGAGGTGGTTGGCCGAGCCGTTGCCGCCGTTGCCGTACTTCATCTGGCCGGGCTTCGCCTTCGCCAGCGCAATCATCTGCTGCAGGTTGTTCGCTCCGAGGGAGGCGTTCGCGACGATGACCTGCGGCACTATCGTGGTGAGGGTGATGGGAGCAAAGCTCTTCTCGGAATCGTACGGAAGCTTCGAGTAGACGCCGGGGTTGATCGCGTTGGGTCCGAGGTTTGCCATGAGAAGCGTGTAGCCGTCGGGCGAGGCCTTGGCCGTCAACTCCAGCGCGATGATGCCATTGGCGCCGCCGCGGTTGTCGATGACGACCTGCTGGCCCCACGCTTCCGTCATCTTGGCTCCAATGAGGCGCGCAGTCAGGTCGGACGCGCCGCCCGGCGGATACGGGATCACGAAGCGGATCGGCTTCGTTGGATAGACTTGCGCGGCCGCTGCCGCGCAGCCGATAACCAGGCACAGTCCTGCAACGCTAGAGGCGAATGGCCGAAATCTCATTGAATCTCCCCGTGACATTGGCGCCGGCCGAACTAATCGACTTTTGCCCCGGACACTTTCACGAGCCTGCCCCACTTCTCGTGCTCGGAGCGTATAAAGCCGCCGAGTTCCTCTGGCGTGCTGGTGGCGATATTGAATCCTTGCGCAGCGATTTTTTCGCGGATGGCGGGTTCGCGCAGGATCTTCGTGATCTCCCCGTTCAGCCGCACTACCACGTCCCTGGGTATGTTCGCCGGGCCGACAATTGCCAGCCAGTTGCCGAGGTCGAAGCCTGGGAATCCGGATTCGATCATGGTCGCGACATCAGGCAGCACCGGATCACGCTTCGAGCTGGTCACCGCCAGGGCGCGCATCTTGCCGGCTTTCACGAGCGGCACCAGTTCGGGCATGTTCTGGAACAGCAGCTCGATGTGTCCGGCCATCAGGTCCACGGCGGCCGGGCCGCCACCCTTGTACGGCACATGGGTGAGTTCCTTGGCGCCGTAGCCGCGCAGCATCTCGGCCGCCAGATGGCCCGGCGTGCCGATGCCGGCCGAGCCGTAGTTGAGCTTGCGCGTCTTGGCGAGGTTGATCACGTCTCTGGGCCCCCTGGCTGGCAGCACGGGATGCGCCGCCAGCAGCAGCGGGATATCCGCGACCTTGATGATGGGCGTGTAGTCCTTCAGCACGTCATAGCCGAGCCTGGGGTATAGCGTCGCGTTAATTGCGTGAGTAGCGCTGATGTTGCCGATGGTGTAGCCGTCGGGCGCGGCGCGGGCGATCGCCTCCGCACCGATGTTGGCGCCGCCGCCCGGCCGGTTGTCGATGATGACCGCGGGACCCATCAGCTCGGCCATGCGCGCGCCGATGATGCGAGCGATGATGTCGTTGGAGCCGCCCGGAGGGAACGAAATGATGTAGCGGATCGGCTTGGCCGGATAGCTTTGCGCCGGCGCGGACGGAACGGCACCCCACAGACTCGCGACCGCGGCAATGGCCAGCGCCGGCCGCAGCAGGTGTTTCGACATGAGCATCTCCTCTGGTTACTGATTTACTGTTTGTAATCCGGGTACTGCTCCTCGACCAGCGACAGCCCCGCGACCCTGTTGCGGCTCCTCGCTCTTACTTACTGTCCGAGCCTGCCGAGTTGGCGGGCACACACTTCGCAGAGCTCGCGGGAGGGCGTGACGAGTGTCAGGCTGCTTCCCGATGCAGCATGCCCGCTGCTTTCAATACCCTGGCGATTTGCGCCCGCGTTGCGTCGTCCGGCTGCTGTGTCGGCGGCCGCACCACTGCCGACTTGAGCCGGCCCGCCATCACCATCGCGAGCTTCATGCGCGCGTGCGCGTCGCCGGTGGGCTCGCCCATGCCGTAGACGATGTCCTTCAGCGGGTTGATGCGCTCTTGGCATGCGATCGCGCGCTTGAGGTCGCCGGCCTTGACCGCGTCGGTCAGCTCGAGGATCAGTTCGGGGATGAACGACGCAAAGCCGAGCAGCCCGCCGTCAACACCCTGCACCATGGATGCGAGCAAATACTCGTCGTGGCAGGTGAGCACCGACTTCTCCGGCGCCGCTTCGCGGATCGCCTGGATGTCGCGCGCATACTTGCTCATTTCCCGCGTGCCAACCTTGAAGAGCTTCACCTGCTTCAACCGGGCGAGCCCGGCCAGCGTCTCGCACGTATAGCTCGCGCGCGTCCACGACGGGTAGACATGTACCGCCAGGTCCAGCCCGGACGCCTCGCCGATTGCTGAGAAGTAGTCGATGACATGCTCCGGTCGCATGCCGAACCTGAGCCAATGGTGTGGCGGCATGATGTCGAGACAGGTGGCGCCAGCCGCTTTCTGCTGCTGCGCCTGCTCAATCGCTTCCGCAATGCCTTCGGCGCTCACTGCCGAGATCACTGGCAGCCTTCCCTTGACCTCGTCCGCGACGATACGCGTGACCTCGGCGCGTTCCTTGAGGTTGAGGCTGAAGACTTCGCCGGTGTGGCCGTTGGTCATCAGTGCCACAATGCCCTTGAATCCTGTCAGCCAGTGCGCGAGTCGGCGCAATTCGGGCTCGTCGATGGCGTAATCTGGCCTGAGCGGCAAGGTCAGCGCGGGGATGATTCCGTTATAGTCGGCGGTTGTATTCATGGCAACTCCTGACGGGGGTGAGCGATTGACCCGGACGACTGGAATCTAGCGCACTTTTCGAGACTTTGCATTCGGGCGTTCGACTTCGCGCGGTCCAGCGTGAGGAGTGGAAACGCGTGACGGCAGATGCGGCTGTGCGTGGCGCGCGGCCTTCATCCATCGCGCGCTCGCGCGCTGATGCGCACCTTCGCTCGGTCTTCGAACGTTGCCGGGTGGCCTCGGAACGCGTATAATTCTCAAGGTTGGCGGGAGGGGCTGAAAAGCCTCTCCCGCTTTGTGTATATATACCTGAAATCAAGGGGTTAGCGTGTCGCGGATTCCTGCCATCCTGGTGCTCAAAGATGGCACTGTTTTCCGCGGCACTTCGATCGGTGCCGAGGGCGTTGCCGTGGGCGAGGTGGTGTTCAACACCGCCATGACCGGCTACCAGGAAA
This sequence comes from uncultured Streptomycetaceae bacterium, assembly GCA_964521405.1. GTDB lineage: Bacteria > Pseudomonadota > Gammaproteobacteria > Burkholderiales > SG8-41 > SG8-41. Next base: position 8,260 of record CAZFRR010000110.1, on the reverse strand, counting down.
TCCTCACCGATCCGTCCTACAGCCGGCAGCTCGTCACTCTCACCTACCCGCACATTGGCAACACCGGGGCCAACGCGGAGGACGTCGAATCGGACCGGATTCATGCGGCCGGGCTCGTGATCCGCGACCTGCCGCTGCTGGCGTCGAGCTGGCGCATGCAGTGGACGCTCTCCGATTACCTGAAGCAGGAGGGCGTGCCCGCAATCGCCGACATCGACACGCGCCAGTTGACGCGCCTGTTGCGTGACAAGGGCGCGCAGGACGGCTGCCTGATGGCGGGCAAGGTCAACGAGAAGGAAGCTCTCAAAGCAGCGCGCGGTTTCCCCGGGCTCATCGGGATGGACCTCGCCAAGGTGGTGAGCTGCGACACGCCCTACGAGTGGGAGGAAACGACATGGGCGCTGGGGCAGGGCTACGGCCGGCTCACCGAAGCGCGCTTTCATATCGTCGCTTACGACTTTGGCATCAAGCGCAACATCCTGAGGATGCTTGCCTCACGCGGTTGCCGCGTGACCGTGCTTCCGGCGCAGACGCCGGCGATTGATGCGCTCGCGATGAAGCCGGACGGTGTGTTCCTCTCCAACGGCCCTGGTGACCCCGAACCGTGCGATTACGCCGTCCGCGCGATCCGCAGGTTCCTCGATACTGGCATCCCGACTTTCGGCATCTGCCTCGGGCATCAGTTGATGGGCCTCGCGAGCGGCGCAAAAACCCTCAAGATGAAGTTTGGCCACCACGGCGCAAACCACCCGGTCCAGGACCTCGACACCGGGCGCGTGATGATCACCAGTCAGAACCACGGTTTCGCGGTGGATTCCGCGTCGCTGCCATCCGCCGCGCGCGTGACGCACGTGTCGCTGTTCGATGGCAGCCTGCAGGGTTTCGAGCGTACCGACCGCCCCGCATTCTGCTTTCAAGGCCATCCTGAAGCCAGCCCGGGTCCTCACGATGTCGATTACCTCTTCGATAAATTCGTGAAGCTAATGGAAGAGCACAAGGGCTCAGGGTCGATTCGCGATTCACGATTCACGATTCACGGCTTCTCGAATGCCTAAGCGCACCGACATCAAGAGCATCCTGATCATCGGCGCTGGCCCGATCGTGATCGGCCAGGCATGCGAGTTCGACTATTCCGGTGCGCAGGCCTGCAAGGCGCTGAAAGAGGAGGGCTACCGCGTCATCCTGGTCAACTCCAACCCCGCCACCATCATGACCGACCCGGACATGGCGGATGCGACCTATATCGAGCCGGTCAGTTGGCAGATGCTGGAGAAGATCATTGCCGCCGAGCGTCCCGACGCGCTGCTGCCGACCATGGGCGGTCAGACGGGACTCAACTGCGCGCTCGATCTTGCCCGCAACGGCGTGCTCGAGAAGTACGGCGTGGAGATGATCGGCGCAAAGCGCGAGGCGATCGACAAGGCCGAGGACCGCGAGAAATTCAAGAAGGCGATGGAGAAAATCGGCCTCGCCAGCCCGCGCTCGGCGCTCGCGCACAGCATGGAGGAAGCGCTGCAGGTGCAGGCGATGGTCGGCTTCCCTACCATCATCCGCCCATCCTTCACGCTCGGCGGCACCGGCAGCGGCATTGCCTACAACAAGGACGAGTTCATCGCCATCGTCGACCGCGGCCTCGAGGCGAGCCCCACCCACGAGGTGCTGATCGAGGAATCGGTGATCGGCTGGAAGGAATTCGAGATGGAGGTGGTGCGGGATTGCAAGGACAACTGCATCATCGTGTGCTCGATCGAGAACCTGGACCCGATGGGCGTGCATACCGGAGACTCCATCACGGTCGCGCCGGCGCAGACGCTGACCGACAAGGAATACCAGATCATGCGCAACGCCTCGATCGCGTGCCTGCGCGAGATCGGCGTGGACACCGGCGGATCGAATGTCCAGTTCGCGGTGAACCCGAAGGACGGGCGGCTGCTGATCATCGAGATGAACCCGCGGGTGTCGCGCTCCTCGGCGCTCGCCTCGAAGGCGACCGGCTTCCCGATCGCGAAGATCGCCGCCAAGCTCGCGGTCGGCTACACGCTGGACGAATTGAGGAACGAGATCACCGGCGGGGCGACGCCGGCGTCTTTCGAGCCGACCATCGATTACGTGGTGACCAAGGTGCCGCGCTTCGCGTTCGAGAAATTCCCGGATGCGGATGACCGCCTGACGACACAGATGAAATCAGTGGGCGAGGTGATGGCGATCGGCCGCACCTTCCAGGAGTCGTTCCAGAAGGCGCTGCGCGGGCTGGAAGTGGGCGTGGACGGTCTCAACCAGCGCACGCGGGACCGCGAGACGATAGAAACCGAGCTGGGCGACCCCGGCCCCGAGCGCATCTGGTATGTCGGCGACGCGTTCGAGAACGGCTTCACGCTGGAGGAAGTGAACGAGCTTACCCACATCGACCCCTGGTTCCTCGCCCAGATCAAGGAGATCGTGGACCTCGAAATGGCGCTCGACGACCGCAGCCTCGCGGACATCGGTGCCGGGGAGATGCGGGAACTCAAGCGCAAGGGTTTTTCCGATCGCCGGCTCGCGCACCTTTTCAAGTCGCAGGAAGGCGAGGTGCGCGCCCGGCGCCACGCGCTGGGCGTGCGGCCCGTGTTCAAGCGGGTGGATACCTGCGCCGCGGAATTCGCAACCCACACCGCCTACCTGTATTCGACTTACGAGGAGGAGTGCGAGGCCGCGCCGACCGACCGCAAGAAGATCATGGTGCTGGGCGGGGGGCCCAACCGCATCGGCCAGGGCATCGAGTTCGACTACTGCTGCGTGCATGCGGCGCTCGCGCTGCGCGAGGACGGCTTCGAGACCTTCATGGTCAACTGCAACCCGGAGACGGTCTCGACCGACTACGACACGTCCGACCGGCTTTACTTCGAGCCGCTCACGCTCGAGGACGTGCTGGAAATCGTCCACGTCGAGAAGCCGTTCGGCGTGATCGTGCAGTTCGGCGGGCAGACGCCGTTGAAGCTCGCGCGCGACCTCGAGGCGAACGGGGTGCCGATCATCGGCACGACGCCCGACTCGATCGACGTCGCCGAGGACCGCGAGCGCTTCCAGAAGCTCCTCACCCGGTTGAAATTGAAGCAGCCGCCCAACCGCACCGCGAGGAGCGCGCAGAAGGCGCTCGCCGTGGCGGAGGAGATCGGCTATCCCCTGGTGGTGCGCCCTTCCTATGTGCTGGGCGGGCGCGCCATGGAGATCGTCTACCAGCAGAGCGACCTCGAGCGCTACATGCGCGAGGCGGTGAAGGTGTCCAACGACTCGCCGGTGCTGCTCGACCGCTTCCTCAACGACGCCACCGAGGTGGATGTCGATGCCGTGAGCGACGGGAAACAGGTGGTGATCGGCGGCGTGATGGAGCACGTCGAGCAGGCCGGCGTGCATTCCGGGGACTCCGCCTGCTCGCTGCCGCCCTATTCCCTCAGCCGCGAGCTGCAGGACGAGTTGAAGCGCCAGACGGTTGCGATGGCTCACGCCCTAAAGGTCGTGGGGCTGATGAACGTGCAATTCGCCATCCAGAAAAACAGCGAGCAGGACAGCGTGGTCTACGTGCTGGAAGTCAATCCGCGCGCTTCCCGCACGGTGCCCTTCGTGTCCAAGGCAACCGGCGTGCCGCTCGCCAAGATCGCTGCCCGCTGCATGGCGGGCAGGTCACTCGCCGACCAGGGTGTGACGACTGAAGTGGTGCCGCCGTATTATTCCGTGAAGGAGGCGGTGTTTCCGTTCATCAAGTTCCCGGGCGCCGACACCATACTCGGGCCGGAGATGAAGTCCACCGGCGAAGTCATGGGCGTGGGCATGACGTTTGCCGAAGCCTTCGTCAAATCGCAGATCGCATCTGGCGAGGACCTGCCGGCGGGCGGGAAAGTGTTTGTCAGCGTCCGCGACGAGGACAAGGCAAAAACCGTCGAGATCGCGCGCAAGCTGGCGGAGCTGGGCTTTACTCTGGTGGCCACCCGCGGCACGGCGGCGGCCCTTGCGGCGGCGGGTCTGGCCGTCACGCCGGTGAACAAGGTGCAGGAAGGCCGGCCGCACATCGTGGACATGATCAAGAACGGCGAGATTTCTCTCATCGTCAACACGGTGGAGGAGAAGCGGGTGGCGGTGCGCGACTCTTACGCGATCCGCAGGGCCGCCCTGCAGGGGCGCGTGCCCCTGATCACCACGCTCGACGGCGCGCGCGCCGCGTGCGCCGGCATGGAACACGCCAAGGAGTTGCGCGCGTACGTGATACAGGAGCTGCACGCCCGGCTGCTCGAGACTGCATGATTCGTCAATTGAGGGATTGAGGCTCCAATTATGGGAAAAATTCCAATTACCGTTGCCGGCGCCGAGAAGTTGCGCGCCGAGCTGCAGGAACTGAAGACCGTGCAACGGCCGACGATCGTCACCGCGATCGCCGAGGCGCGCTCGCACGGCGACCTCTCGGAGAATGCCGAGTACCACGCGGCCAAGGAACGCCAGGGCTTCATCGAGGGCCGCATCTCGGAACTGGAGAGCAAGCTCGGCAATATGCAGATCATCGATACCCGCCTGCTCGATTCCGACGGCCGCTGCGTGTTCGGCGCCACCGTGGAGCTGGAGGACACCGCGAGCGGCGACAAGGTCACCTACCAGATCGTGGGCGATGACGAGGCCGACATCAAGCAGAACAAGATCTCGATCAGCTCGCCGATCTCGCGCGCGTTGATCGGCAAGTACGCGGGCGATACCGCCGAGGTCAAGGCGCCGGGCGGGGTGCGCGAGTACGAGATTCTCGACGTCAAGTACATCTAATGCGGAACGCGGAATGATGAATGATGAACAGCTTTGCTGCGCTGACCGAACGAGTCATTCCGCATTCATCATTCAGCATTCATCATTAAGGCCGCCGCTTTCCCCGGATGAGCAACCATGAAAGCTATTAGTGATGCTCTACAATCGGTCGCGGTCACGCTTTGGGTGGGCGGCATGTGGGCGGTCGGTTTCGTCGTTGCGCCCCTGCTGTTTTCCCGGCTGCCCGAGAGGGTTCTTGCCGGGCTCGTCGCCGGCAAGCTGTTCTCCATCATTGCCTGGATCGGCATAGCCTGCGCCGTCTATCTCCTGATTTTCCGCATCGCGCGTTCCGGCGCGGCGTGCCTCAAGCAGGGATTTTTCTGGGTGACGCTGGTGATGCTCGCCCTGGTTCTCGCGGGCGAGTTCGGCGTGCAGACGGTCATGGAGAGCCTGAGGGCGCAGGCGCTGCCGAAGGAAATCATGGAGAGCGTTTTGCGCGACCGCTTCACGACCTGGCACGGGGTTGCGAGCGTGCTCTACGTCATCCAGAGCCTGCTGGGGCTCGTGCTGGTCATCCTGCACGGCAAGGGGCGATGATCCGCGGCCCTCAGCCGTCACCCGTCCGTCGTCTGCTGACTCTCTTTACCGGCCCTGATAGCTGCGCTTTGACCGGTACTTGGGTTTTCTGCCGCGGCGCGGCGCCGGTTTCGCCTCATCGGGCTGCTCGGGACGCGGCCGGTACAAGACGAGAATTTTCCCGATGCGCTGAACCGGGCTCGCGTCGAGCGCCTCGCAGATCTCGCTGTCCAGGCGCCCGCGCCGCTCGCGGTCATCGCCCAGCACCCGGATCTTGATGAGTTCGTGGCTCTTCAGGGCGATATCGATCTCTTTCAGGACCGCGGGGGTGAGGCCGGCCTCGCCGATCATGATCACGGGATGCAGAGGGTGGGCCTGCGCGCGCAGCGCGCGGCGCTCTGTCGGAGTGAGGAGCTTCACCAGGAGTGTTGAATTGTGAGTGTTGAGTTTTGAGTGTTTAGTGTTGAGTTACCACCGGCTTGTTTGCCGCGCTTTCAATAACTCAAAACTCAAAACTAAACACTCAACATTGAGTATCTCATGGGGCGAGTGCGAGGCAAAGATTGGATGAAGGAGCACGTCGCTGACGCCTACGTCAAGCGCGCGAAGGCGGAAGGGATGCGCTCGCGCGCCGCCTACAAGCTGGGCGAGATCGCGGCGCGCGACCGGTTGCTGGCGCCGGGCATGCGGGTGGTCGACCTGGGAGCGGCCCCGGGCGGCTGGTCGCAGGTTGCCGCCGAGCGGGTCGGCGCGCACGGGCGGGTGATCGCGCTCGACGTCCTGGACATGGCGTCGCTCAAAGGCGTCACCTTCATCCGCGGTGATTTTCACGACGAGGCCGCGGTCGGGGAACTGGAGCGGGTGCTCGGCGGCCAAAAGATTGATCTTGTGCTCTCCGACATGGCCCCCAATATGAGTGGGGTCCCCTCGAGCGATCAGGCGCGCGCTCTGGAACTGGCGGAACTGGCGCTCGACTTCGCCTTGAAGCATTTGAAACCGAAGGGGAATTTACTGGTCAAATTGTTTCAGGGTGCCGGTTTCGAGTCGTACCTGAAAACGCTGCGCAGCCGTTTTGCCGCGGTTGCGGTTCGCAAGCCCGAAGCTTCTCGCAGCCGCTCGAGCGAGGTGTATTTGGTGGGCAAGGGCCTGCGAGCCTGAACCGGGAGCGGCTGGTTTGCTGCGCCGCGATTAGAAAGAGTCTAGAATTGAGACAGTTAGAGGCGGTAGCGGGGGGATTCCCCTCGCGCACCCCTGCATCCGGGGCCGTTTCGATCCTGAATGGAGACGGTTGCCGGGAACCTGAGGAGCTTCTTTGAATAACCTCGTGAAAAACGTAGCGATCTGGCTGGTGATCGCGCTGGTGCTGATGACGGTGTTCAACCAGTTCAGCACGCGCCAGACCGCGCAGAAGGCGATGGAGTATTCCCAGTTCATCGAAGAGGTGAAGCAGGGGCGCATCGCCAAGGTGACCATCGAAGGGCGCGTGCTGAAGGGCGTGAAAACGACCGGCGAGCGCTTCACCACCTATTCGCCTTCCGATCCCTGGCTGGTCTCGGATCTCCTGAAGAACGGCGTGATCATCGAGGCCAAGCCCGAAGAGGAGCCCTCGCTCCTCATGAACATCTTCGTCTCGTGGTTCCCGATGCTGCTGCTCATCGGCGTGTGGATTTTCTTCATGCGCCAGATGCAGGGCGGCGGGCGCGGCGGCGCATTCTCCTTCGGCAAGAGCCGGGCGCGCCTGCTCGACGAATCGAACAACGTCATCACCTTCGCCGACGTCGCGGGCTGCGAGGAGGCGAAGGAGGAGGTCGCGGAGCTGGTCGAGTTCCTGCGCGACCCCTCGAAATTCCAGAAGCTCGGCGGGCGCATACCGCGCGGGGTGCTGATGGTCGGCAATCCCGGCACCGGCAAGACACTGCTCGCGAAGGCGATCGCCGGTGAAGCCAAGGTGCCGTTCTTTTCGATCTCGGGCTCCGACTTCGTCGAAATGTTCGTTGGCGTGGGCGCCGCGCGCGTGCGCGACATGTTCGAGCAGGCGAAAAAACATGCGCCTTGCATCGTTTTCATCGATGAAATCGACGCCGTCGGCCGCCAGCGCGGCGCGGGCCTGGGCGGAGGCAACGACGAGCGCGAGCAGACGCTGAACCAGTTGCTGGTCGAGATGGACGGTTTCGAGACCAATTCGGGCGTGATCGTGATCGCCGCGACCAACCGCCCCGACGTGCTCGACCCGGCGCTGCTGCGCCCGGGCCGTTTCGACCGCCAGGTGGTGGTGCCGCTGCCCGACATCCGCGGGCGCGAGCAGATCCTCCAGGTGCACATGCGCAAGGTCCCGATCTCGCCCGACGTCAAGCCCGACATCATCGCGCGCGGCACGCCCGGTTTCTCGGGAGCCGACCTTGCGAACCTGGTGAACGAGGCGGCGCTGTTCGCGGCGCGCGGCAACAAGCGCCTCGTGGACATGGATGACTTCGAGCGCGCCAAGGACAAGATCATCATGGGGGCGGAGCGCCGCTCCCTCGTGATGCCCGAGCACGAGCGCAAGAACACCGCCTATCACGAGTCGGGCCACACGGTGGTAGCGAAGCTGATGACCCGGACCGACCCGGTGCACAAGGTGACGATCATTCCGCGCGGGCGCGCGCTGGGCGTCACCATGCAGTTGCCTGCGGAAGATCGTTACAGCATGGACCGCGAGCATCTCCTGCAGAACATTGCGGTGCTGTTCGGCGGACGCATCGCAGAGGAAGTCTTCATGGGCCAGATGACCACCGGCGCTTCCAACGATTTCGAGCGCGCCACCGACCTCGCGCGCAGCATGGTGACGCGTTGGGGCATGAGCGACGCGCTCGGGCCCATGGTCTACGGCGAGAACGAGGGCGAGGTGTTCCTCGGCCGCTCGGTGACGGTGCACAAGAAC
>CAZFRR010000109.1:0-2055 GCA_964521405.1 uncultured Streptomycetaceae bacterium | reverse complement strand
ATCTGCGTGACTTCGTAGAGGTGCTCCCACTTGTTGCGCGCCTCGATATACGGGCGATCCATCGGTTTCCCGGTAAAGAACTCGATGAGCGGGAACATGCGCCCATTGCTCAAGTTGCCGTTGTGCGGGATGGCGAGCACGTCGCCCCCGGTTTTGTCCTCGTAGGCTTGCATCCATTTCCAGAGGTCGCGCTCATTCGCGCTGCCGGCCGGCGGATCAACCGTGAACGGCACCACCTGGTTGGCCAACGCCGCGCCGTCGCGAAAGAGGACGTTGCGATGAATGTTGTACGTCCCCTGCGCGGTCCACTCGTAGCCGATGAAGGCCGTGAATCGGCCGGGCTCATTGTATTCTTCCGCCGCCTTGATCGTAGCCTGCCAGGCGTCGCGGTAAGCAGGTGTGCCGGGGGCGACCTGCAAAGCTTGCGGGAACTTGCCTTCCCCAAAGGTCGCGATGATTTCGAACGCCGCCTTGCCACCCTCGCCTTTCTGAATCATTTCATACCAACGGCGACCCGACGGGTCAGCCAGGACCATGGGCGCACCACCGACAAGCATGGGGAACAAGCCCATGTTGTCCGAATGGTCCGCCACGACCAGGAAGTCGAGCGGCCGGGAAAGCTTGGCCCGCTGTCCGCTCGAGGCCGTGACCTCCTCACCACGGGCAAACTGGTAGGCATCGCGTGGCCCGAGACGCGCACCGAAAGTGCCTGCGTCGAACGAATAGGAAGTATGCAGATGCGTGTCACCAAAGAGCGGGCGCGTCGGAAAGTTACGGCCGGCGTAGGGCGAATAGGGCGGCTTCGCTGGATGCACGCGTTCAGCCGATTCCTTGTCCAGTGTGCCGGTGTCTGTCGCGACGGGTTGTTCGGCGGCGAATGCCGGCAGCGTAAGAATTGCAGCAGCAAGCGCGAGGATGAGCGAACGATGATTGCGTATGGTTTTCATTCCTATGATCCTTCCATTTCCTGAGATGTCGCCCGCGGCCTCGTTCATTTCTTCGGATAGAGCAAAGTCACACCCAGGCGGATACCCCACTCCGGACCGTTTTCCGGCGCGTCAGCGTAATAGCGCAGCCCGCCGGTGAGCTGCAGCAGCTGCGTACCCATCTTCGTGATTCCGGCCATCTGTAGATTCACCTCTCGCCGATCGACGTCGGGATCACCGGCTGGATATTCAGTACCACCTTTTCGCCGGCATCGTCGGGACCGTAGTTCATGTCTGCATTGAACTGCAGCGGAACGCTGATCAGGGCAGCCACCGGGTTGGATAACTTCTTGGCCAGTTCCGCGGCGTCCTGCGCCGAGGCTGGCAACGCGTAGGCGGCAGCGGCCAAGACGAGTACAAGGAGGTTGAGTCGGTGGGTCGTTTTTATCGGCGACTCCCTGATTTTGGCCCGCATCATGCTAGGACGTATCGTCCAGACATTCTAAATTATGCTGTTTGTCAGAATGACGCCATGACGCTGGTCAATTTGGCGCCTCATTTTTGACTTGGCAGGGGTCACAGTTTCGATCCCTGTCGCGCCCACCAAACCGGTTTGCCGTCGTCTCAGGAACTCGGTGACGAGCGGGCCGCGGCGATCCAGCCAGACAGCTCGCGCGTCACCACAAGCTGCTGCACCTCAGCCGACGCACCCGACAGCAACTCGGCGGCTTCGGCCAGTGCCTGCTCGCGTGTCGCCCGTTTGGCGGGATCAGATCCCTGCGCGAGCGCGCTCACGTACAACGCGTGCGCGTAATCCAGCCGGAAGTCCGTGCCGATCGCGCCGAGCTTTTTCTCGCGACCGTAGTATTCCAATGCCGGTGCCAGCACGGTCTGCGCCTCCACGCCGCGGCCCTGCTTCGCAATGGCGTGGGCAAGAAGCACCCGCCGCCGGAACATGTCTTTGAGAGGATCGTCACCGGTCGAGTTCGAATTGGGCGGCATGGCCATGCGCCGGCGCGCCGCAGCTTCCGCCTCGGTAGTGCGACCCAGCCGCAAGGCAGCCTCGCTGACAGTGCCCAGTGCATTCTGCAGCGCGTCGTCGCGCCCCTGGGCCGCGGCGTCACCCGCG
>CAZFRR010000108.1:0-36024 GCA_964521405.1 uncultured Streptomycetaceae bacterium | reverse complement strand
ATTCGTGATTCGTGATTCGTGATTCGTGATTCGTGATTCGTGATTCGTGATTCGTGATTCGTGATTCGTGATTCGTGATTCGTGATTCGTGATTCGTGATTCGTGATTCGTGATTCGTGAATCGTGAATCGTGAATCGTGATTCGAGCTTGGTCTCGCTCTTGTCCGCGTTTATCTGCGTTTATCCCGTTCCAATGTCCCTTTTTCCGGGCGTGTCGCGGACCATTAATCATCGGAGCTGGCGGATGTCATTGGAACGGGATTTATCTGCGGTTTCATTGCGGTTCTGGCTTTTCCTCCGCGTCCTCTGCGTCCTCCGCGGTGAGAGGTTGTTTCCTTATCTCAGCGCGCCGAAAACCTTCCTGACGATGTCGCTCGAGGCGCCGACCGGATTCTGCCGAAACGCCTTTTCCTGCTCGCCGATCATGAGGTAGAGGCCGTCGAGCGTCTTCTGGGTGACGTAGCGCTCGATCGTCGCCTGGTCTTCCTTGACGAGCCCGAGCGCCGCGCCCTGGCCGGCGAGCGAATTGTATTGCTGCGCGAGGCCGACCCGGTCGGTCGCCTTCCTGACGATCGGCAGGAAGCGCTGCGTGAGTTGCGACTGGGTGTTGCGCTTGAAATACTCGGTGCCGGCAGTGTCGCCGCCGGTGAGGATGGACTTGGCGTCCTGCACCGACATCTTCTTCACGGCATCGACCAGCAGCTGCTTTGCTTCCGGCACCGCCGCCTCGGCCGCGCGGTTCATCGACAGCACCAGCTCGTCGGCCTGTTTTCTCATCCCCAGCGCGCGCATCGCACCCTCGACCCGCTTCAGCGACGGCGGCAGCGGTATCTTGACCCGGGGATTGCCGAAGAAGCCGTTCTCGACGCCCAGCTTGGAAACCGCGGCAATGGAGCCGTCGTTCAACGCCTGCTTCAAGCCGCTCACCGCGTCGGTATTGCTGATACGGTCAAGGTTGGCTTGCGCGTGGGCGCTGATGACAAGCAGCGCGAAGGCACTCAGAATAGGGCGCATGTTTCGATCTCCGATGTGGGTTGCTTTCCGCCGGCGCGAGACCGGCCTTGCCAGCGCCCCTATTCTACTAGTGCCGTTCCAACTATTTGTGGCTAATCCAGCCGGTTCTGCTCGAACCGATTGTCGTGGGTGGGCAAGCTATCTATGACAGGAAAACCAGTTGGAACGGTACTAGCAGCGGTACTGGTTGGAGTGGTAACCCTGTTGCTGCTCGTGATAGAAACTCAATGAAACGATTTAACGGCAGGAACTGGATCGGGCCGCAATGGACAAGGACGTAACCCGGACGTTTGCGCGTTTCGCCTCGGCGCTCGCCTACGACGAAATTCCCCAAAGCGCGCGGGATTGCGCGAGGCATCTGCTGCTCGATGCCCTGGCTTGCGCCCTGGCGGGCTACGAGGGAGAGGACACCCCGAAGGTGGCTCGCTTCGCCGCCGCGCTCGGGCAATCCCGGGAGGCGAGCATCGTCGGCGGCGGGCAGTTGAGTCTCGCCGGCGCCACCGCGCTGAATGGATTCCTGATCACGGCTGTCTCCATGTGCGATGTCTATCGTCCCACCGCCACCCATCTGCAGCCCGTGGTCGTTCCGCCGGCGCTGGCCATTGCCGAGCGCGAGGACGCCAGCGGCCGCGACCTGCTGGTGGCGCTCGCCGCGGGTTTCGAGACGGCCACGCGGATCGGCGCCGGCCTCGACTACCAGGCCTTCCGGCGGCGGGGCTGGCACGGGCCCGGCGTGATCGGGCCGTTTGGAGCAGCGGCCGCCGTTGGCCGCCTCCTCGGGTTCGACGCCGACAGGATGGCCATGGCTTACGGGCTGGCCGGCAGCCAGGCGGCGGGCACCTTTGCCGCGTGGGGCACGTCGTCGGTCAAGTTCCACCAGTTTCGCGGCGCGCTGTCAGGTCTCATGGCAGCGCTTCTGGCCGGGGAGGGATTCGTGGCGACGCGCGAGTTCCTCACGGCGTCCGACGGCGGCTTCTATCCCACTTACTGTGGCGGCGGTCCGAGCGATGCGGCAACGGCGGGCCTGGGGGTGCGCTGGGAACTGGAGCAAATCGCCCTGCGGCCCTGGCCCACCTCGGCAGCCAATCAGGCGCTGGTCAGCGCGCTGTTCGAACTGATCCTGCAGCACAATCTCACGGCCGACCGCGTGAGCCGGCTGCGTATCCACCTGAGCCCGGCCTCATTCGACGCCTACGCGCACCGGCGCACCATCAGCGGCAAGTGGGAGGCCTCGGGCTCGGTTTACTACACCGCGGCGGTGGTCCTGCACGATCGCGAACTGTGGATGGATCAGTTCGAGCCGGCGCGCCACAACGACACCGGGCTGCGGCGCTTCGCGATGGAGCAGGTGGAACTCCTCAGCGATCCGGCGCTGACCGGGGTGCAGGCCATCGTCGATGTGGAGACAAAAGCCGGCACGACCTTCACCGCCCGCTGTGATGCACCGAAAGGAACCCCCGAGAACCCGCTGACGCAGGCCGAGATCGAGGCCAAGTTCCGCAAGGGAGCGAAGGGGCGGCTTGCGCCCGCTGCCGTGGAGTCCGTCCTGGAAACGATTTCCCGTCTCGAGGATCTGAAGTCCGTCCGCTCGTTGATGGATATGCTGAGGGCCGCCACTAAATCTCACCGCAGAGGCGCAGAGACGCTGAGAAGACCTGCCAACAAATAGACTCAGCCCTCGAAGATTCCTCTGCGCCTCCGCGTCTCTGCGGTTATTTTTCGCCGCCAAGGCGAAAAAATTGCTGGTCGGCGTGGTAGGACGAGCGGACCAGCGGCCCGCTCGCGGCGTGCGCGAAGCCCATTGCTTGCGCGCGGCGCGCATAGTCATCGAAAACCGCGGGCTCGACGTAGCGCGCGACCGGCAGGTGGTGGGCGGAAGGCTGCAAGTACTGGCCGATGGTCAGCATGTTTACGTCGTGCGCGCGCAGGTCCAGCATCACCGCATGGATTTCTTCATCGGTTTCCCCCAATCCCACCATCAGTCCCGACTTGGTGGGTATTCCGGGAAATCTCGACTTGAAGTCCTTCAATAGTTGCAGCGAGTGCCGGTAGTCGGCCCCCGGGCGCGCCTGGCGATAGAGCCGCGGTACGGTCTCGAGGTTGTGGTTCATCACGTCGGGCGGCGCTTCGGACAACGCGTCGAGCGCCGCGCCCAGCCGGCCGCGGAAGTCCGGCACCAGCACTTCTATCCTGGTTCGGGGCGACAGCTCGCGCACCGCGCGGATGCAGTCGGCAAAATGCCGCGCCCCGCCGTCGCGCAGGTCGTCCCGGTCCACGCTGGTGACGACCACGTACTCAAGCTTCAGTGCGGCGATGGTGCGCGCGAGGTTGGCGGGCTCATCGAGATCGGGCGGCAACGGCTTTCCGTGCGCGACGTCGCAGAACGGGCAGCGGCGCGTGCAGAGATCACCGAGGATCATGAAAGTCGCCGTGCCCTTGCCGAAGCACTCGCCGATGTTGGGGCAGGTGGCTTCCTCGCATACGGTATGCAGCCGGTGCTCGCGGAGGATCTTCTTGATCTCCTGGAAACGCTCGCCGTTGCCGAGGCGCACGCGGATCCAATCCGGCTTGGCGAGCGGTGCCGCCGGCACGACCTTCACCGGGATGCGCGCCGTCTTTAGCCAGCCCTTCTGCTTTTCTCCGATCGAGCTCATGCGAGTATCCGCGCCAGGTGACGGACGAGGGCCTCGCCCATCCGTTCCGCGTCCTCGCGTATGCCGAGATCGCGGGCCTGCGTCACGGCGAGGCCGGAATAGCCGCAGGGGTCGATCACGCGAAAGGGGGAGAGATCCATGTCAACGTTGAAGGCGAGCCCATGATAGCAGCAGCCGTTCCTCACGCGCAGCCCAAGCGCCGCAATCTTGGCGCCGTCGACGTAAACTCCCGGCGCCGCGGCGCTGCCCGCGGCGGCAACGCCGTAAGCGGCGAGCAAATCGATCACGGCCTGCTCCATCATCCGCACCAGCGGCCGCACCGAGAGGGCGCGGCGCCGCAGGTCGAGGAGCAGGTAGAGCACGACCTGCCCGGGGCCGTGGTAGGTGATCTGGCCGCCGCGGTCCGTCTTCACCACCGGGATGCCGTTCGCGACGCGCGGCAGGTGTGCTGCGCGTCCTGCGATGCCGAGCGTGTAGACCGGCGGATGCTCGGTGAGCCACAGCTCGTCCGCGGCGTCCGCGGCGCGCTCCTGGGTGAACGATTGCATCGCGTGCCAGACCGGCTCGTACTCGGCGCGCCCGAGCCTGCGGACACAAAGTTCTGCGGCTTTTCCGGTTGCGCCCGCGATGGCGCCGGCTAGGGGAGCGGCCATGCCCATCATTCACCTGTTTGTCGGATAATAAGGATACTGAACTCTGTCTTCTCTGTGCCAAAAAGCTTTTTCCAGGGTCAAAGGCCGCCAGGCATGCAAACGGGAAAAACCATTTCGATTCTGATGGCAGCGGCGATGCTGGGGTACAGCGCGGCCGCCGCGTCCGAAGCGACGGGCGTCTACGCCACGGATCTTGCAACCGTATACAGCGGCTACCAGCACATGCTGGCGATGAAGGAGGCGTGCGATGCGGCGGTTCCCGCCACGCGCTCCGCGAACGACAAGGCGTTTTCGGCCTGGCAGGCGCAGCATCGCGCGCTGATCCAGGAGTTGCAGCGCCGGGTCACCCTGATGATCCGCCTCGCCTCGCAGGACGAGAAGGAGTATGCGCGCAACCTCGGCAAGTACGAGGGTGCGATCGTGCAGGAACGGCAGGAATACCGGGATACCCTGCTCAGTCTCGCCGCGGACGATCTGCGCGAGCAGTGCCGGCGCGTGCCGGAGATGCTGAAGGGGCCGGACGCGGACCTGGAAAAAGTCTATGCCTCCGAACTGGCGGTCATCCGCAAGCGCAAGTAATTAGCCCGCATGATCCACGGCTGCCACGGCCTTGGGATCATGCGATCGATCCGCCCGTGGAGGCGCCCGCAGCATGCGGGCTAGATTGTTTCTTGTTAAGGAGTTTGTCGACCCAAATCAGGAAATCGTGAACGGCGCCGTTCACGATTTCCTTAGAGCACCATGACCACCATCGGGTGGTCGCACAGCTCCTGGTAGAGGCCGTCGAGCTGCTCGCGCGAGGTGGCGCGGACGACGCAGGTGATGCTCAGGTACTTGCGCTGCTTGCTCGCCCTCAATTCAAGAGTGGCGTCGTCGAAATCGGGAGCGTGACGCTTGACGACTTCCAGCACGGCCTGGGCAAAGCCCGCTTGCGTGTGGCCCAGGATCTTGACCGGGAAATCGCAGGGGTATTCGATGAGCGAGGCGTCGTCGATCATCCTAAAAACCGCAGTTCATAACCGCGGAGGCGCAGAGACGCAGAGGTAACACAAGGAAAATAGATGGAACAAGGATTCACCCAATTGGTGAATCGTAGTATCTAGGTAAGTCGTTGAGTGTGCAGCTCTCCGCGTCTCTGCGTCTCCGCGGTTTGCTTTTTCTGGGATCATGCGGCTTGCCGCATCTCCTTGCGCTTGAATTCCTGGAATGCCTGGTGAACCCGCTTGAAAACCGGACCCGGCTTGCCGGTCCCGACCGGTTTGCCGTCGAGCGTGACCACCGCCAGCACTTCCTTGGTCGAGGAAGTCACCCAGATCTCGTCGGCGCTCCGCACTTCCTCTTCCGGGATCCCACGCAGCTCGATCGCGATGCCGATGGCCGCCGCCAGCTCGAGCACGACGTCGTAGGTGATGCCGGGCAGGATCAGGTGGTTTTTCGGCGGCGAGAGCAGCATGCCATTGCCTACGATGAAGATGTTGCTGGCCGAGGCTTCGGTGAGCTGGCCGTCGCGGAACAGCACGACCTCCGCCGCGCCGGCGTCGGCCGCCGATTGCCGCAGCAGGCAGTTGCCCAGCAGCGACACCGATTTGACGTCGCACTTCAACCAGCGGAAATCGACCGCGGTGATGCAGGCAACGCCGTTTTCGATGAGCTCCCGGGCCGGTGTTGAGAGCGGGCTCGACATCATGAACACGGTCTGCCTGCCTTCCTTCGGGAAAGCGTGATCGCGCTTCGCCACGCCGCGCGTCACCTGCAGGTAAACCGACTGGTCCTCGGCCCCGTGGCGGGCGACGAGCTCGTTCACCAGGCGGGACCATTCAGCATCGGACATGGGATTCGCGAGGCGGGTGGCGTCGAGGCTACGCTGCAGCCGCGCGAGGTGCTCCGGCAGGCGGAACGGGCGCCGCGAATAGACCGGGATGACTTCGTAGACGCCGTCGCCGAAGATGAACCCGCGATCCAGCACCGAAACGCGCGCTTGATCCAGCGGCAGGAATTCCCCGTTGAGATAGGCGATATCGCTCATGTGGGTCTCGCAGGTGAGGAAATGGCGGGGGCCGCGTCATTTCAATTGCGGTTAGTCTACCCCTTATCCAGTGTTGAGTTTTGAGTGCTTAGTGTTGAGTGAAATGCGGCGGTTCTTCGTTTTGTTTCACTCAAAACTCAAAATTCAAAACTCAACATTCCGCGCGACAGAGCGGAATCTATCGGAACAGCAGCCGCAACGTGTCCCAGCCGCGTCCCAGGATGCCCGCCACCGGCACCTCTTCCAGCGCCACCACCGGCACTTCCCGGAACGGCTTCCCGTCCAGCGTGAGCTTCATCGTGCCGATCCTCTGGCCCACGCTGATCGGGGCGAACAGCGGTTGCATGCTCTCGACGGTCGCTTTCAGCTTCTCGCGGGCGCCCGTGGGCAGAGTGAGGTGCAGGTCGGCGATGAAGCCGGCCTTGATGCTGTTGGCGGCGCCCTTGTACACCGGGAGCGTGGCGACGGGCTGGTTGCCGGAATAGAGACGCACCCCGTCAAAGGCCTGGAAGCCGTGGTTTAGCAATTTCTGGCTCTCCGCCGCGCGCACGGCTTCGCTCGCCGCGCCGAGCACTACTGACACCAGCCGCCGCTCGCCGCGTCGCGCCGACGTGATCAGGCAGTAACCGGCGTTCTCGGTGTAACCGGTCTTCATGCCGTCCACTGTCGGATCGGTCCACAGCAGGCGGTTGCGGTTGAATTGCGCGATGTTGTTGTAGCGGTACTCTTTTTGCGAGTAGAGCGGGTAGTGCTCGGGGAAATCGCGGATCACCGCCGCCGCCAGCTCGGCGAGATCCTGCGCGGTGGAATAATGCTGCGGGTGGGTGAGCCCGGTCGAATTCGCGAAACGGGTGTTCTTCAACCCCAGCCGCTGCGCTTCGCGGTTCATCATCTCGGCGAACGCCTCTTCGCTGCCGGCGATGGCCTCGGCGAGCGCGATGCAGGCGTCGTTGCCGGATTGCACGATCATGCCCCGGATCAACTCATCGACTGTCACCGGCTTCCTCGGCTCGATGAACATGCGCGAGCCCTCGGTGCGCCAGGCTCGCTCCGAGACCGGCACCGCCTGGTCGGGGCGGATCCGTTTCTGCTTGAGCGCGGCGAAGGTCAGGTAGGCCGTCATCAGTTTGGTGAGCGAGGCCGGCTCTATCCGCGCGTTTGGATCGTGGGCGGCGAGCGTCTGCCCGCTGTGGAAATCGATCAGCAGGTAGGATTTCGCCGCAATGGCGGGCGCGGGCGGAACCGGAAACGCGGCTTGCTGGGCGGAAAGGGCGGAGGGAATAACCGACAGCAGGAGCAGCAGGATGGAACGCATGGGAAAATGTTGATTATAGCAAAGCAGGTCGCGGCGGCTGGCCGGCTTGCGCGGCAGGGATGCGGATGAAACAATTCGCCTTTTTCGGGAGAAGGCGGCATGGAAAAAACCTTGCGGCGCGCACTGCATTACTCATTCATCTCCGCCATCGCGTGCATGGGCGTCGTGCCGCTTGCCGCGGCGCAGCCCGCCAGCGTGAAGGATGCCTGGGTGCGCGTGCCGGCCCCGGGGCAGAAGGTTGCCGGCGCCTACATGGAAATCACGGGCCGGACCTCGCTGTGGCTGATAGGGGTCGCGAGCCCGATCGCGGCCCGCGCCGAGTTGCATAGCACGACGATGGAGGACGGCGTGATGAAGATGCGCCCGGTCGAGAAGCTGGAACTGCCCGGGGGCAGGGCGGTCAGGCTCGCGCCCGGCGGGCTGCACATCATGCTGATCGACCTCAAGCAGGCGCTCAAGCCGGGAGACAAGGTGCCGATCACGCTGACCGTGGTGCGGGACGACCTCACCAGCCGGGCCCACTTCACCGTGCAGGCCGAGGTGCGCGAGGCCGCCGCGGCCAAGGGGCATCAGCATCATTGAGATGCTTGCCCTGAAAAAATAAAAAATAAATTCGTTGCCCGCCGTCGGGCGGCGGCCTTGAAAAAGCTCTCCGCGCTCCCATATTCCTACTGTCGGCGCCACGGCGCCAATTGAACATGGAGATCCAATATGGGAAGCATTGCCCGTTTCAGCCCTTTTGATGACACGTTTAACGACCTGTTCCGCGGCGTTCTCGTTCGCCCGGTTAGCTTCGACAGCCCCGCCGCCCCCGCAGAGATCCGCGTGGACGTCTCCGAGAACGAAGGCGCGTATACGCTGCGCGCCGAGATCCCGGGCGTGAAGAAAGAAGACATCAGCGTCACGGTCGACGGCGACACGGTCGCGATCAGCGCCGAAGTGAAGCAAGAGAAGGACGTGAAAAACGGCGAGCGCGTGCTGCGCTCCGAGCGCTACTACGGCAAGGTCTACCGCGCGTTTGCTCTCGGCCAGGCGGTCGACGAGGCCGGCGTCAATGCGAAGTATGTGAATGGCGTGCTGGAGCTGACGCTGCCGAAGAAGGCGGCGGTGCAGGCGAAGCGCATCACCGTCCAATAACAGTTAAACCCGGACAGCGGCGCTGCCGGTTTAACTGCACGGATTCGAACGGACGAGACTTGCCGTTCAATCCGCGCGCAACACGAGGCGGCAGGCGAAAACCTGCCGCTTTTTTATTGGTTTGCCGTAGAATAGCCGGCGTCAAAAAGATTATTCGATTGCCATGGCCCTGACCGGCACCACTGCCGCGGAAAAAGCGAAGATCCTCGCCGAAGCGCTGCCCTACATCCGGCGCTTTCACGGCAAGACCATCGTCATCAAGTACGGCGGCAACGCGATGACGGAGGACAAGCTGAAGAACGGCTTCGCGCACGACGTCGTGTTGTTGAAGCTCGTCGGCATCAACCCGGTGGTGGTGCATGGCGGGGGGCCGCAGATCGACGACTTGCTGAAGCAGCTCGGCAAGAAGGGGGAGTTCGTCCAGGGCATGCGGGTGACGGACGCCGAGACCATGGGCGTCGTCGAGATGGTGCTCGGCGGCCAGGTCAACGCGGAGATCGTCAATCTCATCAACCAGCATGGCGGCCGCGCGGTGGGGCTGACCGGCAAGGACGGCGGGTTGATCCGGGCGAAGAAGATGCTGGTGCGCGCGAACGGCGGCGCCGACGAGATGATCGATATCGGCCAGGTGGGGGAAGTCGACAGCATAGACCCCGAGATCGTGCACCACCTGCTCACGCACGACTTCATCCCGGTGATCGCGCCGCTGGGGGTGGGCAAGAAGGGCGAGACCTACAACATCAACTCCGACCTCGTGGCGGGCAAGATGGCCGAGATCCTGAAGGCCGAGAAGCTGATCGTGCTCACCAACACGCCGGGCGTGCTCGACCAGAACGGCAACCTCCTCACCGGGCTCTCCTCGAAGAAGGTCGACGAGCTGTTCGCCAACGGCACCATATCCGGGGGCATGCTGCCCAAGATCAGCTCGGCGCTGGACGCGGTGAAGAACGGCGTCAACACCTGCCACATCATCGACGGGCGCGTCGAGCACGCGCTGCTGCTCGAGGTCCTCACCGACGAAGGCGTTGGCACGCTCATCAAGCGCCGCTGAGCGACGCGCCGTGTTCCAAGTTCCAGGTTCAAGGTTCAAAGTTCAATGCCCGGAACCCGGGACTCGGAACTCGGAACTCGGAACTCGGAACCCGGAACTCGGAACCCAGAACCCGGAACCCGGAACCTAGATATATGTGGGGGCGCACCTGGATCTTCGATCTGGATAACACGCTTCATAACGCAAGCCCCCACATCTTTCCGCACATCAATCGCGCGATGACGGAATATCTCCAGACGCACCTGGGGCTCACCGAGAGCGCGGCGGGCGAGCTGCGGCGGCATTACTGGAAGCGCTACGGGGCGACGCTGCTCGGCCTGATGCGACACCATCACACCGATCCCCATCACTTCCTGTGGCACACGCACCAGTTCCCGGAGCTCGACCGGATGCTGGTGCGCGAGCCGCAGCTGCGGGCCACGCTCCAGCGCCTGCCCGGAAGAAAAATCGTGTTCTCCAACGCGCCGGTGCATTATTCGCGAGCCATATTGAAGGCGCTGGCGATCGCGGACCTGTTCGATGACGTGTTCTCGATCGAGCGCACGCGCTTCCGCCCCAAGCCCGACAGCTATGGCTTTCTGCGGCTGTGCCGCGCCAACCACCTCAAGCCGCAACGCTGTATCATGGTGGAAGACTCCCTCGACAATCTGCGCACCGCCAGCCGGCTCGGCATGAAGACAGTGTGGGTGACGCGGGCGGCCAGGGCGCCGGGCAGCGTGGACGTCAAGGTCGCGAATCTGGTGCAGTTGCCCCGCCTGCTGGCGCAATTACAATAACGAATGACAGGTTCAGCCCCTGCGGCAGGGGAGTGTGAGGGAAGCAATCCTTCATTAAATCCAGCGAGAGGCAGATGACGGAAAAGACAGGCGATCGCAAGGACCAGATCCTGCAGACGCTGGCGCAGATGCTGGAAAACCCGGCGGGCGAGAAGGCGACCACGGCCGCGCTCGCCGCGCGCATCAAGGTGTCGGAAGCCGCGCTCTACCGCCATTTCAGGGGCAAGGCCGAGATGTTCGAGGGGCTGATCGAGTTCATCGAGCACACCCTGTTCGGGCTCATCAACAAGATCACCAGCGAGGAGAAGAGCGGCGTGCGCCAGGTCGAGAGCATCATCGCGGTGCTGCTCGCGTTTGCGCAGAAGAACCGCGGCATGACGCGCGTGCTGATCGGGGACGCGCTGGTGAACGAGGACGACCGGCTGCAGGTCCGCATCAACCAGCTGCACGAGCGGCTGGAGGCCGCCTTGAAGCAGGCGCTGCGCTTCGGCGTGAGCCAGAAGGAAGTCGCGCCGGAGGTGGACATCTCCGCCCAGGCCAACCTGATCATGAGCTTCGTCACCGGGCGCTGGCACCAGTTCGCGAAGAGCGGTTTCAAGCGCGACCCGGCCGAGGCGTGGGCGAAACAGTGGCGCCTGCTGATGGAGGGTTTCATTGCCTGACGCGAGTTGCGCAAGGCACGTTGCGCGCATCAGGATTAACTTACGGGAGATTGGGGCATGGCCAACATCACCACGCAGCAGCTAGCCGAACTCATCATCGGCGTTGCCCGCTCGCAGCAGGCGATCATCGACGCGATGGAAAGCCAGAAAGCGGGATTCAAGGGCTCCCACCTCGCCCCGGCGTTGAGCAATACAGCGAAGAGCCGGGTCACCACCCGGCCGCTGACGCTGCAGGAATTTCCGTCACGCGTGCTGCTGCAATGCCTGGGACGCTCCGGCCCCAACGTCGAGCAGCTCGCGCGCGATCTCGATGCCTTGCTGAGGGAAGAGGCGGGCGCCGCTGCCGGCCCTGGTGGGGCGCGCAGTCGCTCGACATGACTTGAACCCCAGTTCCGGGTTCCGAGTTCCGGGTTCCGAGTTCAAGCGCGCGAGCGGCAGCTCGCGCTGTTACAACCTTGAACCTTGAACCTTGAACCCGGAACCTTAGTTCCGGCAAACTGCGCAAGCGGGGTCGCGCGCGAGCTTGATGGTGCGCATCTGCATCGCCAGCGCGTCGAGGAGCAGCAGCCGCCCGGCGAGCGTCTCGCCCGCGCCGGTGATCAGCTTCAACGCTTCCGCCGCCTGGATCGAGCCGACGATGCCCGTCAGCGGCGCAAACACCCCCATCACCGCGCAGCGCACGTCCTCGGATTCGCCGTGCTCGGGAAAGAGGCATGCATAACAAGGCGAGCCGGGCGCACGCAGGTCGAACACGGCAACCTGCCCGTCGAAGCGCACGGCCGCCCCTGATACCAGCGGTTTCTTCAGCCGCACGCACGCGCGATTGGCCGCGTGGCGCGTGGCGAAATTGTCGCTGCCGTCGATCACGACATCGGCATCCCGGGCGAGCGCCTCGAGGCGGGCCTCGTCCACGCGCTCCGCCAGCGCCGCGACCCTGACTTCGGGGTTGATCGTGGCGAGCGTGGCGCGCGCCGAATCGACCTTCTTCGTGCCGATGGACTGCGTGCGGTGCACGATCTGCCGCTGCAGGTTGGTGAGATCCACCGCCTCGTCGTCGCAGAGGGTGAGGCTGCCCACGCCCGCGGCGGCGAGGTAGAGCGCGACCGGCGAGCCAAGCCCGCCCGCCCCGATCACCAGCGCGCGCGCGGCCAGCAGCCGCTCCTGCCCTTCGATACCGATCTGCGGCAGCAGGATGTGACGGCTGTAGCGCAGCAGTTGTTCGTCGTTCATCCCAGTAACTGCAATTCAGCCACAGAGCTCACAGAGAACACAGAGACATTCAAGGGATTGAGTCAGCGCGCCATACTCACCAGATGGGTGAGGCTTGGAAATGACATACGTTCTTGATTTTCCTCTGTGAACTCTGTGTTCTCTGTGGCAAATAGCTGTTCTAGGTTTGCGCGTCGGCAGTGTACAGCAAAACGCCCGGCAGGCGCCGGGCGTCGCAGCCAGCCGATCGCTGACTACCGAGTACTGTCTCAGTTCGCGACCCGGGTCGCGCCGCGGCTCTTCAGGAAGGCGATGGCCTGGTTCAGCTCGTAGTCGTGCTTCGACACGATCTCGCCGGGCTCGGGCTTCAGGAGCTTCTCGTCGACATCCTTCGGGCGCGGCGCTGGCGTGAAGTTGAATTGTTTCGCCGCCGCCTCCGTCGCCTTGACCTTCTCGTCATCCTTGTTGTTGTCGGTGAGGTGCTTGGTCAAGTCGGCCTCGCGCAGCTTCAGGCTGGCGGTGCGATCGACGACGCCGTCGTCGAGCGGGATGTCGGGCAGGATGCCGCGCGCCTGGATCGAGCGGCCGTTGGGCGTGTAGTAACGCGCCGTGGTGAGCTTGATCGCCGTGTTGTTGCCAAGCGGCAGTATGGTCTGCACCGAGCCCTTGCCGAAAGTCGACTGGCCCATGATCACCGCGCGCTTGTGGTCCTGCAGCGCGCCCGCGACGATCTCGGAGGCCGAAGCAGAGCCGGCGTTCACCAGCACCACCATCGGCACCGTCTTCACTTCGGCCGGCAACTTCTTGTTGTAGTCATCCTTCATGCGGCCGCGCAGGTAATGTTCCGGGCTCGCGCTCAACTTCATCTTCGAGTCTTCGGTGCGCCCATCGGTGTACACCACCAGCGAGCCGGCGGGCAGGAACGCGGCTGACACCGCCACCGCGCCGTTCAGGAGGCCCCCCGGGTCGTTGCGCAGGTCGAGTACGATGCCGCGCATCGGCCCGGCATTTTCCTTGAAGTGCTTTTCGATCGCGCGTGCGAGCGTCTCGCCGGTGTGCTCCTGGAACTGGCTCACGCGGAAATAGGCGTAGCCCGGCTCGAGCATCCGGGAGCGCACGCTCTGGATCTTGATGACGGAGCGCGTCAGCGTCACCACCAGCGGCTTCGTCTCGCCCTTCCTCACGATGGTGAGGGTGATCTGGGTGTTGGGCTTGCCGCGCATGCGCTTCACCGCGTCGTTCAGCGTCATGCCCTTGACGGAGGTTTCGTCGAGCCTGACGATGAGATCGCCGGACTTGATCCCGGCGCGCGCGGCGGGCGTGTCGTCGATCGGCGCGACCACCTTGACGAAACCGTCTTCCATGCCGACTTCGATGCCGAGTCCGCCGAACTCGCCCTGCGTGCCGACCTGCAGCTCCTTGAACGCTTCCTGGTCGAGGTAGGAGGAGTGGGGGTCGAGCCCGGAGAGCATGCCGTTGATCGCCTCGGTGATGAGCTTCTTGTCGTCCACCGGCTCGACGTAATCGCTCTTGACGCGCCCGAATACCTCGGTGAACGCGCGCAACTCCTCGATCGGCAGCGGCGCGATCGTCGAGGCTTTTTGCGCCACCGCCGAATAATTGAGGCTGACCGAAATGCCGATCAGCGCGCCGATCACCAACAGTCCGATTTGCTGCAGCCTGGTAAGCATTGCCTGCTCCTTGAAGCCCGTGGGTCGTAAATCGTGAATCGTGAGTCGAAAAAGCCCGGTTGCCCGGGCTGGAAGCGGTCCTGCCGTTACGCCAATCAACGTCTACCGGATGCTGACCCAGTCCAGGGGGTCCAGCGGCCTGCCTTGATGCCTGAGTTCGAAGTATAAACCCGAATCGGTATTGCCGCCGCTGGCGCCCACCGCGGCGACCGGTTCTCCGCCGCGAATCGGGTCGCCCACCCGCTTGAAAAGGCTCTCGTTGTTGCCGTAGAGGCTCATGTAGGCGTCGCCGTGGTCGACGATAAGGAGATTGCCGAAGCCGCGCAGCCAGTCGGCAAACACCACGCGCCCGTCGGCGACCGCCCGCACCTCGTCGCCCGCCCGGGCGACGATAAAGAGCCCCTTCCAGACCACGCCGCCATCAGCACGTGGACTGCCGAAACGGTTCGCAAGTTCCCCGCGGACCGGAAGATGGAGCTTTCCCTTCAACTCCAGGAACGGGCTGTCGCCGCTGGGGGCCTGCGGGATGCGCTCGTTTTTCACCCGCGGCGCGGTCTTCCCGCGCGCCACCAGCTTGCCCAGGCTCTCGACGAGGCGCGCGAGCCGGCCCTCGTCGCGCTTCAACGTGCCGATCTCTCGCCGTTGGCGCTGGATGTCGCGCGAAATCCGGCCGAGCACCTGGCTGCGCGCGCGCTTGTCACGCTCGAGCCGGACGCGCAGCGCCTTGCTCTCGGCGGTGACGGCGACGAGCTCGGACGCTTTTCTCTCCGTTTCCAGCGACAGCTGCTGCAATTGCGTCAGGCTCCCGCGCACCTCTACGATCAGCCGCGCGCGGGCGCGCGAGATGTAGCCAAAGTAATGCAGGCGGCGCGCGATCTCGTTGGGATCCTCGCGGTTGAGCAGCAGCTTCAGCGGCTCGGACTCCCCGCCCAGGTAATGCTGGTAGAGGAGGCGCGTCAACAGCGCCTGCTGGGATTTGAGCGATTCCTCGTGCCGGCGCTTCCCGGCGTTCAACTCGGCGAGCCGCTGGTTCAACTCCCGGGACTGGGCGGTGAGCTCGCGCAGCGCGCGGTTGGTTTCCGAGATCGCGCGCTCCGACTCTCGCAGGGCGTCGGCCGCTTCGCTCTTTGATTCCTCCGTATCGGCGAGGTTCTTCTGCAGCGCCTCGATGCGCCCGCGCAGCTCGCGCAGTTCCTTTTCCGTCGCGCCGGCTCCCGCCGGCTCCGCGCCCGTGCTCGCCAGGGCGAGGAGCAGCAGGAGGCCGCGGGCGACGGGAAATTTCAGGCTCACGTGAAGGTGAGAAGGGACTTCCCGGTCATCTGCGGCGGCGGCGGCAGGCCCATCATGGCGAGCAGCGTGGGGGCGACGTCCTGCAGCGCGCCGTGGTCCGCGGCCCTGGCGTTGCGCCCGATATAGAGGAGCGGCACGAGATTTAACGTGTGCGCGGTATGGGCCTGCTTCGTTTTCGGGTCGAGCATCATTTCGGCGTTGCCATGGTCGGCCGTGATCAGCACTTCTCCGCCGGTCTCGCGCATGGCAGTCACCGCGCGGCCGACGCACTCGTCGAGGACTTCGATTGCGAGCGTGGCGGCTGCGAGATTGCCGGTGTGGCCGACCATGTCGCTGTTGGCAAAGTTGCAGATGATGGCCTGGTAGCGGCGTCCCTCAATCGCTTCCACCAGCCGGTCCGTCACTTCGCGCGCGCTCATCTCGGGCTGGAGATCGTAGGTGGCGACCTTGGGGGAGGCGACGAGGACGCGGTCTTCTCCCGGGCACGGCTGCTCCACGCCGCCATTGAAGAAATAGGTGACATGCGCGTATTTCTCGGTTTCCGCGATGCGCAGCTGCTTCAGCCCCTGGCCCGACACGTACTCGCCGAAGCCGCCCGCGACGCTTTGCGGCGGGAACGCCGCCGGGAGGTGCGCGAAGTCCTCGCCGTAGGATGCGAGCGTGCAGTAGCAGCCGAGTTTCGGAAAGCGCCCGCGGGAGAATTCCTTGAATCCGGCATCGGTCAGCGCCCGCGTGAGTTGCCGGGCGCGATCGGCGCGGAAGTTCATGAATACGACCGCATCGCCGTCCGCCATGGGCGCCGGCTCGCCAATCGCGGTCGCTTTCACGAACTCGTCCGACTCGCCCCGGGCGTAGGCGGCGAGGAGCCCCTCAACCGCGGACCCGGCGCGGTACTCCGCGGTGCCCGACGTGATGAGGTCGTAAGCGGACTGCACGCGCTCCCAGCGGTTGTCGCGGTCCATCGCGTAGTAGCGGCCGCATATCGAAGCAATGCGGCCGGTCCCGAGTGCACCGCACTTTTTCCGGAGGGCGGCGAGCGACACTTCGGCGCTCCTGGGCGGCGTGTCGCGGCCGTCGAGGAAAGCGTGCACCCGCACGTCACCCACGCCGGCGCGCGCCGCCATCTCGAGCATGGCGTGGATCTGCAACTCGTGGCTGTGCACACCGCCGGGGGAAACGAGGCCCATGATGTGCAGCGCGCGCGCGCTGGCGCGGGCGATTTCGACCGCCTTCGTGAGCGCCGGGTTCCTGAAAAATTCGCCGGTCTCGATCGCGTTCTCGATCCGGGTGTAATCCTGGTAGACGACGCGGCCGGCG
Source organism: uncultured Streptomycetaceae bacterium (assembly GCA_964521405.1). GTDB lineage: Bacteria > Pseudomonadota > Gammaproteobacteria > Burkholderiales > SG8-41 > SG8-41. The sequence continues at coordinate 19,229 of CAZFRR010000108.1, read as the reverse complement.
CCGATGTTCATATGGCCGACCTCGGAATTCCCCATCTGGTCCTGGGGCAGTCCCACCCATTTTTCCGAGGCATCGATCAAGGTGTGGGGGCAGGTCTGCCACAGGAAATTCCAGTGCGGCTTGCGCGCCTGGCAGATGGCGTTGTCCGCGCATTCCTCGCGGTGCCCGAAGCCGTCGAGTATGATCAGCAGAACCGGAGTTATTTTCATGATTTCACGGGCATCCTGGCGCGTCTTTGTCTTCAGACAATTCTAAACTATTTGCCCGCGCCAGCCTGTTGCTCACCGGGCTCGCGTGGACGCTGCCGTTCCTGCAGCCCTACCATCGTTATCCTCTCACCGGGTTCTACAGCGAGTGGCTGGCGTTCGCGCTCGGGTTGACGGCAGCGCTGGTGTTGCTGACGAGGCAGGCGTGGCGGGAAGCGGAACTGCCGGCGGTCGCCATGGCCCCGATCGGGCTGGCAGTGGTGCTGGGAGTGCAGGCGGCGCTGGATCGCTCGCCGTACCCGGAGCAGTTGCTGACCGCGGTGCTCTACCTGCTATGGGCAGCGCTCATGATTTTGCTGGGCCGCGTGCTGAGGCGCGAGCTTGGCATGGCGGCTGTCGCAACGACGCTCGCCTGGTTCCTGTTTGCAAGCGGAATACTGAGCTTGGCAGTCGGCCTGATTCAGCATTTCCACGTCTCTACCCCGGTTGAGTTCCTGATCGGGCGCGGCAACACGCTGCAGGTGTTCGGCAATCTCGGGCAACCCAACCATTACGCCTCGCACCTGTCGCTGGCGCTCGCTTCCGCGGGCTATCTGTATGCCTGCCGCCGTCTGCACGGCGCGCTCGCTGGAGGATTCATCGCGCTGTGCCTGCTGGTGCTGGCGCTGGTCGGCTCGCGCAGCATCTGGCTCTACCTCGGCGCGCTGACGGCGCTGGCCGTGTTGCTGTACGTCTGCCGGCGCGATGCCGGCAGCCGCCGCCTCGCGCTTGCCGCGGGCTGGCTGTTGCCCGGCTTCCTCATCGCGCAGGCAGTGGCGCTGCTGCCTTTCATGACGCCCCCGGACGACCGGCTGCTCACCGCCATGGATCGTCTGTTTCAGATGGCGAGCGGGATCGCGCCAAGGCTGCAGATATGGGGTGAAGCGTGGCAGATGTTCCTCGCCGCGCCGCTGCTCGGCGCCGGCTGGGGGCAGTTCGCGTGGCACCACTTTGTGCTCCAGGCCATAAGCGGTGAGACAGCGGCGTCCGGCGTCTACAACCACTCGCACAACATCGTGCTGCAGCTCATGGCCGAAACCGGCGCGCTCGGTGCGGCGATCGTCGTCGGCTCGATCGTGCTCTGGCTGGTCGACCGCAAGCGCGTGAAGTTCGAGCTCGAAGGATGGTGGCTGCTGAGCGTTGCCGCCGTCATCGCCATCCACAGCCTGCTCGAGTACCCCCTGTGGTACTCCTATTTCCTCGGCATGGCGGCGCTGCTGCTCGGCTTCGGCGCGGAGCGCGTCTTCACCCTGCGGTTCGCCGGCGCGGCGCGCGCGGCGGCCGGGCTGGCCATCCTCACGGGCTGGCTCAACCTCGCCGCCCTGTTGCCGTCGTACCTCGAGTTCGAGCGCCTGGTGTTCACTCCGGAAAGCCGGTCGGCGCAGCTGCTGGACGAAGCGGCGTTTGCCAAGGCTGTCGTCGGCCTCTACCGCGAGCCGCTGCTCGTGCCGTACGTGGAGCTGGCGGTCGTGTATGGCATCACGGTGAGCGAGGAGAGGCTGCCCGAAAAGCTCGAGTTCACTGCCCGCGCCGTGCATTTTTCGCCGGATTCCTTTGTGGTTTATAGCTATGCCCTGCTCCTCGCGCTGGCGGGTGAGCGCGAAGCGGCGCTCGTCCAGCTCGATCGGTCGCTGCGCGTCTATCCCGGCGGAGCCGGTGAGGTCGTCGCGCAGCTCAAGAAACTCGCGCAGAGCCGTCCTGAAGCTTTCATGCCCCTGCTAGAATCGGTGGCGGCCAGGAGCGCGCGAGCAGTGAATCCATGAACGTCATGACGGGCACAACGCCCGGCGGGCCGCAACTCGCGGCGGCGCGTTTCAGCCTTGCGGCCATCGGGCTCGCGTGGACGCTGCCCTTCCTGCAGCCTTTCCACCAATTTCCGCTGACTTCTTTCTACAGCGAGTGGCTGGCCCTGATTCTCGGCCTGCTGGCGCTCGCGCTGCTCGCGGGCAAGCGGTTCTGGCATGCCGCGCCGCTGCCCGTGATGGTGCTGCCCCTGCTGGGTTTCATCCTGGTGCTGGGCGTCCAGTACGCGCTGGGCCAGGTCGCCTACGGCGGGCAGCCGCTCGCCGCCGGGCTGTACGTCGCGTGGGCGGTGCTGCTGGTGATGCTTGCCGGCGGCCTGCGCCGCGAGTTGAGCCTGGACGGGATCGCCACGGTGCTGGCGTGGTTTCTGGTGGTGGGCGGCGTGCTCGCCGCGCTCTTCGCCTTGCTGCAGCACTACCAGATATCGGATCTGCCCAACACGCTGATCGCGCCCAAGCGCTCGGCGCTGGTCTACGGCAACCTCGCCCAGGCCAATCATTTCGCCAACTACAGCACGCTCGCGTTGGTTTCGTTCGCCTACCTCTACGCTGGAGGACGGATGCATGGCGCCGCGGTGGCGGCCGGCGCAGCGCCGCTGATCTTCGTGATCGGCCTGACCGGGTCGCGCAGCGCGCTGCTGTTTCTCGCCTTCATGCTCGTGCTGGCGCTCCTCTACGCGTGGCGGCGCGGCGCGGGCGGCAAGCGGCTCGCCGGTTGCGTGGCGCTGTTTGTCGCCGGATTCGCGCTGTCGCAATGGCTCGCGACCCAGCCGTGGCTTGCCTCCAGCGGCGGAACGGAAACCGTGACGCAGCGGCTGGTGGGTGGCGAGGGCAGTTCGGGGCCGATCAATATCGCCCACCGCCTGCAAGTCGCACGCGAGGCCTGGGAGATGTTCCTGCAGGCGCCGTTCCTGGGCGTCGGCTGGGGACAGTTTCCCTGGCAAGACTTCGAATACCGGGCCCAGCGCGGACTTGCTCTCAGCACCTGGCCATTCAACCATGCCCACAACATCGTGTTGCACCTGCTCGCGGAAACCGGCCTGGCCGGCGCGTTGCTCGTTGCCGGCGCAGCGCTCGCCTGGCTGTGGGGCTTGAGGCGCGCCAGGATCGACCTGGCGCACTGGTGGGTGCTCGCGTTGCTGGGCGTGATTGCCGTGCACAGCGTGCTCGAGCATCCGCTGTGGTTTGCCTATTTTCTCGGCATCGCCGCAGTGGCAGCGGGGCTCGTTGCGGGCGGGCATCTCGAGCTGCGGCTCCACCGCGCCGGCCCGCCGCTGATGCTGCTGCTCCTTGCCGCCGGGACGCTGTACGCCGTATCCCTGGTGCACAACTACCGGGATTTCGAGCGGCTGTTCGAGACGGGCGGCGTCAAGCCCGAGACGAGCGAATTTGCCTCGGCCGTGTCCCGGGCGCACCGGGAACCGCTGCTCGAGCCCTACGCCGAGCTCGCCATTGCAGCGGCGATGGGTCTCGGGACCGAGCGCCTGCGCGAGAAGCGGGAGATCAACAGCCGCGTCGCGCGCTTCGCGCCGATCGCCGGCGTCGTCTACCGGCAGGCGATCCTGCTCGCGCTCGAAGGGAACCGCGAGGCGGCGGCGCGGGAGTTCGCGCGCGCGGCGAGCGTTTATCCGGGGGAACTGGAGGCGACGCTGAAAATCCTGCGCGAAGCGGCCGCCCGGCATCCCGCCGAGTTGACGCCTCTGTTAGAATTGGCGACTGCAAAGTCAGCGCAGTTGCGCGCCGCGCGCGGCAAGCCGTGACGTGAACCGACACGAGGGGTAAGGGTTGGAGCCGTTCCTGGTTTTTCTGCAAAAAAGCCCGTTCAACATGCTATTGCTCGGGCTGGCGGTGTCGACGGGCTGCATGCTGCTATGGCCGCTCGTCTCCCGGTCCTTCCGGCAAACCCACGAAGTGGGCGCGTTCGAGGCGGTCCAGTTGATCAACCGCCGCGATGCGCTGGTGCTCGACGTGCGCGATACCGGCGAATACGCGGCGGGGCACATTACCCATGCCAGGCACATTACCGAGGCCCAGCTCTCCGAGCGATTGAAGGAGCTCGACAAGTACAAGTCGCGGCCCATCGTCGTGGCCTGCAAGACCGGTACGCGGGCGCCCGCGGTGGTCGGGCTGCTGCGCAAGCAGGGATTCGCCGAAGCGTTCGCGTTGCGCGGCGGCATCGCGGCGTGGCAGCAGGCGAGCCTGCCGCTGGACAAAGGCTGAGCCGCCGATGGCCAAAGTCACGATGTACAGCACGGGCGTCTGCCCGTTCTGCCAGATGGCCGAGCGGCTGCTGCGCGCGAAGGGCGTTGCCGCGATCGACAAGATCCGCGTCGATCTCGAGCCCGAGCGGCGCGTGGAAATGATGGAGAAAACCGGCCGCCGCAGCGTTCCGCAGATCTACATCGGCGAGACGCACGTCGGCGGCTATGAAGATCTGGCGGCGCTGGACCGTGCCGGCAGGCTGGACCCGCTGCTGCAAGCGGGCTGAAACCGTCAACCGGGCGAGCGAACCATGAGCGAACAGCAGCAACCAGTGTTTTCCATCGAGAAGGTCTACCTCAAGGACCTCTCTCTCGAGATCCCGAACGCCCCGCAGATCTTCACCGAGCAGGAAGCCCCGAAAGTCGATATCAATCTGCACACGGAAGTGCACGCCCTCGACAACGGCCAATACGAGGTGGTGCTGACCGCTACCGTCACCGCGAAGCTGCGCGAGAAAACTTTTTTCCTGGTCGAGGTCGCGCAAGCGGGAATCTTCCAGATTCGCAGCGTCCAGCCGCAGGAATTCGAGGCCATGGTCAACGTGGCCTGCCCGAGGACCCTGCTGCCGTACGCGCGCGAGACGGTCTCGAACGTGCTGGCGCGCGCCGGTTTCCCCCCGGTGCTGTTGCCGCACGTGGGCTTCGAGACGCTCTATCAGAGGCGGATGCAGGAGCAGGGCCAGGCCGGCGCGGCGCCCTCACCCCTCGCCACATGATCTCCCGCTTCGCTTCATGCCTCGCCGCCGCCGGCGCCCTGGCGTGGGCGTCAACCGGCCCCGCGGCTGAATTCAAATCGGTGTCGGAGAACGCGGCCATCCTCTACGACGCGCCTTCGGCCAAGTCAAAAAAGCTTTTCGTCGTGGGCCAGGGCTATCCGTTCGAGGTCGTGGTGGTGGTGGAGGGCTGGAGCAAGGTGCGCGACGCGGGCGGGGAGCTGACGTGGATCGAGAGCCGGCTTCTTGCCGACCGGCGCACGGTGCTGGTCAAGGCGCCGCTCGCCCAGGTCCGCGAAGCCGCGGACGATGGCGCGCCGGTGGTGTTCCAGGCGCAGCAGAACGTGCTGCTCGACCTGCTGGAGGTCGCCGGCGGCTGGCTGCGGGTGCGGCATCGCGATGGCCAGGCGGGCTACGTCAGGATCACCCAGGTCTGGGGCGCCTGACTTCAAGGTTCCAAGTTCAAAGTTCCAAGTTCAAAGTTGCGGCCGGAAGCCCGCGCTGTCAAAACCTTGAACCTTGAACCTTGAACCTTGAACCTGGAACCTGGAACCTGGAACTCGGAACTCGGAACCCGGAACCCGGAACTCCCCATGAAAATAGCGGTTTTGGGAGCAGGCGCCTGGGGCACGGCGATCAGCATCGTCCTGCAGGCTCGCCACGACGTGCGCTTGTGGGCGCGCGATGCGGCTCTCATCAAGGCGCTGCGCGCCGAGCGGGCGAACCGGCGCTATCTCCCCGGATTCACGCTGCCGGACTCGCTCGCGCTCGACGAAGATCTCGGGGCGGCGGTGCGGGGCGCCGACCTGATACTCATCGCCGTCATCACCAATGGCTTGCGCGAGACGCTGCAGCGTATCCGTGCGGCGGGATCGAGCGCCCCTCTCGTCTGGCTGTGCAAAGGCTTTGAGAGCGGGCAGGCGCGCCTGCCGCACCAGGTCTGCGCGGAGGAGCTTGCGCCCGGCGTGCCGCGCGCCGTCCTGTCGGGGCCGAGCTTCGCGGAGGAAGTGGCCAGGGGCTTGCCGGCCGCGCTCACGCTGGCTTCGACTGACGGCGGTTTCGGGCGCGAAGCGGCGCGCATCCTGCATGGCGCCGCGTTGCGCATCTACCCGAGCGAGGACGTGGTTGGCGTGGAGGCGGCGGGCGCGGTCAAGAACGTGATGGCGATCGCCGCCGGGGTGAGCGATGGCCTCGAGCTGGGGCTCTCCGCGCGCGCCGCGCTGATCACCCGCGGGCTGGCCGAGATGACGCGGCTCGGCGTGGCGCTCGGCGGGCGGGCGGAGACCTTCATGGGCCTCGCCGGGGCCGGGGACCTGATACTCACCTGCACCGGCGATCTTTCCCGCAACCGCCGCGTGGGGCTGGCGCTCGCGCGCGGCGCTCCGCTCGCCGAGGTGCTCGCCGGTCTCGGTCATACGGCGGAAGGCGTGCACACGGCGCGCTCGGTGGCCAATCTCGCGGCGCAGCTGAAGGTCGACATGCCGATCACGCGCGCGGTGTGCCGCGTGCTCGATGATCCCCGGCAGGCGCGCGCGGCGGTGCAGGAATTGCTGTCGCGCGAACAGAAGACTGAATACTGATCTTTACCGCAGAGGCGCGGAGGCGCAAAGGCTCGAAGAAATCATTCGAACGACTCTGCGTCTCGGCGTCTCCGCGGTTAGATCAAGCTCCGCCGCGAAAACCAAGTTGGCGCCAGGCTTCATAGACGACCACGGCCACCGCGTTCGACAGGTTCAGGCTGCGGCTCGCCTCCAGCATCGGCACCCGGATGCGCCGCTCCGGCGCAAATTCCTCAAGCACTTCCTGCGGCAAGCCGCGCGTCTCGGGGCCGAAAACGAACACATCGTTTTCGTCGTAACGCGGTTGGTCGTGTCGGGTGGCGCCGCGTGTCGAAACGGCGAACATTCGCCGGCCCGCAAGCGCACTACGGCACGCGCCCCAATCCTCATGCTGAACGAGTTCCGCGAACGCGTGGTAATCCAGGCCCGCTCGCTGCAATTGCTTGTTGCGCAACGAGAATCCCAGCGGGTGCACTAGATGCAAGCGGCATCCGGTGTTGGCGCACAGCCGGATGACATTGCCGGCATTGGGCGGAATTTCCGGCTCGAACAGCACCACTTCAAGCATAAGGATGTTGCCCTCGTTCCAAAAACAAGATATCTTTACATATCAATGAGATGTATCAGGAAGTTAATGGTACTCTCAAGATCAATAAAAGGCGCACATGGCCCGGCCTGAGAAAGTCCGTCTTGGCGAGATACTAATACAGCAGAAACTGCTCACCGAGGAGCAGTTGAAGGCCGCGCTCGAGGAAGGGAAGAAAAACGGGCGCCGGCTGGGCCGCGTCCTGACCGACAAGGGGATCCTGCACGAGGAGCAACTCGCGCAAGCCCTGGCCCGCCAGCTCAACCTCACTTACGTCGACCTCAAGCAGCTCAACGTCAAGCGCGAGGTCGTGCTCAAGCTGCCCGAGTCAGCGGCACGGCGCTTCCGCGCGCTGGTGCTCGACGACGCCGGCGCGGCCATCAAGGTCGGCATGGCCGACCCCACCGATCTCACGGCCTACGACGAGATCGCCCGGATATTGAAGCGCAACATCGATATCGTCGTGGTCACGGGCGCGGAGGTGGTGCGCACTCTCGACCGCATCTACCGCCGCACCGAGCAGATTGCGGGGCTCGCGCAGGAGCTGGGGGAGGAGCTCGGCGATACCAGCGTGGTGGACTTCGGCGCGATGACGACGACGCCGGGGCTCGAGGAAGCGCCGGTGGTGAAGCTCCTGCAGACGGTGTTCGAGGACGCGATGCAGCAGCGGGCTTCCGACATCCACATCGAGCCGCTGGAGAAGAAACTGCAGATCCGCTTCCGCATCGACGGCGTGATGCACCTGCAGACGGAGGCCGATGCCAAGATCGCCACCGCGCTGGTGCTGCGGCTGAAACTCATGTCGAGCCTCGACATCTCGGAGAAGCGGCTGCCGCAGGACGGGCGTTTCGCCGTGAGGGTGCGCGGCATCCAGATCGACGTGCGGCTCTCGACCATGCCCACGCAGTACGGGGAATCGGCCGTGATGCGGCTCCTGACCCAGTCGGGCGGCGTGCTCGGCATCGACAATATCGGCATGCCGGCGGAAATGGTGGAGAGGATGCGCGTCGTGATCCACCGCTCGAGCGGCATGGTGCTCGTGACCGGCCCCACCGGCAGCGGGAAAACGACGACGCTCTACGCGGCGTTGTCCGAGTTGAACACCCTCGAGCGCAAGATCATCACCGTCGAGGACCCGGTCGAAATCCGGCTGCCCGGCATCAACCAGGTGCAGGTCAACGAGAAAATCGAGCTTGGCTTCGACCGCGTGCTGCGCGCCGCCCTGCGCCAGGACCCGGATGTCATCCTGGTGGGGGAAATGCGCGACCAGGCGACGGTGGAGACCGGCATGCGCGCGGCGATGACCGGCCACATGGTGTTCTCCACCCTGCATACCAACGACGCCGTCTCGACGCCGGTGCGGCTGATCGACATGGGCGCGCCGCGCTACATGGTGGCGCTATCGCTCCAGCTGGTGATCGCGCAGCGCCTGGTGAGCGTCATTTGCCGAAGCTGCGCGAAGGAGCACAAGCTCATGCCGAACGAGCACGAGTGGCTGCGCCTCGAGTTCGGCGATACGGTGGACCGCTTCCAGTTCATGAGCGGCAGCGGCTGCTCCCAATGCAACAGCACCGGCTTCTCCGGGCGCACCGGCGTCTACGAGATACTGGAGATGACCAACCCGGTAGTGGCGGCGGCGAACTCCGAAGACGTCCAGGCGTTCATCGTCGCGGCGCGCAAGCAGATGGCCGGCAACACGCTGCGCCGCCATGCCGCGATGCTGGCTGCGGCCGGCAGGACCACGGTGGACGAGGCGATGCGCATCAGCAGCCAGCTTGAGGATTGAACACGAAATAAAAAATCAAAAGGCAAAAATCAAAAGACAAAAGGCAAAATTTCAAGGGTGAGTGGGAACATGGCGGTGAAACGTGATCTGGTTGAGAGCGATACTTTCAAAGGCGGTTGCGACTGTCAAAGGAACGGCGAAATACAAGGTGGAGGCAAAATGAACGGCAACTCCCGGACCAGCAGCGCATTTCTAATTTTTGATTTTTGCCTTTTACCTATTGCCTTTCAGGTATCTTAAATGCCGCTATACGCATACAAGGGGCGCGACGAGCGCGGGCAGATGGCGGAGGGCGAGCTCGAGGGCGCCGACGATAACGTCGTCGCGGCGGAGCTCCTGCGCCTCGGCGTCACGCCGATCGAGATCACGATCGCGGCCGCGCCGGGGGAGGCGGAGCCGGGACTGCTCCAGCGCTTTACCGAAAAGAAAATCACGCTAACCGACGTGCTGCTGTTCAGCCGGCAGATGAATATCCTGCTGAAGGCCGGCGTGCCGATCATGAGCGCGCTGAAGGGCCTCGAGGGCTCCGGCGAGAACACCCCCCTCTCGCGCGTGATGCGCGAGCTCCGCCAGGGCCTCGAGAGCGGGAACGAACTGTCCACCTGCATGGCGCGCCAGCCCAAGGCGTTCGACCCGTTCTTCGTGGCGATGGTGCGCGTCGGCGAGTTCACCGGCAAGCTCCAGGAAGTGTTCATGCGCCTCTTTCATCACCTGGAGTTCGAGAAATTCATGCACGACCAGGTGCGCGCGGCGGTCCGCTATCCCATCTTCGTCATCGTCACCATGGTGGTGGCGATCGGCATCGTCAACGTTTTCGTGATCCCCACCTTCGCCAAGGCCTACGCGGGCTTCAAGGCCGAACTCCCGGCGATCACCAAGGGGCTGATCGCCTTCTCCAATTTCACGGTGGCCTACTGGCCGGTGCTGCTCGGCATCCTCTTCGTGGCGGCGTTCGGCTTCCGTCACTACATCAATTCCCAGCGGGGGCGGCTGGTGTGGGACGAATTCAAGTTGAAGCTCCCGATCGCGGGCCCGATCGTGCTCAATGCGACCATCGCGCGTTTTGCGCGCAGCTTCGCGCTTGCGGTCCGCAGCGGCTTGCCGGCGGTGCAGGCGCTTACCATCGTCGCCGGCACGCTGGACAACGAGTACATGAGGCGCAAGATCGATGCGATACGCGAGGGCGTGGAGCGCGGCGAGTCGCTGCGGCGCGCGGCGGCGGCGGCCGGCATTTTCTCGCCTATGGTGCTGCAAATGCTGGCGGTGGGCGAGGAGGCCGGCGAGCTCGACGAGATGATGAACGAGATCGCGGAGGTCTACCAGCGCGACGTCGAGTACTCCCTCAAGAACCTGGCCGCGCAGATCGAGCCGGTGCTGATCGTGGGGCTCGGCGTGCTGGTGCTGATCCTCGCGCTCGGCGTGTTCCTGCCGATGTGGGACCTCGGCGGCGCGGCGCTCGGAAAAAGATAAGTTCCAGGTTCCAAGTTCAATGTTCCATGTTCCATGTTCCAGGTTCAAAGTTCAAAACCAGAACCCTCGAATCAGGACCCGCTCCAACCTTGCTTGAACCTTGAACCTTGAACCTTGAACCCGGAACCCGGAACCCGGAACCCGGAACCCGGAACATTGAACTTGGAACCCGGAACCCGGAACCCGGAACATTGAACTTGGAACCCGGAACCCGGAACATTGAACTTGGAACCCGGAACCCGGAACCCGGAACTTTGAAGCGTGACCGGCGTCACGCTGGGACCCGCGAGATGCTTGAGACTGGCAATTAATTACCCACAGGGGTATACTGCTGGCACGGGATTTGCATAGGTATCAATGAGATGCAAGCGGTGCATTGTGAATAATTTCACGCGCGCGGTCATGGAAAACGACACAGCAGGTTCACAGCAGCCGGCGATGGAATCGGGTACAGTAGTCCAACTTTGAACGAAGGAGAGGCGATATGAACAGGCATCAACGGGGTTTTACGCTGATCGAGCTGGTGGTGGTAATCGTGATTCTCGGCATCCTTGCCGCAACCGCGCTGCCGCGCTTCGTCAATCTGCAGACGGAAGCGCGGGTTTCATCGGTTAATGGTTTCTCGGGCGGTCTTCGCGCGGCGGTCGCCGTCATCCAGTCGAAGTGGATCGTGGTCGGTTCCACCGGTCTTGCAACCGTGGCCACCGCGGATGGCCAGTCAGTGGCCGTCGGCACCGGCACCGGCGCCAGCGGCGGAGTGCCGACGGGTGCAGCGGGTGGTATCGGGACCGCGATGCGCTGCAGCGGTACCGACTGCAGCGGGTTCACGGCCGCCTACGCCGCTACATCGACCTTCCAGCCGACCAACGGCGGCAGTGCCACGTGCCAGGCGTCATACGACAGCACGAACGGCAACGTCACGGTCGTTACTACAGGATGCTAAAAGCAAGCTGTTTTTGAGGCAGGTAGTGCCTGCCGACGGGCACCAGGGGTGAACCGCAGCCGGTTCACCCCTTTTTTTCGGGTGCTAGTAAAGGTTCAAAGTTCAACGTTCAAAGTTCAATGTTCAAGGAATGAATCTCTTGGAACTGAAGCTCGGAACGCGGAACCCGGAACCCGGAACGTTGAACCGGGAACGCGGAACCCGGAACGCGGAACGCGGAACATTGGACCCGGAACCCGGAACCCGGAACCCGGAACAGCGCGCGCGCATGGCGCGCGCGCGCGGCTTCACGATCATCGAGCTGGTCATCGTCATCGCCATCACGGGTCTCCTGGGGGCGCTCCTCGGGCCACGGTTTATCGGCCGCGACGCGTTCGCTTCGCGCGGGTTCCATGACGAGGCGCAGATGGTGGTGCGCTACGCGCACAAGACGGCCATTGCGTGGCGCAGGACGGTTTACGTCTGCGTTACCACTACGGCCATCAGCGCGCGGAGCGGATCCTGTCCTTCAAGTGGCACGCCGCTGGCTCACCCGGCTACCGGGGCTAACCTCACGACGACGGCACCCTCCGGCGTGACGCTGTCACCCACGGTGAACTTCAGCTTCGACGGCGCCGGGCGCCCGAGCGCAACGCAGACGATCACCCTGACCAGCACGATTACCGGCGACCCCACGCGGATCATCGTGGTCGAGGCGGAGACGGGCTACGTTCACCCCTAAACTCTGTTCCGGGTTCAATGTTCAAAGTTCAATGTTCAAAGTTCAAGATTCAAAGTTAAAGGCCCGGAACGTGAAACCCGGAACGCGGAACACGGAACACGGAACATTGAACCCGGAACAGCGCGCGCGAAGAGTGCGCGCGCGCGGACTTTCGCTGGTCGAGCTGATCGTATTCATCGTCATCGTCAGCGCCTCGGTGGCGGGCATTATCAGCGTCATCACCGTCACCACGCGCAGTAGCGCCGATCCGCTGATCCACAAGCAGGCGCTCGCGATCGCCGAGGCGGTGCTCGAGGAAATTCAGCTCCAGCCCTTCACCTACTGCGACCCGGACGACCCGGGCGCGGCAACCGCGGCTTTCGTGGCAACGCCAGCCGCGGATCCGACCAGCAAAAGCACGACCTCGGAGACAGGGGGCACGATAAATGTCACCCACACCATCAGCGGATCGGACCGCTACGTTTTTGTCCAGGTCGTCCATAGCAACTCTTATCCGTCGATCACCTCGGTGGTCTGGGATCCGGGGGTAGCCAACGAAGCACTCAGTGTAATAAGCACGGCTACCGAGGCTGCGAACGTTCGTACCGTGGTGTATGGCCTGAAAAACCCCACCGCCAAAACCGCAACGATGCGAGTCATCGTTTCAGCCGGGGACTCAAGCGGCACGTTCGTGGCGGTTTCTTCCTACACGGGCGTCCATCAGACGACGCCGCTCGGGACACCCGCTACGGCGACCGGCGGGACAGGGACGAACCCGACGGTCACGGTCACTGCCGCAACGAATGATCTCGTCGTTGACTTCATGGGAACCAAGGAGACTCCCTTGGGCAGCAAGACTGCCGGGGCGGGTCAGACCAAAATCTGGGATGGTTACAGCAATCAATCGATTGGCGCAGGCTCTACGGAAGCCGGTGCAGCCTCGGTTACGATGAGTTGGACTGGCACTACGGAGGAATGGACCATGGTCGGGGTGGCGCTCAAGCCCGCAGGCAGCTGCCCGACTCTGCCGGAGGCGATCGGGCCGGAAACCTACGCCAGCGAGACCGAGACGCGCTACAGCGCCACCAAGCCGTTCGACAACGTCAACGACTACCACGGCTTCGACTCGAACGTGGCACAGTCGGGCTTTACGGGCATCCGGAATATCGACAGCACCCTCATCTCCGGGCTCGAAGGCTACCGGGTCACGGCGAACGTCGCTGCCCAGTCGCTGGGCGCAATCGGCAACGACTCCTTCGGGCGCCCTCAAAGCCTGCTCATCACCGTGACCGTGACGGGCCCGGGTAACACGTCGGTCACGCTGAATGGCTACCGAACGCGTTACGCCCCTAACTCGTTGCCGTAACGCGTTCGATGTTCAAGGTTCAACGTTCAATGTTCAAACCTCAAAACCCGGAATGTGAAACCCGGAACGCGGAACCCGGAACACGGTACTGGGAACGCGGAACGCGGAACCCGGAACCCGGAACTTTAATCTCGGAACCCGGAACCCGGAACCCGGAACACGGAACTGGGAACCCGGAACCCGAAACCCGGAACCCGGAACAGCGCGCGCGACGCGCGCGCGCGCGCGGCTTCACGCTGGTCGAGATGGTCATAGTGATCGCAATCACCGGCATCCTCGCGGCAACGGTGGCGGTCTTCATCCGCCGGCCGGTGGAGGGCTACATGGATGCCGTGCGGCGCGGCGAGTTGAGCGACATCGCGGATACGGCGCTGCGCCGGATCACGCGCGACGCGCGCACCGCGCTTCCCAACAGCATCCGGGTGACGACCGTCGGCAATGTGACCTACCTGGAGTACCTGCAGACGAGCGGCGGCGGGCGCTACCGCGCCCAAACGGACAGCAGCGGCGCGGGCAACATTCTCAACTTCGTTGCCGCAGACAGCTCGTTCGATGTGATCGGGACCCTGCCCGCGCTTGCCGCGGGGAACTCGATCGTGATCTACAACCTGAGCCCCACCGGCAGCACCGCGAACGCGTACTTCGGCGACAACCGCGCGGCGTATTCGAGCAACGACGGGGTGGATACGATTACGCTGTCCGCGGCCAAGCTGTTTCCGTTCCAGTCGCCCGGCAAGCGGTTCCAGGTGGTCGAGTATCCCGTCACCTACGCCTGCGACCTCGGCACGGGCGTGCTGCGTCGCTACTGGAATTACACCATTGCCGACCCGCAGCCGACCCCCCCCTCCGGGGGCAGCAACGCCGTGCTGGCGAGAAGCATTACCGATTGCAACTTCACCTATGCGGCGAGCGGCGCCTCCGCTCGCACCAGCATCCTGCAGATCTATCTGCAGGTGGAGCAGAGCGGCGAGAAGGTGCGGCTGTTTCAACAGGCACACGTAAACAATGTTCCCTAAAACTGTTCCGGGTTCCGCGTTCAACGTTCAATGTTCAATGTTCAATGTTCAATGTTCCGAGCGTAAGGCCTAGCGATGGCAAGCTTTGAGAAATTCGAGGATCTTGAGGCCTGGCAACGCGCACGGGTTCTCGCGAAGGAGATTTACGCGATTTCCTCCAGTGGAGGATTTTCCAAAGACTTCGTTCTAAGGGATCAAATTCGCGGCGCGGCTGTGTCAGTTGTGTCCAATATCGCCGAGGGGTTTGAACGTGGAGGGAATCAGGAATTCCTGCAATTTCTTTCGATTGCCAAGGGGTCGGCAGGTGAAGTGAGGTCGCAGTTGTACTTGGCGCTGGATCAAGACTATATTGATCGCGCCGCATTTGATCGCCTGCGGGACTTGGCGGTTGAGGTGAGCGCAAAACTTGGCGGGCTGATGGCCTATCTCAAAGCGTCGGGCATGAAAGGATCGAAGTATAAGGTTGATGAACCCGGAACGTTGAACCCGGAACCCGGAACCCGGAACCCGGAACTCGGAACTAAGATCCCGGAACCCGGAACCCGGAACCCGGAACTCGGAACCCGGAACTCGGAACGAGGTTTAAGTCTTGTAACCGCCATCTTCCTGATGGTGGTGCTGGCGCTGCTCGGCGGGTTCATGCTGTCGGTAACCGCGATACAGCAATCGAGCATGCAGTTCGACGTGCAGGGAGTGCGCGCCTACCAGGCCGCGCGCGCCGGCATCGAGTGGGGGGCGTTTCAGGTGCTCGATCCGAACAACACGGTGAATACCACTTGCTCGCCGCTCAACTGGCCGGTCACGTGTGTGGCTTCCACCAATCTCACATCGCTTGCGGAATCGCTCTCGCCATTCACCGTGACCGTGACCTGCGCCGCAACATCCGCAACGGAGGGGAATCGGGAACTTCGCGTGTATCAACTTGTGGCTACCGCGTGCAACCAGCCTTCCGCCGGCGCGTGCCCGAACGCATCGCCCACGAAGGGCTATGTCGAGCGCCAGCTCCAGGCGACGCTGTCCAAGTGCAAGGACCCGACTGCCACGGTGCCGCGCTGCGCCTGCGGCTAGGAGTTTGTCGGACTTGGCCCCGACAAACTCCTTATACACGGAACTCGGAACTCGGAACCGGGAACCGGGAACCCGGAACCCGGAACCCGCAATCTGCCGTCATCGTTGCGCCGATCCAGACGCTGGCTTTTGGCGCCATATTTGACTATAATAGGCGCCATATGGCATGCATTACGGCAAAGGAGTGGCGTCATGACAACAGCAACAGCAGCGGCGCCGGCATCCCGGCGTTATCTCTCGGTGGAAGCCCTGTTGGGTGGCAAGGGGGTCTTGCAGGTCAAGCCTCGCTCGTCCCTTGATTGGGTGTCGGTGATCCGTCGCGGTATCCCTTCGGCGGCCGTGGATTTTCTCACCCGGTCGATTCGCGTGTCTCAGTCCGAACTGGCAACGGCGCTGGACATTCCCGAACGCACCCTGGCCCGCCGCAAGCGGGAAGGCATGCTCAACCGCGAGGAATCCGCCAAGCTGGTGCGTTTGGCGCGGGTGGTCGAACGGGCGGCAGAAGTGTTTGAAGACTTCGATGCCGCCCTCGACTGGCTCAAGTCGCCCAATGCGGCCGTGTCCGGTGCTACCCCGCTGTCCCTGCTGGATACCGACATCGGCGCGGTGAGTGTGATGGATACGCTGGGCCGCATCGAACATGGCGTCTTTGCTTGATGCTCATTGTTTGGCGGCTGCTTACCACCCGCCTTGTTGAAACCGCCTTTTCGGGAGAGGGCGCCCGGCTCTACGGTGGGCGCTGGAATCGCAGGGGCGTTTCACTCGTCTATACCGCCGGCAGCCAATCTCTGGCGATGCTTGAAATGCTGGTGCAGGACGAGCCGTTGCGTGCCCGTTACGTCATGATCCCGGCGACGATCCCGAAGGGCCTCAAGATCGAGCGGGTCAGCCTGGACGATCTTCCTGCCGGCTGGCGCGACCGGGCTGCCCGTGAGCAGTTGCAGGCTATTGGCACCGATTGGGCGAAACGGACGACCAGCGCCGTGCTTGCCGTGCCGAGTGCCGTGATTCCGGCCGAAACCAATTACCTTCTCAACCCGCTGCACCCCGGCTTCGCCAGGATCGACATCGGTGACCCGCGGGAATTCATCACCGACCTTCGGCTGATTACCTAATGTTCAACGTTCAAAGTTCAAGGTTCAAAGTTCGAACCCGGAACCCGGAACTCGGAACTCGGAACTCGGGACCCGGAACCCGGAACCCATTGACGCCCCCGCCGCGCCGGACTAACATTGTTATAACGAGGGAGGGGGGGCATGAAAACCACGATCAGAAAAATGGGCAATTCACGGGGCGTCATCATTCCCAAGCCGCTGCTGGCGCAGTTGGGCCTTGAGGGAGAGGCGGAAATGGCGGTCGAGAACGACGCCATCGTGCTGCGCAAACCGCGGCGCAAGGCCCGCAAAGGCTGGGCCGAAGCAAGCAAGACGCTCGCGGCGTCCGGAAATGATGCTCTGGCATGGCCCGAGTTCGGGAACGAGGCGGATGCGGAGCTGGCGTGGTAGTGCGGGGGGAGATCTGGCTTGCCGCGCTGGATCCGGCCGTGGGACGCGAAATCCGCAAGACCCGGCCCTGCGTGGTCATTTCCCCCCCGGAAATGCACGACCACCTGCGCACCGTCATCGTTGCGCCGATGACGACCGGCAGCAGGCCCGCCCCGTACCGGATCCCCGTGACCCATGCGAGCCAGAAGGGCCTGATCCTGCTCGACCAGATTCGGACGCTGGACCAGGCGCGGCTGGTCAGGAAGTGGGGGGCGGTGAGTGCCGGCACACTCACCGCGATGCTGAGAACGCTGCAGGAAGTTTTCGGGGAATAAGAATGTTCAAAGTTCAAAGTTCAAAGTTCAAGGTTCAAGGTTCATGGTTCAAAGCCCGGAACCCGGAACCCGGAACCCGGAACCCGGAACCCGGAACATTGAACCTAGAACCTAGAACCTAGAACCTAGAACCTGGAACCTGCAATTGTTTTCAACCCCCAGGAAGGAGATGGCCCATGACTGAGTTGCTCAAACGAATCAGCATTAATCCGAACGTCTGCTTCGGCAAGCCGTGCATCCGGGGCACACGCGTTTGGGTGTCCCTCATCCTCGATTTCCTGGCGAATGGCATGACTGAGCAGGAAATTCTCGCGGAATATCCCGAACTCACCCGCGAGGACATCCTTGCGGCCATCGCCTACGGCGCCGAGGCGGCCCGCGAGCGCATCATTCCAGTGCCCGTGGAACGGGTTGCATGAATTTCAAGCTTGACGAGAACATCGGCAAGCGGGGAATCGAGCTGCTCCGGTCGGCGGGCCACGATGTCGTCACGGTCCGCGACGATGGACACGCTGGGCCGCATCGAACATGGCGTCTTTGCTTGATGCTCATTGTTTGGCGGCTGCTTATCGCCCGCTTGGTCGAAACCGCCTTTTCGGGAGAGGGTGCCCGGTTCGGTTAAAATACCGATTTATCATGCACATCGGAACCGCCGTCGAGCGAACACGCGAAACACGGCGGTTCGCGTAAGGAAACCCGAGCATGGGCGCGCGCATTCCGATAGAAGGGGACCAGATCGCCGCTTTCTGCCGTTGTCACCGCATCCGGCGGCTGGCGCTGTTCGGGAGCGTGCTGCGCGAGGACTTCCGGCCGGACAGCGACGTGGACGTGCTGGTGGAGTTCGCGCCTGGCGAGCGGGTTGGGTTCCTCCGCATGGTGGCGCTCGAACGGGAGCTTTCGCAGCTCCTGGGGCGGAAGGTGGACCTGCGCACGCCGGCCGAGCTCAGCCGCTATTTCCGGGACCAGGTCAACCGCGAGGCCGAGATCCAGTATGCCGAAGGATGACCGCGTCCGGCTGCGGCACATGCTCGATGCCGCGAGCGAGGCGGTCGAATTCGCGAAAGGCAAGACCCGCGCCGACCTCGAACGCGACCGGTTGCTGGTACTGGGCTTGCTCAAGTGCATCGAAATCGTGGGCGAGGCCGCCGCGCGCGTCAGCCCCGACGTCCAGAGCCGTTACGCGCGGATTCCCTGGCCCGATATCGTCGGCATGCGTAACCGGCTGGTGCACGTTTATTTCGACATTGACCTTGACCGGGTGTGGGACACGGTGGAGCAGGACTTGCCGCCGCTCATCTCCGCGCTCGAAAAAATCCTGAACGCGAAGAACGCATAAATGAAAGGCGCCAAATACAAATGACGCTGACAAAATTGTTTGCGCCAAATCCGCAGAGCTTGGAACCCGGAACTCGGAACCTGGAACGCGGAGCATTGAACCCGGAACATTGAACATTGAACATTGAACCCGGAACCCGGAACCCGGAACATCGAACCCGGAACCTGGAACCCGGAACCCGGAACTCGGAACCTGGAACCCGGAACTTTGAACCCGGAACCCGGAACTTGGAACCTGCAATCTGCTGAGGGAAGCGCTGTGACTGGCGTCACGACTTCGAAGAACCGTGGTCTGTCCCCGGTTATTTAGTCCCCGGTTATTTATGAAAATCGCTGAACTGCTCCAATCACTGTCGGACGGGCAAGTCCAGTATGTGCTGGTCGGCGGGCTGGCAGTTCAGTTGCATGGATTTCTGCGGTCCACTTTCGACATCGATCTGGTTCTGGCAATGAATGACGAGAACCTTGTCCGGTTTATTGCGGTAGCCAAACGATACGGCCTGGTTCCCACGCTTCCGGTAGCGATCGATTCGCTCAGAAATGCCAGCCAGATCGACCAG
>CAZFRR010000107.1:0-6189 GCA_964521405.1 uncultured Streptomycetaceae bacterium | reverse complement strand
CAGGGTTCCAGAGTTACGTACAGTGTCGCTCCAGCGAGGCGATAGTTGCCCATGGCCTTGGACGCGGCGCGCAACGCCTGGATCTCCGCATGGGCAGTGGGATCGTGGTTGCCAATGGGCTGATTCCAGCCTTCCCCGATGCACTCATCATTAAGGACAATCACGGCACCCACGGGAACCTCGCCCTCCACTTCCGCCCGGCGGGCGAGATCAAGGGCGCGGGACATCCAGTGTGAGTCTGTCAGCATAGACACAGTTTACATGCCTCCACGTCCAGTCCATATGAACCATGAGAGTGGAAAGCTAAGGAGACTCTGATCAACTTCGTCTTGTGGGGGATTCGTCATTCCGGCGCAACCCGGAATCCAGACATTACAACAACTTGCTGGATGCCGGCTTCCGCCGGCACGACGACGGAAAGGGTTAATCAGACCTTCCCTAAAAGGGAAAAGTTGAAAGTAAACCCGGACAAAACTCAAGACTCCTGAAGAACCTCCGCAAGAAACATCCTGCCGTATTGTTCCAGTTTCTTTTGGCCGACTCCATGCACATTAAGTAACTCGGCAGGGGTCTGGGGCTTACGGGCGGCCATGTCCAGCAATGTGCGATCGCTGAAGACCACATATGCCGGTACCTTGCGTTCGTCGGCCAATTTTCTGCGCAAGGCGCGCAGCCGCTCGAACAGTTCTGGATCCGGCATTGCCGATGTTGATACATATGCGGCGGTTTCCGGGGCATGAGACTCCCCTTCCTGCCACGATACGGCCGCTGGCTTCACCTTCGCATATCGCTCCACGGCCGACACCGGTGCCGCCCGTGCTTCATCCACAATATCGCGCTTCAGACAGATACCGCAGGACTCTCCGCAGTCGGGCACATGCTCGGCAAAGTATTTTGTGAGACGACTCCAGAAACAGGTGGGTCCATCAGCGAGATTGAACATGTTGCGCACGGCGCGGCGCTGTTGATCCGCCACCTCCAGCTCCTGGATTTCGGAATTTTCCAGCAGCCGGTCCAGGGAAATCACATCCGCCCAGGAATAGAACAGGACACAGTCGGCGCGCGCGCCATCGCGTCCGGCGCGACCAATTTCCTGATAGTAGCCCTCGATGGAGCGCGGCATGTCGCGGTGGATGACAAAGCGCACATTGGATTTATCAATGCCCATGCCAAAGGCAATGGTGGCGCAGACCACATCCAGATCGTCGCGGCTGAATGCATCCTGGGTCCGCGCCCGCTGTTCCGGCGACATGCCGGCATGGTAGGGCGCGGCGCGCACACCTTTCCCGGCCAGAAATTCCGCCGTGGTCTCAGCCGCCTTGCGTGACAGGCAGTAAACGATGCCGGACTCGCCGCGCCGCGCGCGCACGAACCGCAGAATCATTTTGCGCACACCATCGCCCTGGCCTTTTTTCACGGCGAATAAGTGCAGGTTAGGCCGAAAGAACGAACCACGCACCTCCAGTGGCTCCTGCAACGCGAGCTGACCAATGATGTCGGTCTTGACGCGGGTTGTGGCAGTGGCGGTCAGGGCCAGGATCGGTATGCCGCTGAACCGCTGCTTCAAGCCGGCAAGATTGCGATAGGACGGACGAAAGTCGTGGCCCCATTCGCTGATGCAGTGGGCTTCGTCCACCGCCACCAGTTTCAGATCCACTGAGTCCAGCAAGCGCCCCACGGAGGCATCAATGCCCTCCGGCGCGGCGTAGAGCATTTCATATTCGCCAGCTTGCAACTGCGCCACGCGCCGCAACCGTTCGGCACCAGCGAGGGAGGAGTTCAGGAACGTGGCGCGAATACCCACTTCATCCATGGAATCCACCTGGTCTTTCATGAGCGAGATCAGCGGCGACACCACCAGCGTGACCCCGCCCAGCAACCGCGCCGGGATCTGATAGGTCACCGACTTCCCGGCCCCGGTGGGCATGACTCCGAGGCAATCCCGCCCCGCCAGCACCGCCCGGATAATCTCCAGTTGCCCGGCGCGGAATGCGGGATAGCCGAATACTTTCTTTAATTCCGCCAATGCGCGGTCATCGTTGGCACCGGTTCGCTCTTCTTTGGCACGCGCTCCAACCTGACGCAAGATATCCAGCGCCTCCGGCGTGAATAGCTCGGGAGTCAAACGATAACAGTCACGGAGAAGTTTCAACTTCGACACGACCACAACTGAGGGAAGCGTTGCCAATGAACGCGCATCCTCCAGCACCTCGTCTGCCGTGATATAGTTGGAATATGACACTAGTCGGCAACTACAAGCGTTGATAACAAACCATGAGTTCTCCAAACGGGGATTGACCAAAACGTACAACTTTCCGAGATCATCGCCACTGCCTTTGTAGCGACGTCAACAAGATAATCCATACGGTGTATTAAGTAATGGGACAGGGAAACCGAGTTACTCCCACTCAATCATCAACGGTGCTTACAAACCGTTGTCACGTATAGAACTTTTTTTCAGTGAGTAGCATTTCTACCGTCAGATTTACCGTCATTTACATCTGATACCCAAAGTTAGCATTCAGCATCTATCGGTATCTATCGAAGACTATCGACGATTCAGCGCACGCACCCCTCACGATCGATCGGCATCTATCGGTACCTATCGCTGGCAACGCTTTTTCGGCGAGGCAATCCTTCAGCATCTATCGCGGTCTATCGCTAGCGATTGCATTCCGGCTGCCAATTTTCGGAGACGAGCCTCTCATGCATGCATTATCGCGTACGCGTCGGCATTTCTGCCACGCTTCAGTTGAGCCTCCATAACGCGAAATTGAGCCCGCATGCGAATGCAACCCATGCGGCGTACGGGGCGAGCAGCCATCCCGCTAGTCGATCGGTGCGCCAGAACAGAACCACATTGACACCGATCACGGCAAGCAGGAGCAGGATCTCGGCGAGCGCGATCCCGATCATCCGGCCGCCGAAAAAGAGGAACGACCAAGCGAGGTTGAGCGCGAGTTGCGCCGCGTAGACCACCATCCCGGCGCGGGCGCCCGCCAGGCCCGCACTTCGCCAAACGCGCCAACCCGCCAGCGCGATCATGAGATACAGCAAGGTCCAGACCGGGGCGAACACCCAGTCGGGCGGATTGAAAAACGGCTTCTGCAGCGTCCGGTACCAGGTACCGACGCTTTCCGCCGTGACCCAGGCGCCAATCGCCGAGATTGCCAGGCAGAGCGCCACGAATGCGCCCAGGCCGAGCAGATCGCCAAAGCGCGTGCGAACGGTGCCGTTACTCATCATGCCTTCACCGCCCCGTATCGCGCGAGAGTACGCCGGCGGGCTTCTTCGTGACGCACGACCGGCGCCGGGTAGTCGCGACCGATTACGCATCCCGCCGCATGCTGATCGAGCGGTGCCATCTCCAAGGGCGCGTGCACTCCCGCGTCCGACACGCGCGCGAGTTCCGGTATCCAGCGCCGGATGTACGCGCCCTCGGGATCAAATCGCCGAGACTGCGTTACGGGATTGAAGATACGGAACCAGGGCTGCGCGTCGCAGCCGGTGGAGGCGCACCACTGCCAACCACCGTTGTTAGCGGCAAGATCGTAATCGAGCAGCCTATTGGCGAAGTAGCGCTCCCCGCGACGCCAGTCGACCCCCAGATCCTTCACGAGAAACGATGCGGTCACCATGCGCAGCCGATTGTGCATCATCCCCGTTGCGTTCAGTTCCCGCATCGCCGCATCGACGAGCGGATAGCCGGTGCGCCCTTCGCACCAGGCACGAAACCCCGCCTCGTCATTTTCCCACTGCAGGGCATCGTAATTGCGCCGAAACGCTCGATCGACCACATCCGGCCGCGCAGCGAGAATCGCGAAGTAGAACTCGCGCCAGATCAGTTCGGATAGCCAGACTTCCGCACCCGCGCTGTGGCGCTTGCGCGCGTGACGCACGAGTTCACGGACGGAAATCGTACCGAAGCGCAGCTGCACGGACATTTGCGAGGTTGCTTCGAGCGCTGGAAAGTCGCGCCGCGCGGCGTAACCGGCGAGGCGCCTGCGGAACGTCTTCCAGAGTCGCGCGCCGCCGGACATTCCAGCCGGCAGCGGAGGCTCGGCACGCTCGAAGCGTAGCGCTTCATGTGCCGGCAGCGGTCCCGAAGTGGTGGGCGCGAGGCGCGAAGCTAGCCGCCCGATTTCGAGCGGCGCGATATGACGCGGCGCAAGCTTCGCGAGCCACGCTTTCTTGTACGGCGTGAACACCGAGAAGGCATCACCTGAGCGCGTGCGCACCTCGCTGAGTTCGAAGATCACCTGATCCTTGCCCGTGCGGAAGTCGATCCCAGCGGCGCGCAGCCGCTCCGCGATCTCCGCGTCGCGCGCAATCGCCAGCGGCTCGTAGTCGCGGTTTGCGTATACGGCGACGACGCCGAGACTGCGCGCGAAGCGCGGAATTTCGTCACGCGCCCGCCCGTGCAGCACCCGCAATCCTCCGCCCCGCGCCTCGAGGGCTGCCTTGAGCTCGCGAACGCTTTCCCAGATAAAGGTCACGCGCCGGTCGGCATTCGAGCCGAGTGCGTCGAGGATCTCGGTGTCAAACACAAAGGCGCAATGCACCGCGTGATGCGCCTCGAGCGCAGCGTGCAACGCCGCATGGTCATAATCCCGCAGGTCGCGGCGAAACCAGACCAGCGCGCCCGCGCCGGCCTGCTCAGCATTTGGCATGGCCACGGCCGTTCCTAAAATGGTCTTCAAACGCTCCGGTAGCATCTACATGTCAATTTAATTGCGCCTGTGGCGCGTCAAATCATTGGCGAATAAAAGCGTCCCGTACAACCGGTCATGCGGAGAATTAGCGCCGCCGGAGAAGCGCGACGGGCATTCAGTTCCGTTCGATTCTGATCAGGGTAGCCGGCAAATCCCTCAGGACGCAACCGCGAGCAGGCGGGACGCATGCCACGCGGATAATACCTGCTGCAATTGAGGGAAGTTTCGCACTATCTCCACCCCTGGCACAGCGCGCACTCGGTGCAGCCCTTCGCCGCCGGCCCAAATCGACACCGATGCCGGAAGCATTGCACGCAAGTCGCGAAGGCTTTGCTGCGCCGGCCCCGGTTGAAATGCTGCGCTGAAGGACAGGGCCA
This sequence comes from uncultured Streptomycetaceae bacterium, assembly GCA_964521405.1. Classification (GTDB taxonomy): domain Bacteria; phylum Pseudomonadota; class Gammaproteobacteria; order Burkholderiales; family SG8-41; genus SG8-41. The sequence goes on along the minus strand of CAZFRR010000107.1, from coordinate 1,100 downwards.
CGATGTCGGCGTGATGTGCGGCGGCGGCCAGCCCAATGTCGTTTACGGGTGTCTGCGCTCCCAGCGCAATACAGCAGGCGCCCGCCGCAGTGAGCAGCGCTTCGGCCATCAAGAGCCCAATGCGGTGTTGTTCTCCCGGCATCGAGGTGAGCACTACTCTGGGCGGGCCCCCGCGGTGGGACGCCAGGAAAATCGCGTGACGCAGCGTGTTTTCGATTTGCTGCGCATACAGGTGTTCTTCGTGGATTGCCAGTTCGCCGTGTGACCAAGCCTCGCCAACCCGGATGTTGAGGCCGGTCACGGTCTCGGTGACAAACCGCTCCAGGCCCTGCCGCATCAGGCTCTGCGTCAGGCAATGCTGCATGCTTTCGACGTCGTGCGATTTCAGCGTCGCCATGAATTCGGCATTGCCCGCGGAGTCCTCCTGCCCGACGGCCGCATTTTTTCGCGCCAATTGCTCCAGTTCTGCGACATCATGCGCGACGATTTTTCCCGGCCGGTGACCCGCGTCGATCAGTCTCTTGATCAGGCGGAGCCGCATGACCTGGCTATGCGCATAGACGCGTTCGCCATTGGCGTCACGGTGCGGCGTCGGGAATCCGTAGCGGCGTTCCCAGATGCGCAAAGTGTCCTTGCTGATACCCGTATCGCGCTCGACGGCGCTGATGCCGGCAAAGGGTTCTGAGCTGGTCTGAATATTAACTGTCATAGACAATATTACATAAATATGTGAAATATGACGAATATTAAGCTATATGTATGTACTTGCCTAGGACAAATTGTAGAGGATATACTTCGCGTCCGCTTCAAAGCACGCCGTTCGAGCGGTGCGAACAGTCAGCGCTTGAGCCCCACGGCGGTCAGAGGGTTGGTCAGGCTCGATCCTGGGCGGTAAGCATTACTGAATCCGATTTCTTCTGTTTTGAGCATAGGCAAACATGAAAACAACCTCCCATTTAGCGCTCGACTGGGTCGAGCAGGGCTTGGTGCCGGATACGGTAATCCGCGCCGGCATCCGCCGCTTGCTGAAAAAAAGGCTGACCGAAATCCGCGCCGGCGACGCCGCTGCCGCAGCGGAGCTCTGCGCGGCGTTTGTCGAT
>CAZFRR010000106.1:0-24700 GCA_964521405.1 uncultured Streptomycetaceae bacterium | reverse complement strand
AGAGGACACGAAGGACACAGAGGAAAGCGATATAAGAGTCATGGGCGACGGGAAGGCCATGGAGACGATCGAGTTCGAGTTGAGGGGTGAGCACATCAGGCTCTGCGATTTGCTGAAGCTCGCGGGCGTCGCCGAGAGCGGCGGGCAGGGGAAGCAGTTGGTCGCTGCCGGCGAGGTCAACGTGGACGGACAGCCGGAGAGCCGCAAGGCGGCCAGGATCCGCGCCGGGCAGATCGTGGAATGTCGCGGCGCGCGGATCGTCGTCAAGCCGGCCGCGTGAAGGCTGCTTAAAGCTTCGACACAGAGGACACGAAGGACACAAAGGAAAGCGATATAAAAGTCACGGGCGACCGGAAGGTGATTTCGTGACCTGTGCGTCCTTCGTGATCCCTAGTCCGCGGCGAATGTGACAGTCGGCTACAATCCGCCAATGACTAACGACGCCTTGCGCACGATATTGCCGATCGCCGGCTGGTCCGAGGAACGCGCGCGCGAGGTCGAGATCACCGGCGCAGCCGATCCGATCCTGCCGACGCCGTTTCGCATCACCGAGGCCGCTACCGCGACGCTGGCCGCGGTCGGCCTGGCGGTCTCCGATCTCTGGGAATTGCGCACCGGGCGCCGCCAGGGGATCGCGATCGATACCCGCCAGGCGACGGCGTCGCTGCGCAGCGGGACCTATCTGAAAATCAACGGCACGCCCGTGCCGTTCGGGCGCAACGAAGTGATGGGCTCCTACCCGGCGAAGCATGGCCGCTGGAGCTATGTCCACGCCAACTTCCCGAACCATCGCGCCGCCGCGTTGAAGGTGCTCGGCGTGCCTGAAGATCACGAGGCGGTGAGGAAGGCGGTGGCGCAATGGGATGCGCTCGAGCTCGAGGAGGCGATCATCGCCGCGAAGGGCGCCGGCGGCATGGTGCGCACCATCGAGGAATGGTTGAATCATCCGCAGGGCGCCGCGGTCGCCAAGTTGCCGCTGATGGAGATCGTCCGGATCGGTGACAGCCCGCCGAAGGCGCTTCCCGCCGGCGAACGGCCACTGTCGGGTATCCGTGTGCTCGACCTGACGCGGGTCATCGCCGGGCCGACCTGCGCGCGAACGCTTGCCGAGCACGGCGCCGAGGTGCTGAAGATCACCGGGGCGCACCTGCCGAGTCTCGGCCGCCAGGAATACGACACCGGCCACGGCAAGCTCTCCGCTCACCTCGATTTGCGCGAGGCGAAAGACGTGGAGATCCTGCGGGGGCTCGTGCGCGGCGCCGACGTGTTCTCGCAGGGCTACCGGCCGGGAACTCTCGGCGCCCGCGGTTTCTCGCCCGAAGCGCTGGCGCAATTGCGCCCGGGCATCGTCGTCGTCTCGCTATCCGCCTTCAGTCACGCCGGCCCGTGGGCGTCGCGCCGCGGCTTCGACACCGTGATTCAGTCGGTCAGCGGCATCACGAGCCGCCAGGGCGAGCTGTTTCCCGGCGAGGAACCCGGCCCGCAGTTCTACCCGGTGTCGGCGATCGACTTCCTGACCGGCTACCTGATGGCATTCGGCTCGATGGTGGCGCTTGCCCGCCGCGCGCGCGAGGGCGGCAGCTGGCTCGTGCGCATCTCGCTGGCGCAGGTGGGACGCTGGCTCGTCGAGCGCGGGCAGGTGCCGGAGTCCGAACTGAAGAACGTGCCGAAAGAATTCACGCCCGCGGATCTCGAGCGCTGGTCGATGACGAGCGAGACGCCGGTGGGCCGGTTGCAGCACCTCGCGCCGGTGATTCACCTCTCCGAAACACCGCCGCGCTGGGCCCGCCCCACCGTGCCGCTGGGCTACCACCAGCCGGTGTGGCCCACGTAGGGAAGGCAGAAGGATGAATGTGGAAGGATGACCCTCGCGCCCAGGCGTGATAGCTTGGAAACGTCCCAGCCTTTCACTGGCGTCCGGCCGGCAAGCTCAAGAGCTTCCGACCGAAGGTGACGAAAGGTCGGGACGTCTCAGGCAAGATCATCCTTCATCCTTCCGCCTTCATCCTTCGCTTGATGCCCGTCCCGGGCATCAAGCCGTGCCCATGAAGTCACCCTTGCCGAGCCCCACGCCGTTGTGGCGCAGGATGTTGTAGGCGGTCGTCGTGTGGAAGTAGAAATTGGGGAGCGAGCGATTGAGCAGCAGCGCGATCCCTTTCATGTTGAGCTCGCGGTCGCGCATCTTGATGGTGATGGCCTTCTCTTCGGTGCCGTCGATTTGCGCGGGCTTCACCGACTTCAGGAACTCGACCGTCTTCTCGATGCGGGCGACGAGGTCGGCGAGGCTCTTCTCGTTGTCCTCGTACTTGGGCGCCTCGATGCCGGCGAGGAGGGCGGTGCAGCCTTTCGCGTGGTCTGACACCGATTGCACCTGCTTGGCGAAGGTGAACATGTCCGGGAAGAGACGCTGGCTCAACAGCGAGGCTTCGTCGAATTTCTTCTCGGCGTAGTGCGCCTGGGCCTTTTTCAGACAGACGGCAAGGCCGTTCAAGTGCTTGATGAAGACGGGCACGGAAATGGGGTACATCGAAACTGCCATGGTGATGACTCCTGTGAGTGGGTTTGGGGGTGGCTATTCTAACTGCAAAGGCGTGAGGCGAGGGGCGGAAGAATCAGGACTTGTTACTCCGGCGCTGCGTGCCGCCCCGTTCAGAAAAATCCGGCCGCCCGCGCAGCCTCGACGCCGACCCGCGCGAGTTCTTCCATCTGCGCGCCGACGCTCTGTGAAGCGGGCGTCGTGACCTTGCCCGTCCACATCATGCGCACGGTCGCGACGTCGGTGAGTACCATGTTTGCCGCGTAGCCGGTCATCGCCTGCCCGCCACCGACCGGGATGCCGATGCCAACGCTTCCGCCTAACACCGAGCCGCTGCGATAGCCGCCGGAACCGCCATAGCCGCCGACACCGATGCCGATGCTAGAACCGGGACTTAAGACCGTCACATCGGGCCCGATCGTTGACCCGAGGATGGCCTTCGCGCCGGCGGCGCGTGCGGCGGCGAGCGTCCTGTCGTTGGCCGGTGGCGGACCGACGGTGAGCCCGGTATCCGGACTGATCACTGGCATCGCGCCGGATGCCCGGAGTTGCACCGCGACCTGATCCTGGCAGACCTGGCGGATCACAACCTCCGGCGCATCGCAAATAACGAGCACCTTCTCGCCGCGCAACGCGCGTCCCGCAAACTCCGGATCGGACCATTGCACGACCACCTGCGTGGTCGCACAACCGGCCATCATGCCAACACCCGATCCGACCAGAAGTGCGGCGGCGAGACAGCGTGCCCCGAAGATTCGCTCGAAAACCATGGTTGTGCGCTCCATTATATTGGAAGGGCAACCTTCAGCTGCCATTATCCGTGGTAACCGGGCTCACGGTAAGGCCTGATTCGTAGATCGGGATCATACTTTAGCTACAATGAGCGCATGACAACGCCGCGCCCGATCCCCGCGAAATTGGGAGCTACATGAGCATCGCTGATCGCCTGTTCGATGGGCAAAAGGCAAAAGGCAAAAGGCGGAAGGGGGCGAAAGCCCTAATGATGAATGCGGAATGATGAATGATGACCTTCGCGCGTAGCGCGCGGGAGGCTAAGCACTCGTCACCGGTCACGACTTACCGGGTCTGAGGTGGGCTAGAATAAGTTAACGCACGGGAGGGGACATACCATGTCGCAGATGATCACCACGAAGCTCACCGTCAATGGCAAGAGCCATACGGTCACCGCGCTGCCCGACACGCCGTTACTGTGGGTGCTGCGGGAACAGTTGAAGCTCACCGGCACCAAGTACGGATGCGGCGTCGGCCAGTGCGGCGCCTGCACGGTGCACATTGACGGCAAGCCCAATTACGCCTGCCTGAACCCGATCAAGGACATGGCGGGCCGCCGCGTTACCACGATCGAAGGGCTGTCCCCGGAATCGAGCCATCCGCTGCAGAAGGCCTGGATCGCGGAGCAAGTGCCGCAGTGCGGTTACTGCCAGTCCGGCCAGATCATGCGCGCTGCGGGCCTGCTGCAAGAGAAGCGCAATCCGAGCCGGCAGGAGATCGTGGACTACATGCAGTCGAACATCTGCCGCTGCGGCACCTATATCCGCATCGTGCGCGCCATCGAGCGCGCGGCGAAGGAGGCGGCATGAACATCAAGGCGAAAGTCGAAAGTCGAAAGTCGAAAGTGTCGATTCACGAGCAACGAGAAACGAGCAACGAGAAACGAGTCACTTTTTCCCGCGGTCGGCGGCGCTTCATGCTCGGCGCGTCGGGCTTGACTTTCGGGATCGTTGCCGGCGTCCCGTTGCTGCTGCGCCCGGAAGAAAGCCGGGCGCAGGCGGCGAAAAGCGTCGCGGTCAATGCCTGGGTGACGCTGCACGCCGACGGTACCGTCGTCATCATGTCCCCGGCTTCGGAGATGGGCCAGGGCTCGCTCACCGCGCTCCCCATCATCCTGGCCGACGAGATGGACGCCGACTGGTCCAAGGTGAGGATCGTGCCGGCCCCGCCTCGCGGCAAGCTCTACGGCAACCCGGCTTTCGGTGGCGAGCAGTACACCGCGGGCAGCGCCACGGTGAGAGGCTATTTCAACAGCCTGCGCCAGTTCGGCGCGCAGGTGCGCTACGTGCTGATGGACAACGCGGCGCGTCACTGGAATGTTCCGATCGGGGAACTGGCGACCGAGCCGGGCGCCGTCCTCCACGCAGGGTCCGGCCGCCGGTTGGGCTACGGCGAGATCGCCGCCTTCGCCCGCATCCCGGCACAGGCGCCGGAGATCGAGGTCGATCCCGTCTCGAAGGCGCAGTTCCGCCTGGTCGGGCGCGACGTGCACCGGGTGGACGTGGCGGGCAAGGTGAACGGCGCCGCGCAGTACAGCATCGACGTGCAGGTGCCGGGGATGATCTACGGCGCAATCCTGCGCGAGCCGATGGAAGGCGCGGCGCCGGAGCGCATCGACGACAGCGCCGCCCGCGCCATCGAAGGCGTGATCCGCACCGTGCCACTGAAATACGGCGTGGGCGTTCTCGCGGAGACGCCCTGGGCCGCATTCAAGGCCAAGAACGCGCTCAAGGTGACCTGGAGCCGTAAGGCGAGAGGCTGGGGCTACTCGAGCGAGAAGGGCTACGAGCAGTTCGCGGCAGTCAGCAAGGACTTGAGTCGCAAAGGGGTCGCATGGGAATCCAAGGGCGATGCGGCTGCTGCGATGGCCAAGGCAGCGACGGTCTTTGAAGGCGAATACCGCGCCGATTACGCCTACCACGCCCAGATGGAGCCGCTCAACTCGGTGGCGGCGGTTTCTCCGAAGGGAGATGCCGTGGAGGTCTGGGTCGGCACGCAGAGCCAGACCATCACCGTCACCGCCGTGGCGCAGGCGCTCGGCATTGCCGAGGACAAGGTCAAGTTCAACGACATGCTGCTCGGCGGCGGTTTCGGGCGGCGCGGCAACCGCGATGTCGAGTTCATCGTCGATTCGGTGCTGATGTCGAAAGCCGCCGGCCGGCCGGTCAAGGTGATGTGGACGCGCGAGGACGACGTCCACAACGGGCGCTTCCGTCCGCTCTACGTGAATCGCATCCGCGCCGGGCTCGACGCTTCGGGCCGGGTCGTCGCTTGGCATCATCGCGTGGTGTCCGACGAGGTGCTCGCGTTCATGGATCCGGTCCGCTACAAGACCTCGAAGGGACGCGACAACGTCGCCATGCGCGGCACGGAGATGCCGACCTACGCGATACCCGACCAGTTGAGCGAGGGTCTGCAGCAGTCGACCGGCATGCGCACCAACCCGCTGCGGGCGCTCGGGGTCGGGCAGAACAGCTTCGCGAACGAGGTTTTCATCGACGAGCTGGCGGCGAAGCAGGGCGTCGATCCGGTTGAATTCCGCCTGCGCCTGCTCGACAAGACGCCGCTGGCGCAGCGCGCCCGCCACGTGATCGAGGAAGTCGCGCGGATGGCGGAGTGGAAGCGCAAACGCGCGGGTCGCGGCCTTGGCATCGCCTATCTCGACTACTCCGGCACGCAACTCGCCGGCGTTGCCGAGGTTTCCGTGGACCGCGCGACCGGCGCGATCAAGGTGCACAACTTCTGGTGCGCGATCGATGTGGGCGTCGCCGTGCAGCCGGACAACGTGATCGCGCAGACCGAAAGCTCGATCGTCTACGGCCTGGGCCTCGCGTTAACGGAGCGCATCATCATCGCGGACGGAGCCGTGCAGCAGTCGAATTTCTTCGACTACCAGGTGCCGCGCATGGCGGACCTGCCGCAGGTACACATCAAGCTGATCCCGACGCGCAACCATCCGACCGGGGCCGGACAGATGGCGACGCCGCTGGTGCCCTCCGCGATCTCCAACGCGGTGTTTCAGCTGACCGGCGCAAGGATGAGACAGCAGCCGATGCTGGCGGAGCGTGTGAAAGTGGCGCTCGCCGAAGTGCCGGGCCGCGTGGCCTGAGATCGGAATAGATGCGGTGATGAAGTGACGGGTGAAGCGGGGCCTGCGGGCCCCGCGCTTTTTTTCGGGGGAACGGAATGAAACGCGAATTCTCGATTCTACTTCTGGTATCTGCCTGCGCGGCGTGTGCGCCGGTGGCTCAGGTGCAGGACGGGTTGGGCGGCGGGCACGGCGAGGAGAGCCGGAACATGCGGCTCGCCGGCATGAGCGACCTGCAGGGGCGCAGCGCGTTCCAGGTGGTCATCGCCAGGCAAGGCGAGCGCTGGCTCGCTTACGTCGGCACGCACGGCGGCGGGGCGTTGAATTCCCTGACCGGCAAGGAGGAGGGCAACGGCACCGTCATCCTCGACGTGACCGACGCGCGCCGGCCGCGGATCGTGCACCACATACCGACGGCGTCGTTGAAGGCGGCCGAGGGGGGCGAGGGCACCGGGTCGCAGATGGTGCAGGTGTGCGCGGGCAAGGACCTGCCCCGGGGCGACCCGGCGAAGTTCTACATGATGCGCACCGACGGCAGCCGGGCGCACGAGATGTGGGACGTCACCGTGCCCGAGCGCCCGGTCAAGATGGGCGACATCGTCTCGAACCTCCGGTCCACCCACCGCCAGGCGTGGGAATGCGAAACCGGCATCGCTTACGTCAACTCCGGCTTGCCGAACTGGGAAGTACTGCGGATGACCCAGGTGTGGGATCTTTCCGATCCCGCGAAGCCGGTGCACGTCCGCGACTTCGCGTTGCCGGGCCAGCAGCCCGGCGCGCCGAAGCGTGCCAACCGCCGGTTGCACGACGGGCACGGGCCGTTCTCGACGGGGCCGAAGGGCAACCGGCTCTATTTCGGCTACGGCAACGTCGGCAGCGGCGCGTTCCAGATCGTCGACCGCGAGAAGCTGTTGAAAGGGCCGAAGGAGCCGACCGTGGACAACCTGCTCTACCCGCAGCTCTCGTTCCAGACGACCGGCACCCTGCAGGCGGTGCACGCGGTGCTGCCGCTACTCGGGATGGAGATTCCGGATTATTCCCGCCATGCCAGGGGCAGGGTCCGCGACTTCCTGCTGGTGCTGCCGGAGGCGATCGAGAACGAATGCCACGAGGGGCCGACGGCGATGATCGTGGTGGACATAACCGACGACCGCAACCCGATCGGCGTGGCGAATTTCCAGGTGGAGAACAAGGACGGCAGGTTCTGCACCCGCGGCGGGCGCTTCGGGCCGCACCAGACGCAGGAGAACCTGACTCCGATTTACCACAAGCGGGTGGTGTTCGTCGCCTGGTTCAACGCCGGCGTGCGCGCGGTGGACTTCCGCGATCCCTACAATCCGAAGGAGATCGGTTACTACATACCGGCGACCAACAAGAACACGCGGCCGGAATGCGTGAAGACCGCGGAAGGGCCGCGCTGCAAGATCGTGATCGTGACCAACAACGTCGAGGTGGACGACCGCGGCTACGTCTACATGACCGACCGCACCCGCAGCGGCCTGCACATCCTCGAGCCGACGGGGGAAGTGCGGCGCATTGCAGACTTCGGCAAGGCGGTCAAGGAGTGACGAGGGGGCGGCCGGGAAAAGGCGAGGGATCAGGGATGAGGGAGGGGCCCGCTGCGCGGGAGCACCATGACTCTTCGCCTATTGCTTGATTCAATCCTCACAGCCACCTGCGTACCCGCGCCTTGTATTCGGAGTAAGCGGCGCCGAATATCCTCGCCAGAACCCTCTCTTCGGGAATAATCTGGAAACGGTTGAGGTAGAGCACGAAGACGGCTGGCCCGGCGAACGCCCAGGCAGACGACAGGAACACCGCCCACGCGAGCAGGGCAAGCAGCAGCCCGACGTACATGGGATTGCGCGTGTAATGGTAGATGCCTGCGGTGACCAGCGAGGACGTGGTCTCCGGCTTGAGTGGATTGACCGTCGTATTGGCTCGACGGAATGAGATGACGCCTGCCAGGCTGATGCAGACGCCGGCCAGCGCGATCGTTGCCGCGACGACATGGCGCGCAATGTCAGGAACTTCAATCAGCGCGCCGGTCGTGGCGGCGAACCACATGGCCGCGGCTAGCAGCAGCGCGACGACTGGCGGCGGGATTTTGAGCTCGAGTGCGTTCATGTGACGGGAGCGGAGGCCTGATCTCTGACAGTAGTGGAAAGCCGCGGCCTGCCGATGCTGATGTGATTGACGGCAGCGTCAGCTACCTCCCTTGATGCCGGATTATGCAGTTCGCCGCGCAATCACAAGACGCGGTAGATTTCCCAGCGGCTGGTCCCGGAGACCACGTGCGGCTCGAGATCCTTGCTCCATTGCTTGTGCGCCGCGATCGTCGCCAGTTTTTCCCAGGCCTGGTTAAGCTCGCTCAGGTCCTTGACCAGATGTTCTGTCTGAACGGTTGCCTCCAGAGCACCGATCGATCCGGTCAGCAATCGAATCTTGTCCGCAGCAAACCCGGCTTGTGGCGCAATGTCGCGAAACCAACGCTGCATCAGGTCGATCACATTCTGCTTGTATCCGAATTTTGCATCGATGCTCCAACGGGCGACCATCATGGTTCAACTCCTCATGGGTAAACGAAAATGACCTGACCAGTACAGCTTGTGGCACTTTGTATCTTGTTATGCCCAGCTTGAAGCAGGTTTACCCCAAGTCGGCTGGTGAAGCGGCATTGTGCGCGTGACCTCGTCTTCCTACAAGGCGGCCAAGGTGCCGGCATGAATATCATGCGTCTTCGCGGATTGATTCTTGTATTGACTCCTTCGTGTCCTTTGTGTCCTTTGTGTCTGTGCTTTAAGGATTCAGCCGCGCTGCTTCAGGAGGGAGCCGGTCAACTCCGAAAGTCGGACACGCTGCTTTCCCCGGTCGTCGAAGTTCGCGGGATTGAGCCAGCGCCGGAAAGCCCGCTCGAGCGCCGGCCACTCGCTGTCGATGACGGAGTACCACGCGGTGTCGCGGCTGCGGCCCTTGTAGACGACGGCCTGGCGGAAGATGCCTTCATAGGAGAACCCGAGCCGCTGCGCGGCGGCGCGCGAAGGCGCGTTCTGCGTATCGCACTTCCATTCGTAGCGCCGGTAGCCGAGTTCGAATACCCGCTTCATCATGAGATACATCGCTTCGGTCGCGGCGCGCTTGCGCTGCAGGAGCGGCGAGAAGTTGATATTGCCGATTTCGATCGTGCCGTTCTTCGGATCGATGCGCATGTAGGCCGCCACTCCGGCCGCCTTGCCGGTATCGGCATCCACGATGGCGTGGAACAGGGGATCATCCCCGAGGCACGAGGATTCCATCCATTGCCGGTAGGCGTCGAACGAGTCAAATGGACCGGACAGCAGGTAAGTGAAGTTGCGGCGGCTGGTGTCGAGCGCGCTCGCCCGGTAGAGATCTTCGGCGTGCCGCGCGGGATCGATCGGCTCGAGGCGGCAGTAGCGCCCGGCCATCGCGCTGCGCGGCGGCCGTTCGACGCCTTTCCATCCCGGCAGCGGCGGGCCGACCGGCTGCCCCAGATCGTTATGATGTTTGGAATTCAAGTCAAGCAATAGACAGGATTAACAAGATTCACAGGATTTACAGGATTCAAGCGGTTCAGCTAATGAGCATTTTGTTCTGGTTGTTCTTGTTAATCTTGTAAATCCTGTTAATCCTGTCTATTTCGGGCTTGCAGTCAGCCGGCGCAGCTCGGCGACGGTCCCCTCGTATTCGAGAAACTCCCTCGGGCAGCCGCCCTGCGCTTCCTTCAGCAGCGGGGCCGCGCGCTCGCGCTCCCCTTTCAGCAGGTGCCACTGCGCGACGTAGAAATTCGCCTCGCAGCGCTGCTCGTGCTGCTTCCTGGCGTCGGCATTCGTGGAGGCGGCGAAGACGGAATCGCGGTCCGTGCGGCCCAGGTACAGCACGACGATCACGGATGGCCAACCTCCGCCCCGGGTTGCCCGGGTTTCGTCATCGAGCAATTCCTCCGCGTTGAACGCGCCTGAGCGCTTGCGGGCGAGGTAAAGCCATAGCGAGGTGTATTGGTTGGGTTCTGACTTGAATGCTTCTTCGAGATCGGCGATGGCGCGCGGATAGTTCCCGGCGTAGAACTGCGTGCGACCCCTGGCGAAGTACGCGCTCGGGGATTTCGGGTTGAGGCGGAGTGCGGCATCGTAGTCGGCGACCGCGCGGGCATAGTCCCCCTTGGCCGTCCATTCGAACGCGCGGCTGCTGTGCGCGAGGGCGTCCTTTGGATTGAGGGCAACGGCGGCGTCGAAATCGGCGATTGCCCGGTCGGGATCGCCCTTGCTGCTCCAGGCGTTGCCCCGGCTGTGAAAGGCGTCGCCGTAACGCGGGTTGAGACGAAGGGCTGCGTCGTAGTCGGCGATGGCGCGGTCGTGCACGCCCTTGGCGGCCCACCCGTTCCCGCGGCTCAAGTGCAATCTGGCGAGGGCCTCGCCCGAGTAGCGGCCGGACTCGATCGCGCGGGTGCAATGCTGGATCGCCAGGTCCGGATTGCCCGAGAGGCTCGTGCAGCGCTCGGCGTCGTTGACGGGCTGGGTTTGCGCCGCAGCCGGTGCGATCAGCAAGAGAGCGGCCGCCAGGCTGCAAGCGATAGTTATCTTCTTAATGAAATGTGTCATCGGTCACGTCTCAGGCCACGGAGCGTAGCGACCGGCGGCAGAAGCGTCAAGGCGAGTGGACACTGCCGTGGCAATGATGGCAAACTTTCCCGATGACGCCCGCCCGATTTTGCGCACCCGGCATCGCTCTGCTGGCGCTGTTGTTGCCGGCTGCGGGCCTGGCGGCGGAGGGGGGCGCAATCTTCGACAACCTGGTGGCGTCGCGTTACGTCCACTGCGCGTTTTACAAAGCCTATGAGGTGGATTCCAGGACCGGCGACCTGCTGCTGGTCGAGGGGCGCTCCAGTTCGCTCACGCACTTCCAGGCCATCCGCGACGGGCAGGCGCGCCAGATTTCCACCCGGGGAGCGGGAGCGCGCAACGTGAAAGTGATGAATAGCGGCAAGTACCTGCACTTCGTGGATAACGTCGCGGGCATGTACTTGCTCACCACGGTTTACGGCTGCCTCGACCGCGACCCGAGGAGCGGCGTCTGCGTGAGCTACGGGGCGACCCAGTCCCGCAACTTCGACGCCAGGGCGCAGTCCGATCCCGACGCGGTGTACGAGGCGCTGAAGGACAGCGCCGACCCCGGTTTCTGCGACCATAGCTTCGTCAACGTGCAGGCGGCGTCCGGCGGCAATTAACCGCCAGGACATCAGAAAAACCTATTTAACCGCCAAGACGCCATGACGCCATGAAATACAATTCGGAAAAAACAAGTTAATTCGTATAGGCTTTCTTGGCGCCTTGGCGTCATGGCGGTTCAATTTAGCTGGTTCTTTTGTCGTCTCCGCGGTTCAATTATTGACCGGTTTGTTACTGCGTCCTCCGCGTCCTCTGCGGTGAGAGGTTGGCAGTTCAGGGCTTTGCCCCTAATCCGATCGATTGCAGGAAATCCTGCATCTCCGCCTGCCGTTGCGCCAGGTAGGCCGTGAACTGCGCGCTGCCCATCCAGCGGTTCTCGAACACGTTCTTGTGCGAGAACTCCTGCCACGCCTTGCTCTTGTGGGCTTTCTCGAGCGCGGCTTCCATGAACGCCGCGGTTTCCTTCGGCATGCCGGCGGGCATGGCGAAGCCGCTCCCGGTGCCACCGCCGGGTGCGGTATGGACGACAAACTCGATGGATTTCGACGGATAAGGTTGCGCCGTCGCCGCGAAGCCGGCCAGTATGGCAAGCGCTCCGGCAATCAGGCTGATGAATTTCCGGATACGGTTCTGAACGATCATGGTCTCCTCCCTGGTTACTGTTTAATGGCTACACACTATCACGCGATCATATTATTGCGTGTTGGCACCCGACGCCTTGATGACTTTGCCGAGCCGGGCGATTTCGCTGGCCAGGTGCCGTCTCAGGTCCTCCGGCGTGCCTCCGGCGGGCTCCGAGCCGTCGCGCGCGAGCTGCTCGCGCATCACCGGCGTCTGGAGTATGCGGCTCAGCTCGGCATTGAGCTTCTCGATGATGGCGCGCGGCGTGCCGGCGGGCGCGAGGAACGCAAACCAGCCGCTGATGGTGGCGCCGGGAAGCCCCTGTTCCGTCATGGTCGGCAGATCGGGCAGGGCGGGCAGCCGCTGCTTGCCGCTGGTGGCGAGCGGGCGTATGCGGCCTGACTTGACGAAGGGCAGGACCGAGACCGCGCTGGCGGTCGACGCATGCGTTTCACCGGAAACGACGGCGGTCATCGACAGTCCGGCGCCCTTGTAGGGCACGTGCACGATATCCACGCCGGCCGCCATCTTGAACACCTCGAAAGCGAGCTGCGACAGCGTGCCGGCGCCCGGCGAAGCGTAATTCAACTGGCCGGGCTTCGCCTTGGCGAGCGCCACGAACTCCTTGATGCTGCGGGCCGCTACCGTGGCATGGACCGAGAGTACTTGCGGCTGAGTGGTGGCGAGCACCACGGGCGCGAAATCCTTCAGCGAGTCGTAGGGCAGCTTCGGGTACACGCTGGGATTCACCGCGAACGTGGCGCTGACGATCAACAGCGTGTAGCCGTCGGGCGCGCTCTTCGCGACCAGATCCGGACCGATGGTGCCGCCGGCGCCGGCGCGGTTGTCGATCACTACGCTCTGCTTCCAGGTGGCGGTTAGCTGCTGTCCCAATGCGCGCGAAACGGTATCGAGCCCGCCGCCGGGCGATGACGGCACGACGATGCGGATGGGCTTGTTCGGATAGTCCTGCGCGGCGGCCGCGGCAGGCAGGGCCGCCAGCGACGACAGGAGCAGGATGCGCGCGCAATTGTCCACTTCGATCTTTCTTCCACCCTGGAAAAAGCTATTTGCCACAGAGAACACAGAGTTCACAGAGAAAGATCCAGTACATTTCAAGCCATATCTATTCGGTGAGTGTTGCGTGCTGAGCCAGCCCCTTGAATCTCTCTGTGTTCTCTGTGACCTCTGTGGCTGAATTGCAGTTGTCAAGATCACCGCGGGCGCGTCAGTGCTTCACTTGCTGCGCCTGCTGCTCCTGGGTCAATGCCGAGATCACGCGCTGGCGTTTCACCTCGATCTCCTTGGCGAAGCCCGGGTAGCGCTGCTCGACGAAGCCGGTGGCAAGGCCGATCTTCAGCAGCGCCACGGCGAGGCAGGCTGACAGGTCGTCGAGGCCGACCGCCACGTCGTCGTGCTCGTGGCTTTTCTTCGCGAGCTGCATCGCCTCGCAGGTCTCGTCGCAGAGCTGCTGGATGGCTGCGGTGGTTTCCTTGTCGAACAGAGGCTTCATGTCTGACACTCGGTGATTACGTGATTTCAACGAGTTTAGCAGACGGGTTGAAGACCAAGAATTGAACCGCCAAGACCGCCAAGAAAGGCAATTCAAGAATTTAAACCGCCAAGACGCCAAGACGCCAAAAATCTAACTACGGAACTCGGAACTCGGAACTCGGAACCCGGAACCCGGAACTCGGAACTCGGAACCCGGAACCCGGAACCTGGAACCTGGAACCCGGAACCCGGAACCCGGAACCCGGAACCCGGAACTCCCCAACTATGTCAAAATGCCGTCCGGATCAACGAGGGAGGTCACCGTGGAATTGGGATTGAAGGGTAAAGTGATAGCCATCACCGGCGGCAGCGAGGGCATCGGCCGCTCCACGGCGATGCGTCTCGCCCAGGAGGGCGCAAAAATCGCGATCTGCGCGCGCCGCGCGGACGTGATGGAGGGCACGGCGGAGGAAATCCGCAAGGCAACCGGCGCGGAAGTCATGACGATGGTGGCGGACGCCTCCAAGCCGGAGGACATGCCGCGCTTCATCGAGGAGACCGTGAAGCGCTACGGCCGCATTGACGCGGTGGTGAACAACGCCGGCGGCACCGGCCAGTCCCCGTTTGAAGCGGTGGACGACAAGGCCTGGCAGACCGACATCGACATCAAGGTGTTCGGCCAGATCCGCACCGCGCGCGCCGCGATCCCGCACATGAAGAAGCAGGGCGGCGGTCGCATCATCAATCTCAACATGGTCGGCGCCAAGCAGCCGTTCGCCGGCGGCTTCCCGACCACCATTTCGCGCGCCGCGGGGCTGGCGCTGACCAAGGCGCTGTCAAAAGAGCTCGCGCCGTTCAACATCCTCGTCAACGCCGTCGCGGTGGGCAAGATCAAGAGCAAGCAGCAGGAGCGCAGCGCTGCGCGCTTTGGACTGAGTGTCGAGGAACACTACGCCAAGACCGGCAAGACGGTCCCGATGGGGCGCATGGGCGAATCCGAGGAAGTCGCGAATGTCATCGCCTTCCTGGCTTCAGATGCGGCGAGCTACGTGACCGGGACCTGCATCAACGTTGATGGAGGCGTTTCCGGCGTTCTCTGAACCCCGGAGTCACGAGTCACTCCTCCAGCCTGGGGGTGCGATAGCGGTCTTCGGGGTTGTCCCAGCCCTTGAAGTTCGGCGCGCGCTTCTCCGCAAAGGCTTTGCGGGACTCCATCAGGTCGCCCTTGGCGCCGTGGTCCTTCAATCGCGCCGCGAGTTGTTCGAGGTTGTCGGGTACCGTGGCGCGCATGGCGCGCATCATCGTCAAGGTATTCACCCGGCACGCCGGCGGCAGCGTCAGCAGGTGCGCCGCCATCTCGCGCGCCGTGGGGAGCAGCTGGTCCGCGTCCACCAGCCGGTTGATCCAGCCGATTTCGTGCAGCCTTTCCGCGGTGAAGCGGAAGGCGAACGCCATCTCGGTCGCCACCGCGTGCGTGAGGCCCCCCTTGTGGCCGTGATCGTAGCCGCCGAGCAGCCAGCGTTTCGCTTCTGACGATTCGAAAACGGCGCCGCGCACCGCCACCCGCAGATCCGCCGCCTCGACGAGCTGGAAGCCGCCACCCATGGCAAAGCCGTTGACTGCCGCGATCACCGGCTTGGGTATCGCGCGGTTGCGATAGGGGTCCTCCCGGGTCTGGCGGGATCTTCCCACCGTGCCGCGCTCGACGGACTCCTTCATGTCCTCGCCGGCGCAGAAGGCGCGCCCGGTGCCGGTGAAAATCGCGACCTCCAGCTCGCGGCTGTCGCGAAACTCGGACCACGCATCCACCAGCCCTTCGCGCAGTTCCGTGCCGAGCGCATTCAGCCGTTCCGGACGGTTCATGCGGACGACCATGATGCCGTCGCCGCGCTCGATTTCCACGAAACTCATCGTTCTTCCTTTCTACGGGACTTGGGCCATGCCGACCGCGCCGCTTCCCTTCAGCTCCGCGATCTGCTCCGGCGTGTAGCCGTACTCCTTCAGCACCTCATCGGTCTCGCCGCCGGGGACGGGGGCTGCCCGCCTGAGCGACGTCGAGGTACGTGAGAGCCGCACCGGCGAGCGCACCAGCGTCAACTTGCCCAGCCGCTCGCTCTCGACCGTTTGCGCGAGGCCCAGGTGCTGCACCTGCGGGTTGGCGAAAACCTGGTCTATCGTGAGGATAGGGCCGGACGGCACGCCGACTGCGTTGAGCGCCTCGATCAGCGCCTCGCTCTCCCACGTCCGGGTTTTTTCCTCGACCAGGGCGCGCAACTGCGGCCGGTGCGCACCCCTGGCCTTGCGCGTGCTGAAGCGCTCGTCCTTGACCAGATCTTCCGCGCCGATGACCTTGAGAAAATCGTTAAACATGCGGTCGCCGGAGGCGGCGATGCTGATGGTGCCGTCCTTCACGGGAAACACGCCCATCGGGAAGGAGGTGGGGTGGTCGTTGCCGGCCTGGGGCGGCACTTCGCCGTCGATCAGCCAGCGCGTCGCCTGGAAGTCGAGCATCGCCACCATCGCCTCGAGCAGCGAGGTGTGCACCCATTGCCCCTCGCCGGAACGCTCGCGCTCGATCAATGCGGCCATTACGCCGTGAGCCAGGTACAGCCCCGCGCACAAATCCGAAATCGGGATACCCACGCGCCACGGCCCGCTGCCGGGAGGTCCGGTGATGCTCATCAGGCCGCCGACGCCCTGCGCGATCTGGTCCACCCCCGGCCGCTTGCCGTAGGGGCCGTCCTGGCCGAAGCCCGAGATGCTGCCGTAGACGATGCGGGGATTGATCTTCTTCAACGTCTCGTAATCCACCTTCAGGCGGTGCTTGACGTCGGCGCGGAAATTCTCGACCACGACGTCGGCGTCCTTCACGAGGCGGTAGAGCACGCTGCGGCCGGCGTCGCTCTGCAGGTTGACGGCGATCGAGCGCTTGTTGCGATGCACGTTCTGGCGGTCCGAGCCGAGAAAGCTCTGCTCGAAGCCGCCGGGATCGGGCCGCGTCACCTGGGTGACCTGGGCGCCGTGGTCCGCGAGGACGCGCACGCAGGTCGGGCCGGCCCTCGCGATGGTGAGATCGATGACCTTGATGTGCGCTAACGGGCCGCCGCTCGCGGCGGTCATGCTGTCAGGTGCTGCGCGAAGAACGCGAGCATCTCGCTCGACGAGTCGCGTGCCGACAAGATGGGTGATTTTCGCATTTCGTATCCCGTATCCCGTATCCCGTATCCCGTATCTCGTATCTCGTATCTCGTATCTCGTATCCCGGAACCCGGAACCCGGAACCCGGAACCCGGAACCCGCCTTGTCACTCGGCCTTCACCCCCGCCTGCCTCACGACTCTCGCCCACGTTTCGATGTCGCGCTTGATGATCGCGGCGAATTGCTCGGGGGTGCCCCCGGCCGGGGACACGCCGTCGGCGGCGAGCTTCTCTTCCATGTCCTTCGCCTTGAGCGCCTTGTTGAGCTCGCCGTTGACGCGTTCCACGATCGGGCGCGGCAGGCCCTTGGGTCCGACGAGTCCGTGCCACAGGACCACGTCGTAGCCTTTCACGCCGGACTCGGCGATGGTGGGCACGTCGGGGAGGGCGGCGAGACGTTTTGCCGTCGTCACCGCGATGCCGCGCAACCGTCCTTGTCTTACCACCGGCATCACGGCGGCGATGCTGCCGAACAGGAACTGCGTCTGGCCGGACATGGTGTCGGTGATCGCCGGGCCGGTGCCCTTGTAGGGGATGTGCACGGCCTTGATGCCCGCCATGTGCAGGAACAGCTCGGTCGAGAGGTGCACGATGCTGCCCTGGCCGCTCGAGGCGTAGCTCATGCCGTTGGGCCTGGCCTTGGCGAGCGCGATCATGTCCTTCATGCTCTTGATCGGCAGCGCCGGGTGGACGACGACCAGCAGCGGCCCCTCGGAGAACTGGATGACCGGCGTGATGTCGTTCACCGGGTCAAAGGCGATCTTGTAGATGGCGGGATTCACGGAATAGCTGCCCGCGATCACGGTGAAGGTGTAGCCATCGGGCGCCGCCTTCGCGCCGATCTCGGCGCCGAGCGTGCCGCCGGCACCGGGACGGTTCTCCACGATCACCTGCTGCTTCAATCCCTCGGTCAGTTTCTGCGCCGCGACCCGGCCGATGAAGTCGGTGCCGCCGCCCGGTGCGAACGGCGCGACGAAGCGGATCGGCTTGGCCGGCCATGGTTGCTGCGCCCAGGTGCTGCCTGACGCGGCAAGCAGCCCAACGAGAATTGCGATATTGCGTTTCATGGACTTCCTCTTAAAAATGGTGACGAATACGGGTGACGATTAAGGGTGACGATCAAGGGTGACGAGAACGGGTGAAGAAAGGCGATTTTCGCCCGTCACCCGTATCTCGTCACCCGCACATCATAGGTTCAGGCGGCGCGCGACGGCGAGTCGGCTAGCGCGACTTTCACCGTCTTCGGCGTGTACGGCAGATCGCGCAT
The DNA here is from genome assembly GCA_964521405.1 of uncultured Streptomycetaceae bacterium. Taxonomy (GTDB): domain Bacteria; phylum Pseudomonadota; class Gammaproteobacteria; order Burkholderiales; family SG8-41; genus SG8-41. The sequence continues at coordinate 6,519 of CAZFRR010000106.1, read as the reverse complement.
CCGCTTGCCGGTGGCGTGGAAGATCGCGTTGGCAATTGCCGCCACCGTCGGCCCTTGCGAGCCCTCGCCGGTGCCGAGGGAGCGCTCGTCCGGACGGTTGATGAGGTGCACCTCAACTGCTGGCACCTCGGGGAAGGTGAGGATCGGGTAATCGGTCCACGAGCGAGTGGTGATGCGCTGCCGGTCGAAGCCGACGTGCTCCTTCAAGGTCCAGCTCGCGGACTGGATGATGCCGCCCTCGATCTGGGCCGCGATACCGTCCGGGTTGACGATGAGGCCGGCGTCCACCGCGGCCACTACCTTCGTCACGCGCACTTTGCCGGTGCGGCGGTCCACCTCGACGTCCGCGACCTCGGCGACGTAGCAGGCAAGGTTCTTGTACTGGGAGAACGCAAAACCGCGTCCGTGCGAGCCGTCGCTTTTCTGGCCCGGCTTCCAGCCCGCTTTCTGCGCGCAGGTTTCGATGACCGCGCGCGCGCGCGGATCCTTCATGTGCCGCAGCCGGAATTCGACCGGGTCGGCGCCGGCGGCGACTGCCAGCTCGTCCATGAACGACTCGAGCGCGAACACGTTGGCGTAGGCTCCCAGCGTGCGTAACGCGGAGGTACGGATCGGCACGTCGGTAATGTAATGCAGCACGATTTGCTGGCTTGGGAAATCGTAGGTCGGCACCGCGTTGCGGTCAGCGCCGCCCGCAGGCTGCGGGATATTGGGCGAGGGCGCTGGACTGACCGGCTTCGCGAGATGCCAGCCCGCCAGCAAGTTGCCGCCGGGATTGCTGATGGGGCGCGTCGAATGCGGATGGCTCCAAACCTCGTGCCGCCAGTCCATTATGTTCCCGGACTCATTGAGCCGCGCGCGCATCTTCATCACCATCGGCGAACCGTACGGCTCCCACGAAAACTCGTCGTCGCGCATCCATTGCAGCTTCACGGGGCGGCCGCCGGTCGCGCGCGCGACGAGTATCGCGTCGAGCGCCACGTCGTCGGCGCCGTTGTGACCGTAACAGCCCGCGCCCTCGACGTGCGTGCAGGTGATGTTTGCTTCGGGCACGCCCAGCACCTTGTTCAACTCGCGCCGCAGCGGAAATACGCCCTGGCTGTGCGTCCACACCTGGTACTTGCCGTCCTTCACCTGGGCAACGGCGCAGGAAGGCCCCATCGTGGCGTGTGCCTGGTAGGGCCGTGTATAGGTCGCATCGTGCGTGACGATCTTTCCGCCGGCGGGCACCGCGGGGATCTTCTGGTTGACCACCGTATCCTGCGAGCGCATTTTCTGCAGGTGCTCGAACAGTTCCGGTGCGGACGGCGGCAGGTCGGGCGTTTCTTTCCATTTCGCGGAGGTGCGCAGTGCCTGCGCCGCCTTGATCGCCTGTTCCTCGCGCTCTGCCGCGACGCCGAGGAAGCTGCCGTCCCGGACCACAGCGACAACACCCGGCATTGCCTTGATGGCCGCCTCGTCGAACGAAACGAGCTCGGCGCGGTAGGAGGGCGGGCGCACGGCGCGGCCGAACACCATGCCCGGCAGCCGCATGTCCTGGACGTAGCTTTGTCCCCCGGTGACTTTGGACGGTATGTCGCGGCGCTGGACGCTTTTTCCGATCACTTTGTACTGCGACGAAGGCTTGGGCTTGACCTGGGCGCTGGCTTCGCGCTTGAGGTTGGCTGATTGCGCCAACTCGGCGTAGGTCACTTTCCCGCTGCCACCCGAAACCGTGCCGTCCGTGACCGTCAGCCGATCGGCCGTCGTTCCGAGTTTCGCCGCGGCGAGCCCAAGCAGAATCTGCCGCGCTTCGGCGCAGGCGTAGCGCAGCGCCGTGCCGCTGTTCTCGACCGACTGGCTGCCGGCGGTCATGCCCTCGTTGGGCGTGCGCGCGGTATCGGCGGACACCATCTCGATGCGGTTGTAGGCGACGTCGAGCTCGTCGGAGGCGATCTGGGCGAGCGCGGTCAGGATGCCCTGGCCCAGCTCGCATTTGCCGGTGAAGACCGTGACGGTGCCGTTGGCGTTGATGCGGATCCAGCCATCGAGCATGCGGTTGTTATTGAGGCTGCCAGGCAGCCGCGCCGGCGCCGCCTGCTGCGCCAGCACGCCGGGCACGCTCCAGCTGAAGCCGATGACGATCGCGCCAGTGGCCTTGAGGAAGTTCCTGCGTGAGTTGCGTAAGGTAGTATTCATTATGCCTCCCTGGACGCGCGCAGCACTGCGCGCACGACGCGGTTATGAGTGCCGCAGCGGCAGAGGTTAGCCGCCAGCGCCTTTCTGATCTGAGCCTCCGTCGGCTTGGGCGTTTTGTCGAGCAGCGCCTTGGCGGTCATGATCATGCCGTTGGTGCAATAGCCGCACTGCGCCGCCTGTTCCTCGATGAAGGCTTTCTGCAGCGGATGCGGCTTCTGCAGTGTGCCGAGCCCTTCGAGGGTGGTGACGGACTTCGCGCCGACTGAAACGGCTGGTGTCACGCACGAGCGCGTCGGCTTGCCGTCGATCAGCACAGTACAGGCCCCGCACTGGGAAAGGCCGCAGCCGAAGCGCGGGCCGTTCAACTCCAGGTCGTTGCGCAGGATGTACAGCAGCGGGGTGTCGGGCTCGACGTTGACGGTGCGCGAGGCGCCGTTCACACGCAGGGCGTAGTTTTGGGCCATATACTCCTCCTGTCAATTCCTGCGGAACGAAGTGTCAGTTCCGCATCATGCTTTTCCCGTTGCCCTCAGGGAGAGGGGGAAGGGGTGAGTGTCGCTACCGCGGCAACGGCCGGCAGCCATTGCATTCTAGATCAAAAAGCGGGGGTGGAAGCTTGAAAATGATGAATGATGAATGATGAGCGATGGGTGTTGCCCCGTTCAAAGTTCAAAGTTCGAAGTTCCAAGTTGAACCTTGAACCTGGAACCCGGAACCTGGAACAGCCCCTTCCCTCATCCCTTGGTCAATCCAGCTTAATTCCGGCCGCCTTGACGATGCGTCCGTACTTCGCCAGTTCTTCCTTGAGATGCGCGGCGTACTGCTGGGGCGTGCCGCCGACGGGTTCCAGGCCGAGGCCGGACAGCTTATCCCGCGAATCGGGGAGCTGCACGGCTTTCGATGACTCCTGGTTGAGGCGGGTGATGATCGCGGCCGGTGTCCTCGCGGGCGCCAGCACGCCGAAGGCCGTGCTCGATTCGTAACCCGGCACGCCGGCTTCCGCGACGGTGGGGTATTCCGGGACGAGCGCCGAGCGCGTCTTCGTGCCTACCGCCAGCATCTTCAGCTTGCCGCTCTTCACGTGCGGCAGAACGGTCGGCAGGTTCTCGAACATCACGTGCAGCCGGCCGGCGACCAGGTCGAGAACCGCCGGGCCCGAGCCCTTGTAGGGGATGTGCACCAGATTCACGCCGGCGAGCGACTTGAACTGCTCCGCGGAAAAATGATTGACCGCGCCATTGCCCGACGTGCCGAAATTGAGGCTCCCCGGTTTCGCTTTCGCGAGCGCGATGAATTCCTTCACCGAGCCAACCGGCAGGGAAGGATGCACCACCAGGGTGAACGGGCTGATGGTGGCCAGCACGATGGGCGCGAAATCCCGCTGCGGGTCGTAAGGCAGCTTCTGGAGATTGGGGTTGATTGTCAGCGGGCCGGGGCTGCCCAGGACGATCGTGTAGCCATCCGCGGGCGCCTTCGCCGCAATGTCGGCGCCGATCACGCCGCCCGCGCCACCGCGGTTGTCCACCACGACCGGCTGGCCGAGTGACTCGGTGAGCCGCGGCGCGAGCAGGCGCGCGAGGACGTCCGTGCCGCCACCGGGCGCGAAAGGGACGATGAAGCGGATCGGTCTGGCGGGGTAGGTCTGGGCTGTGGTCGTTCCCGGAAACGGCAGTGCCGTGACCAGGCACAGCGCCCCGGCAAGCGCCCCGCCAAATGATGAATGATGAATGATGAATGATGACCCGGCCATGCCTGCGCTCATTGGTACCAGAGTTTCAAGTGAACTACCTAAGATTCAGCCGCAGATAAACGCGGATAAACGCAGATGAAACAAGTGCAAAAACAGATTGAACGTCCACGTTGAACGGCGTGCCGCTTCCTGGCGCGCCCATTTTCGGATGCGCGGTCAGGCGGAAGCCAGCACCGCCTTACGGACCGGCTGGGGAAGCTCAATCGGTGTGAAGTAACTTGCCGGATATAAATAATCATCCCCGGACTCGTCAATCACGCGGAGTTGCCGGTGCCTCGCGGCGTCGGGGTCGGGAAGAACCTGATAGATCTTCCGAGGCTCCAGGGAAACCTCGTAGCCCTTGTTCTTCAGGCACACAACAAACTTTTTGGCCGATGTTTTCATGGAAATTCAGTCAATGTAATGCTTGATCTTGAATTCTTTGCGTCCAATGCCGTGAGCTTCGTACCAGTGTACCTCCGCCAGCCGGGTAGCGCCATCCGGGAGCCGGACACGGGCAATACCCTTTCGCTTCCTCCAGCGGCCGCGACCATAGAACTTGCGCAATCGCCCGATTTCCCGGATGGAAGAGCCGACGGAGAATGTCTCAACGTGGGCAATTTCTCCAACGATCTCGAAGTCCATGAGGTCATGCTTTCAAAGGATAATCAGGATCATTGTTTTGCTAGAGGGCTCCCCTGATACCGGGAAGCGACAGCAGGCGCTCGCGCACCACGCCGAGCAATGCACCCAGCACCATGAGTTTGATCGCCCCGACCTTCCAGGCAAGCATCGCTACAACGGTTCCGACGAAGAGACCAACCGCAATGGGATCTGGCAACGCGTGAGGGGTCATCTGCAAGAGCGACACTGCGAGAACGCCGATTACGGCCGGCCCGATGCCTTTCATCGCGGCCTTCGTCCATAGGAGCTTTCTTGCGCGTTCGAACGCGGGAAGAATGCTGAGCATGAGAACGAACGCCGGCAGAAAGATTGCCGCTGCCGCGACCGCAGCCCCGGCAAGACCCGAGAGCTTGTAGCCCACGTAGGCGGATACCATGAGGATCGGCCCCGGCGTGAATTGGCCGAGCGCCAGGCCGTCGATGAACTCCCGGTGCGTGAGCCATTGGTATTGATTGACCACCTGCTCCTGGATGAACGCGATCAGCGTCAAGCCGCCCCCGAAAGAGAGCGCGCCCACCTTCAGAAAGAACGAACCGATATCAAGCAGGTCCGGGACCTGTGCAGAGCCGCGTGCGTTGCCTACCTCGGGCACCGACGCCAACCCCAACCCCGGTGCAAAGTAGAGCGCCGCGGCAAGGGCAAGCAGAACGCAGACAACGACTGCTCCTATCTTTCGGGAGTGATATAAGAACACGCCGATCCCGCCCGCGAGAGCGAGTATCAGCACGATTCCCAAAGGACTGAAGGCCGCGGCAAGCGCGGCCGCCATGGCAATTAACAGTTGTGGGATGGTCGCCGCCGCGGTTTTCCCAAGCCGAAAGACCGCAACCAGGAAAATTCCCATCACCACCGGCCCCAGGCCGTAGAGCGCTCCGGTCATCAGGGGCGTCGCGCCAAAGGCGGCGTAAGCCAGGGTCAGCGCCAGCATGATGATGAAGGCGGGCAGAACGAAACACAGCCCTGCCAGCAATCCGCCCAGCCAGCCGCCCCGCGAGTAACCCAGAAAGATCCCCAGTTGCGTGGCGGCGGCGCCGGGCAGCATGTTCACCAGCGCAAGACCTTCGACGAAGCGCTCCTTGGAAACCCATTGACGCTTCTCCTGCAACTCGGCCTGCATGATGCCGATGATCGCCGGGCCGCCGTAAGCCGTCGCGCCCAGTTTCAGAAACGTGAGCGCAATCTCCTCCCAGCTCTTGCGAGGCGCCTCGGGATTCGAGCTTGGCATTTTGGGCTCCTTTCGGTCAGCGGCAGGAGAAGATGAGACCTCGGGGTCTGAATTCATTGTTTCTCTCCGCGCCTCTGCGGTTCGATATTGTATTTCTTGGCGGCCTTGGCGTCTTGGCGGTTCGATTATTGTTCTGCTTCTCTCGGCGTCTCGGCGGTTCAATTATTGATCTGCCTTTGTGTCCTTCGTGTCCTTGGTGGTTCAGCTTTTGATCTGATCTGCGTGTATCTGCGTGTATCTGCGGCTAATCTAGATCTTGCACAGAATTTCAGCGCCGCGGGCGAGAGTTTCCTCCGACTTTGCAAAGCAGAACCGCAGCACCTTGTGCGGCGGCGGCTGGCGGTAGAACACGGAGACCGGAATCGAAGCAATGCCACGCTCTTTTGTGAGCCGGACGGCGAGGTCGGTATCGAGTTCGTCGCTGATGGCGTCGTAGGCGAGGTTCTGGAAGAACGTGCCGCGCGAGGGCAGCGGCTTGAAGCGCGAGGCTTTCACGCCGGCAAGAAAGTAATCGCGCTTTTTCTGGTAGAAGCCTGCCAGCGACAGGTAGGCATCGGGGTTCTCCATGAACTCCGCGAGCGCGTGCTGCAGCGGGCCGTTGGTGACGAACACGTTGAACTGGTGCACCTTGCGGAATTCCGCCATCAACTCCTTCGGCGCCAGCACGTAGCCCATCTTCCAGCCGGTGACGTGGTAGGTCTTG
>CAZFRR010000105.1:0-6515 GCA_964521405.1 uncultured Streptomycetaceae bacterium | reverse complement strand
CAGCGCGAGCCAGGGGTTGTTGCGCGAATCGTCGCGGGTGGCGTAACGCCGGCTGCCGAAGGAGTGCGCCAGAGAATTGATGGTGAAGGTCGCGTGATAGAGGACGACGGTGGAGATACAGAAGCCCCACACGACGAGTTGCGCGCCGCTCACGCCGAGGCCCGGCGCGGCCCTTTCGAGGACGACGCCCGCCGCGTAGAGGGTGGCGCACAGCAGCGCCGGCACCAGGGCGTCGTAGCGGTCGAGGAAGCGCAACTCGGGGTAGCGGACGAGGCGGGCGACCAACTGCGTGCGCGTTGCGAAGTTCTCCCGCGCCATGAACCAGCCCATGTGGCTCCACAGGAAGCCGTGCTGGAGCGACGAATGGCTGTCCTCCGGCAGATCCGCATGTGCGTGGTGGTGGCGATGCTGCGACGCCCACCACAGCGGGCCGCGCTGCACGCTGGAGGCGCCGAGAAGCGCGAAGGCGAACTGTGCGGCGCGCGAGGTGCGGAAGGCGTTGTGCGAGAAATAGCGGTGATAGAAACCAGTGATCGCGAACATGCGCAGCGCGTAGAGGCTGGCAGCCACGAGCACGGCGGTGGCGCTCGTGCCGACCCAGAACACGGCGAGGCAGCCAAGGTGCAGGCCGATGAACGGCAGCAGCCGCGGCCAATCGATGCGGCGCGGCTGGTCGCCGGTTACTCCGGCCACCACTGTTGCGTTGTCGAACCAGCAGGCGAGGCTCTTCCAGAGTCCCGTCGCGCGCCGATCGTTGCTGGCGGTCACTTCTTCCATTGCTGGGGCACCTTCTGCACGCGGGCCACGTCGTATCCCTGCTCGGCGACGAACTTGAGCAGGCGCTGGTAGTCAGCCTCCGGTATCTGCGGCGTGCGCGCCATGATCCACAGGTAGTCGCGCCGTTCGCGGCCGATCACGGTCTGACCGTAGTCCTCGCTGAGATACGCTATTCGGTAATCGGCCTTGATCGGCCAGATGAACTGCATGCCCCACACGGCGTTCGACTGGCGGTCCAGCACGTAGCCGCGCGGGGTGTAGCGCTTCGTTTCGCCGTCGAACGAGCCGTCGCGGAAGGTAAAGGTGGTGGCGATGGTGCCGTCGGCATCGAGCTGGTACGACTCGACCGCGTTATGCGCGCCTTTCTCGATAAAGGTCGGGATGTTGGCGATCACGTACCAGTCGCCCATGAAGCGCTGCAGGTCAACCTGCGCCGCCGTAGCGATGGGCTTCATCGGGGAGTTCTGGCAGCCGCCGAGCAGCAGCACGGCGGTGATCCAGCCCAACAGGTGTTTGAGTTCCATGCGGTATGCGTCCTCATTTCAGTTGGTAGCGCAGGCGGCGGCCGCCATTGACGATGGACTGCAGTGCGAGCCACTCCCGGTCGGCGGAATACCAGAGGTCTATGGGGTGCTTCGAACCGGTGATGCGGTAGCGGCTGGCGATGACCGTTGCTCCGCGCACCGTGATCTTTTCCTCGCCGAGTTCGGTGACCTGCACCGCCGCGTACTCGCCGGTCTGGGCATTGAGCAGGCGCTGCTGGCGCAGGATCTCCGGGTTCCAGTAAGCGAAGCTCATGACGCAGCCGTTCACGGTGTCCTGCCCGCGCGGCTTCGAGATGACGAGGCGGCCGCGGTCCTGCATCGCGGTGACTTCGAGCCGCTCGCCATCGTCATCGGTGCGCGCCGCCAGGGTGTCGAGACAGTTGCCGCGCCAGCGCTCGGTGGCCGCATGGGCGTAGCGGTAGGCATTGATGAACAGCAGCTTCACGTCGAAGCGCGCCTCGCTTTTCAATTCGCGCTCCGCGCCAGTTTCGCGAAGGGTATAGCGGTGATAGCCGATCGGGGCGTCGTCGAGAAATACCTGAAACTCCCAGTCCTGCGCTCGCGCCGCGGATGCGGGAGTGGCTGCCAGCAGCAGCGCGATGAACAAGGCATGGCAGGCAACGCGCGGCAGTGCCAAGGTAAGCGTGGGGTTCATGGGTGAGGCCTCCCCGGAAAGAACGCGTTGGTGCGGGCGACGTAGTCGCGGTAGGCGGGGCGGCGCTGGCCGATGTCCTTCTCCAGCAGCGTCACGCCCGAAACCTTGAGCAAAAGCACCGACATCAGCAGCGGCGACACGATGGTCCACCAGGCGCCAGCGGACAGCGCCATGAGGAAGAAGCCCCACCAGATGCAGAACTCGCCGAAGTAGTTGGGATGCCGGGTGTAGCGCCAGAAGCCGCTGTCGAGGACCTTGCCGCGGTTGGCGGGGTTGCCCCGGAAGCGTGCGAGTTGCAGGTCGGCGACGCTTTCGAACAGGAATCCGGTCGCGTACAGCGCGACACCCAGTACATCAAGCCAGCCGAGGGGGGCCGGGCTGGCAATCGCAGCGAGCAGCGGGGCCGACACGACCCACGCCAGCAGGCCCTGCAAGACGAAGACGAGGTAAAGGCTCTTCCATTTGAAGTTCGGCTGGTTGCGGGCGCGTATTTCCCGGTAGCGGTGGTCCTCGCCTTCTCCCCAGTTACGCCAGGTGATGTGACCGGCCAGCCGTATCGCCCATAGCGCGGCCATTGCCAGCATGCAGGCCGTGCGCGGGCCGGTCTCCGGCAAGAGAACGGCAGCGGCGATGGCGGGCAGCAGGATCAGCACCGACCAGGCGCTGTCAACGATACTGACGTCGCCCTGAGCGAGGCTGACGAGCCAGATGGCGAAGGCGAGCACGAGGATCGCAGCGAGACCAGCCATCGCGGCAAGGAACAGGGCGTGAAAGTCAAACATGACGGACTCTATCGGTTAGTGGTGTGCACGCCGTCGAAGCGCCGTGCTATCGCAAGCAGCAGCGGCGTCATCAAAGCCCAGCCGATGGCCAGCGCCAGCAGCGCCGGCACGGGGTCTATCAGTTCCAGCGCGCCGAGGCGGGCACCGGCCCAGTAGGAGAGGGGCCCGGCGGCGGCGCCGAGTACAACGGAGGCCAACCAGCGGTTTTTCAGCCAGTCGAGCGAAAGGTTGAGCGTGGTCGCGAACAGCGCCCACAGCGCGAGGATCCACTGCGGGGCAACGCCTTCGATCAGGGTGCCGGCCCGGAACTCGACCAGGCCCAGGTTGATCAGCAGGCTGTCCCACACTACGCCGATCGCGAGCGCAATTGCCACCAGCTTCAGTTCTTCCGCCGGGCGCGTGGCCCGCATCAGGTGCAATGCTACGACCGCTGCTGCGATCGCGGTTCCCGTCCACGGCCAGCCCTGGGCGGCGGCGAACACGCAGGCGAACCAGCCGACCTGAAAGGCGACGAAGTTGACGACCACGCCCGAAACACCGGGCGCCGCTGTTGCTACCGCTCCGTCCGTCCGTGCGGCGTTCATGAGCGGGGTTCGAACAGGTAGTGACTGACCCACCATTCCTGGCCGTCGGCGTAGCCGAACAGCTCGGCGCAGGCCATGAAAAAAATGCGCCAGCGCTGCAACCACGCTGGCGCCGCTCCCGCGCCGTAAGTAGCGGCGAGAATCGGCAGCACCTCGTCGCGACGTGCGTCGAGATTCGCGAGCCAGGCGTTTGCGGTCTTCTCATAGTGCGTGCCGTCCCAGCGCCAGCGCCGCACCAGCCTCAGGTCGTCCTGAAAGCGCAGCGCGAGATCGTCGCTCGGCATCATGCCGCCAGAGAAGAAATGCTGGCTCATCCAGTCGCTCGTATCGCGCACCTCGAAGGAGTACGGCACCGAGCGGTGCACGAACACGTGCATGAAGAACTGCCCGCCCGGGACGATCCAATTGCTCACGCGCCGGAACAGCTCGCGCCAGTTGCGCATGTGCTCGAACATCTCGACCGAGAGCACACGGTCGAAACGCATTCCCGCTTCGAACTGGTTCATGTCGCAGGTCAGCACGGTCACATTGGGGAGGTTGCGACGCGCTGCCTCCGCGACGATGTGCTCGCGCTGCGAATTCGAGTTCGAGACCGCGGTGATGCGTGCGTTCGGGTAGTGCGATGCCATCCATAGCGTGAGCGATCCCCAGCCGCAGCCGAGTTCGAGAATGCGCATGCCGTCGCGCAGGCCGGCGCGCTCGCAGGTTGCGGCCAGCGCCGCGGCCTCGGCGCCTTCCAGGCTGGCAGCGTGCGCCGACCAGTAGCACGAACTGTACTTGCGGTGCTGGCCGAGCGTGCTGGCGAAGAACTCGGCGGGTACCTCGTAGTGCTGCTCGTTCGCCTTCTCCGGCACGAGTGCGACCAGCGCCTGGTCCATCGCTGTAACGAATTCCTCGATTCGCTCGGATGCTGCCGCGGCATCATCAGCGCGGATCTCCACGAGCCGCTGGCGCAGCAGTCGGCGAATGCCGGCGCGGATCATGCTATCGGGCATCAGGCCCTGCTCGGTCCAGCTGATAGCCAAGTTCGATACGCTCACTTCAGAACTCCATGAAAGGGTAGGGCTCGGAGGCGCGCTCAGCGCGCCGGATAGGCCAGCGCGGCGCCGATATGCCCAAGGCCGGCAGCGATATCGCTGCCGAGCGGCACGGCGCCGGCGGATACGATAGGGTCGCGCCGGCGCACCGAGGTCATACCGCCGACGAACACCGGCACGCCTGCCTCGCGCACGAGACGCGGCAAGTCATGCTCGAATAATTCAGATCCGGGCTCGATCGAGCCGGACAGGACTACCGCGTTCGCCTGGGAGCGGTGCACGGTGTACGCCAACTCGCCGAGCGGCATGTCCGCGCCCAGCAGCACCAGGCGAAAGCCGTGATCGTGAGCGGCAAGCGCGAACAGCAGCGGGCCCACTTCGTGGTTCTCCCCAGGCAGGCAGGCGACGAGCAATTTCGGCCCGGCGCCGCCGCGGCCGCGATGATGGAAGCGCGCGCCCAGCTTGTTGCGCAGGTAGACGGCAAGGAAATGCCCTTCCGCGATCCCACCCGGGGCTGCACTCCAGCGCTCGCCGAGCTCGGAGAGCAGCGGCAGCAGGGCCTCGCGCGTGACCTGCTCGGTCGGGTAGAGAGAAAGCATTTCGTTGTAGACGTCTTCCAGGCGGACCTCGTCGAACTGGGCGATCGAGGCGGTCATGCGCGCGCGGTATTCGGCCCACGGGCCTTCCCCGGCCGTGCGAAGAGGTTCCGCTGCGTGAGCCGCGAGCGCTTGCCGCATCTGGCCGATGGCGACGCCGTTCTCGACCAGCGTGAGGATGCGGTGCACCTTGTCGATGTCGGCACGCGTGTAGACGCGGTGGCCGCCCGCGGTGCGAACCGGCTTAACCAGGCCGTAGCGGCGCTCCCACGCGCGCAGCGTAATGGCGTTGACGCCGGTCAGAGTCGACACCGTGCGGATCGGATAGAACTCTGTGTCTGCGAGGAGCTTCGATTTGGTGATTCGCGGTGCTGACATGGATGGATGCGGGTTGGAGTGGGTTGCACAAGCAAGCATATAAAATGGTGCAATAATTGTACATAAATAAATAGTTGTGTGCAATTGATACTTTATAATACAGTTTATATAATATCTATCATATAGATACGAATAAACCCTCACAATATTATAAACATATACAATAAATGTACATCTGGGAGCCCTGGCGAGGGCAATGAGTGCCGAGAGCCGGATTGATCCGCGACCGAGGATTCACGTTTCATGGGGTGGCGAGCAACGGGTGATGGGTGATGCGATGATAGTGACCGGTGAGAAACAGACTCGAACCACTGGACCTGGAAGCGATCGCGGGGCGCACGCTGGGGCATTACGACCGGAGCGCCGAGGATTTCTGGCGCGGCACGCAGAGTCACGACGTCAGCCAGAACCGCTCGGCTTTGCTGCAGCACATCGAGGGCGGGCCGCCGTTCACGATTCTCGATTTCGGCTGCGGGCCGGGCCGGGACTTGAAGGCCTTTGCCGATCTCGGCCACGTCGCGGTCGGGCTGGAGGGCTCGGCGCGTTTCGCGGAAATGGCGCGCGCTTACAGCGGTTGCGAACTGTTGCAGCAGGATTTTCTCAAGCTGGACCTTCCTGCCGGCCGCTTCGACGGCGTGTTCGCCAATGCCGCGCTGTTCCACGTGCCCGGCCAGGAACTGCCGCGCGTCCTGCGCGAGCTCAACGCGACGCTGAAGCCGCGCGGCGTGTTGTTCAGCTCGAACCCGCGCGGCAACAACGACGAAGGCTGGAACCAGGAGCGCTACGGCGCCTACTGGGACCTCGAGACCTGGCGCCGGTATCTCACGGCAGCGGGGTTCGTCGAGCTGACCCATTACTACCGGCCCGCCGGCCTGCCGCGGGAACGGCAGCTGTGGCTTGCAACCGTCTGCCGCCGGTCCTGATGAGCGTGACGGATATCATGCTCCGCCGTTGCGGGAAAACCGGCTCGAATAACGACTAACCCGGCACGAGCGCGTATAGTGGCGGCATAAGGGATACGACTCATGATGACCGACACTGCCTACATCGCCGCCTGCCAGAAGCTCGCCAGCCTGTATCACAACAATCAATCGAGCATGGAGGACTACCTCGCCGCCGTTCAAAGCCTGAAAGAGCAGTACCTCAAGGGCAGGAGCAACG
>CAZFRR010000104.1:0-1859 GCA_964521405.1 uncultured Streptomycetaceae bacterium | reverse complement strand
TCCTCGTTTTCCGCCACGACGACGCGCCAGGTGTTGCCGAAGGTGGCCTTGTCGTTCTGGTGCGGCAGGAAGCCAGCGACGTTGCGCAGATACAGCCGCCAGAAGCGCCCGATCGAAGTGTTGGGCATGAAGCCGTCCCGCATCACGCCCTGCGTGTAGTTGAATCCGAGCTGCTTGATGATCGGCCCGTTGAGAAGGATCAGCGTCTCGCCGCCCGGCGTGTTGCCGCTGTGCTCGACGCCGTAGGCAGGGTCGGCCATCGCTTCGACCAGCGCGACCAGCACCGGCATGTACTCGGGGCGGCAGCCCGCCATCACGCCGTTCACCGCGATGCTCCAGATCGTGGCGGCCCGGCTGTCGGGCAGCAGGCTGCCGAGCGACTCATCGGGTTTGCGGTCGGTGTAGCGCAGAAACGCTTCCACCTTCTCGCGCGTCGGCGGCACGATGGGCAGGCCGTCGGAGAGCTCGTGCCGGTAGAAGTAGTCGTTGATTTCGTCGAAGCCGCCTTTCACGATCACGTCGCGCGGCCCCGGTTCCGAGCCGGACTTTGCCGGCTTGGGCGCCTTCAACAGATTGTCGATCACGTGCTGCAGCGTGACTTCGAGGGTGTTCTTGCGGAGCTGCTCCCTGCTTTGCAGGCCGGGATGGCCGATGACTAGCGCGACCGGCAGGTTGGGCATGCCGAGGCCGATGGAGGCCGCAGCGGCGAGCGGCAGGAAACCCTCGCACACCAGCGTCGAGGACGGCACTCCGCCCCCCTCGCCTGCTGCACTGGCCCGCAACACGGCGGGCGTGCAGCTCCCTCAACAACCCATGCCGGAGATGACGGCGTCCACCCCCATTTCCTTGAACTTCTGCGGCAGCGCGGCCACGACCTTGCGCTCCTCGTCGCCGTGCGTGTTACCGAATTCCCGCCAGCTCACGAACTTGACGCCGGGAAAGCGCGCCTTCAAGCCCTCCTCGAGAAACTCGAACACCTCGTTGCCGCGGAACACGTGGTCCCACACCTGCGCCACCGTCTTGCCCGCGAGCGTGTCGAGCCGCGGCGCCAGCGCCTTCACCTTCGCCTGCCGCGGGCTGCGCGGCCACAGCGCTTCGTAATATCCGTCGTTAGTGACCATGATCAGGACTCTCGGGAAAGTTTGAGTAAACGGGAAGAATACTTCAATTAAGGCAAAAGGAAAAAGGCAAAAGGCAATAAAAGCAGCTACTAAGGTAAGAAAATACCAACTCCGTCAAAGGCAAGCAGGCATGGGACGTTCATGCTCGTACGCGTAAGCGTAATCCGGAGGGGCCATGAACTACTACGGGAAAGCGCCAGAACTCGTTGGACGCACAAGGGCATTCGCCTTGCGTGTCATCGGATTCTATTCCGAAACGTTGCAGCTGGTTTCCATCTTTGTGACTCTAGTGCGAGCTGCGAAAAGAACCAGAGCGCAAGCCTAGCCAGGGTAGTGGCAAGAAATCCTTTTGCCTTTTGCCTTTTGCCTTTTGCCTTAATGCGCCGTCCACCCTCCATCCACCGACAGGATGGCGCCGGTGATGGACGCCGCATCGTCGCTCGCGAGGTAGCGGGCGAGCGAGGCGACCTGGTCCACCGTGACGAATTGCTTGGTGGATTGCGCGGCGAGCAGCACGTCCTTCACCACCTGCTCTTCGGTGATGCCGCGCGTCTTCGCGGTGTCCGGGATCTGCTTCTCGACCAGCGGCGTCAGCACGTAGCCCGGGCAGATCGCGTTGACGGTGATGCCCTGCTCGGCCACCTCGAGCGCGACGGTCTTGGTGAGCCCGGCGAGGCCGTGCTTGGCGGCGAGCTGGCCCTCGGCCTTGCCGCGGTTCCACTGGCCGTCGATGACGAT
>CAZFRR010000103.1:0-6188 GCA_964521405.1 uncultured Streptomycetaceae bacterium | reverse complement strand
AAGGCGACCGGCATCAATCCAAACTGACGCGGACGGAAATTCCAAGATGTCCACACTCAGACTCTCGCTGGCCTGCGGCCCCTATGATTTGTTGTATCCCCTGATCGAAGGCACGGCCCGCGCGCCCGGTATCGAGTTCGATGTCCTGACGATGGCCTCGCCCGAACGGCACGGGCGCATGCTGCGCCACCAGGAGTTCGACGTCTGCGAGCTTTCCCTCGTCTCCTATCTGGTTGCCCGGGATAACGCCAAGTCGTTCACCGCGATCCCCGTCTTTCCGCATCGCCGCTTTCGCCACCGCTACATGGTGAAGCGCACGGGCTGCGGCATCGAGAAACCGGCCGATCTCAATGGCCGCAGAGTGGGCCTGGACACGCTGCAGAATTCCGCCGGTTTATGGATGCGCGGCATCCTGCAGGATCATTATGGCGTCGACCTGCGCAGCATCGAGTGGTGGTGCCAGGAGGAGGAGGACGTCGAGCTGCAGCCGGCTGCGTGGATGAAGGTCAAACGCGTACGCAAGGGCGGGAACATCGACCAGATGCTGCTGGATGGCGAGCTGGAGGCGGCTCTCTATCCGGAAGTTCTGCCGTCGATCCGCGGCGGCTCGCCGAAGGTGGGGCTGCTGTTTCCCGACCCCCGGCAGGCCGAGATCGATTATTTCAAGCGGAGCGGGATCTTCCCGATCATGCACACGGTCGTCATCAGGAACTCGATCCTGGAGATGCACCCCTGGGTCGCAATAAGCGTGCTGCAGGCGTTTCAGCAGGCGAAGGAGCTTTGTTACACGCGCTTGCGCAATCCGCGCAATACCGCTCTCGCCTGGATGCCCGACTTGTTGCGGGAGCAGGAAGCGGTGCTCGGCAAGGACCCGTGGCCGTACGGCCTCGCGGACAACTATAAGACGCTGGAGGCCGCCGTTCGCTACGTGTTCGACCAGGGCATGATCGCGAAAAAGCCGGAGATCGAAGACCTGTTCTTTCCGGCCAGCCTGCAGGACGTGCAGCACTACCTATGATCAGCTATTCGTTAGCTATTGGCGATAGCGCTTTGTTTTTCCGTCCCAAGCCAAGAGCTGACAGCCAATAGCCGCTTTAATCGGCAATCGCGCCGCTGAATTCGACAACCTTCTTCCACTTCGCGATCTCGGACCTGACGAAGGCGGCGAACTCCTCGGGCGTGTTGCCGACGGGCTCGGCGCCCTGGACGAAGAAGCGCTCCTTCAATTCCGGCGCCCGCAGGATTTTCCCGATCTCGGCCGCGAGCCGGCCGACCGCCTCCCTGGGCGTGCCCGCCGGCGCGAACATGCCGCTCCAGCCGCTGACCTCGTAGCCCGGGATACCGGCCTCGATCATGGTCGGGAACTCTTGAGCCGCGGGAAAGCGCCGGCCGCCGGTGACCGCGAGCCCGCGCAGCTTCCCGGCACGGACCTGCTGCAGTACCGAGGGCAGCGTGGAGAACATCATCAGCACGTGTCCGCCGATCAAGTCGATGACGGCCGGCCCGCCGCCTTTGTACGGGACGTGCACGATGTCGATGCGCGCCAGCGACTTGAACAGCTCGCCCGACAGGTGCGTGGAGGTGCCGGTGCCGGAGGAGGCGTAGGTGATCTGGCCGGGCCGCGCCCGCGCCAGCGCGACGAGCTCCTTGACCGTCTTCACCGGCAGGGAAGGATGGACCACCAGGAAATTGGGGGCATCGGTGATCAGGGTGACCGGCGCGAAGTCGCGCACGGCATCGAACGGCAGTTTCTTCCGCACGCTGGGGTTGATCGTGTGGGAGATGCTCGTCACCAGCAGCGTGTAGCCGTCCGGCGCCGCCTTGGCGACGATCTCGGCTCCCGTGATCCCGCCAGCGCCCGCGCGGTTCTCGACGACGACCGGCACGCCCAGGATTTCCGAAAGCTTCTGCGACACGCTGCGCGCGGCGAAATCGGCGATGCCGCCGGTCGCGAAGGCGACCACCACACGTATCGCCTTGTTGGGGTAGGCCTGCTGTGCGTAGACGGAAGCCATCGCGAGCAGCGCGGCCATTGCCACGACGGCGCGCAACAACTGCTGTGCCGGATCTCTCATTTCCGTTTGCTCTCAATGCATTAAAATTCCAAATTCCAAATCCCAACTCTCAAATAAATTCCAAATCTCAAACAAATTCCAAGTCGCAAATTACAAACAGTGCCCAACCGGTCCGGCGTCTAAAAATTGGTTATTGGAAGTTGGACATTGTTTGGATTTTGGAGATTGGGTTTTGGTGCTTGTTTGTAGTTTGGTGCTTGGTATTTGGTGCTGGAACGCGGGAGGTCATGCGCCCTTGGGTAGCACGTGCGCGAATTTCGCCCGGATGCGGTCGTCGAGTTGCCTGCTCGACCGCGCGACCTTGGGAAACGTGTTGCGCTTCACCCAGGGCTTGCAGGCGTCGATGACGACGCGCGAGTTGAGCCGGCGCTCCTCCTCCGGATAGCTCGTCGGGTCGAGCGTGGTGCTCCAGCAGCCGCGCAGGATCTCGAGGTCCTCGCGCGCGTCCACGCGCGTGCACAGCGACCAGATCACGTCGTTCATGTTCGCCGGATCGATATCGTCGTCCACCACGATCGTCCACTTGTTGGTATAGGCGCCGGCGTGGCACTGCGACGCGACCAGTCCCGCCTGCTTGGCGTGTCCCGGGTACATCTGCTTGATGGAAACGGTCAGCCACATGCGGCTGCCGCCCGCCTCGTGCGCCCACACCCCCTGCACGCCGGGCACCCCGGCGCCTTCGAGCTGGCGCCAGACGGCGGCGCAGCGATAGGTGCCGCGGTAAAACGTGTCGTCGCACGGCGGCACGGCCGGCACCGCGCCGAGCACGATCGGGTTGTTCCGGTGCATGAAGGTCTCGATACGGATCACCGGCTGCATCTCCTTGCCGCCGGCGTAGTAGCCGGTCCATTCCCCGAACGGGCCTTCCTCGATGCGATCATCAGGGGAGATAAAACCTTCAAACGCAATCTCGGCGTTCGCGGGAATCGGGAGACCTGTCTGCGGCCCCAGCACGACCTCCACCGGGCGGCCGATCATGCCGCCCACGGCGTCGTATTCGTTCTTGCCGTAAGGTATCTCGATGCCCGCGATCGAAAAGAGGACGGGGTGGACGCCCGCCACCACGGCGATGGGGCATTTTTGGCCGCGCTCGTGATAGCGCCGCATCAGGATGTCGCCGTGTTTGCCCTTCGAGATCATGACCGACGCGATCTTCGGGTCGTCATACACCTGCACGCGGTAAGCGCCGTAGTTGATCCAGCCCGAATCGGGATCCTTCATGATCACCATGCAACCGGTGCCGATGTAGGGGCCGCCGTCATCCTCGTGCCATTTCGGGGTGGGTATTTTCGCCAGGTTGATGTCCTTGCCGGTGGCGACGTTCTCGAACACCGGGCCGGTTTCGACCACGACGGGCGGAATCGCCTTCGTGTCGTCGAGGTGCTTGCGCCAGTATTGGACCAGGTCCATCTCGGTGGAATTGACTGGCATGCCAAACGTCAGCGCGATCTGCTTGACGCCCATCAGGATGTTCGCCGCCACGCGATAGCCGCGCGGGTAGCCGGGAATATCGTCGAACAGCAGCGTGGGGCGCCCGGTTTGCCGCTGGTAGATATCGACGATGCCGCCGATTTCCTCCATGCGCTCGGCGCCGCTGACCTTCTGCAGCATGCCCGCCGCTTCGATTTGCGCGAGCCAGTCTCTGAGGTCCGGGTTAGCCATGAATAATCCTCTCTCGGTGTTCAATAGTCGGCGTCGATCTTCATTGTGCGGACGATTTCGGACCAGCGCTTGTGGTCGGCCCGCATCATCGCATTCAGCTCTTCGGGGGTGCTGCCGGCCGCTTCCGCACCGCCCGCCACGATACGCTCAGTGCCGTACGGCGACTTGATGATGGCGACGACTGCCTGGTTGATCGCGCTGACGATAGGGCGGGGCGTTCCGGCCGGCGCGAGTATCCCGTTCCAGCCATTGGTGGAAAAGCCGGGCACACCCGATTCAGCAACGGTCGGCACGTCCGGCATCGTGCCTATGCGCTTGGCATCGGTGCTGGCCAGCAGTCTCAACCGTCCCGACTTGATGTGCGGGACCGCGGGGAGGGGGTTCACCACCATGACGTGGATCTGGCCGGACAGGGTATCGGCCAAGGCGGGGCCGGTGCCTTTGTAGTTGACGAACACCATCTGCATTCCCGTCATCCGTTTCAGCAGCTCGCCGGAGAGATGGCCCATGCCGCCCAGGCCGGAGGAGGTGTAGTTGAGCTGACGGGTCTTGCTCACGGTCACCAGCTCGCGGACCGTTTGCGCCGGCACGGAAGGATGGACCACCAGCAGGTAGGACTGCGAGGCAGTCTGGACCACGCCGGTGAAATCCTTGATGGTGTCGTAGGGAGATTGTTTGTACACCAGCGGCGCGGTGATGAACTCGACCGAGACCATGGCCAGCGTATAGCCGTCCGGCGTCGACTTGGCGACGATCTGGCTGCCGACCATGCCGCTCGCACCCGGGCGGTTGTCCACGATTACCGGCACGCCCCAGCGCTCGTTGAGGGGTTGCTGGACCAGGCGCGCGATGAAATCGAGCCCGCCGCCAGGCGCATACGGGACTATGATTCGGACTGGCTTGGTCGGAAACGTCGCGCCGGGCTGGGTTTGAGCGGCCGCTTGGGGGCTTCCCAGGGACGGCGCGAGAGAGGCGAGGATGGCAATCAGCCGATACCAACGCGTCATCGTTCTCTCCTCGTTTGTGCCTGACATTGCAATGATGGCTGCCGATGATCGTCAGGTGCTATTGTAAAGTTTCTGAGAATGGTATCAGAATCTAGACGGTAATCTGGAGGAAGACAACATGTTCGGCGATAGCGGCGCACCAGCTCCCAAGATCGTGGGCAATTACGGCGACCTGCGCGGGTGGATCGAGCAGGTGGAGCGCATGGGCGAGCTGCTCAAGGTGAGTGGCGCCCACTGGGACGCGGAGATGGGGAGCATCACCCAGATGCTCACGGAAAAGAGCCGGGGCGATGCGCCGGCCATCCTGTTTGACGACATCCCGGGCTACCCGAAAGGCTATCGCACGCTCTACGGTCATTTCTCCTCGGTGCGGCGCGTGGCGCTCACGCTCGGCCTGCCGCTCGATTACGAGCGCAAGGTGGACATCGTCAAGCAGTACCACGCCCGCATCCAGAGCATGAAGCCGCTGCCGCCGCGGTTCGTGAAGGACGGCCCGATACTGGAGAATATGCTCCAGGGCGACAAGGTGGACGTGCTGAAATTCCCGGTGCCCCGGCATCACGAGAAGGACACCGCGCGTTATATCGGCACCGCGAACTGCGTCATCACGCAGGATCCCGATGCCGGCTGGTTCAACCTCGGCTGCTATCGCAACCAGGTCTATGACGGCAGGACCATCGGCTGCCAGATCACCGAGGGCAAGCACGGCCGCATCCACCGGGACAAGTACTTCGAGCGCGGGCAGTCGATGAAGGTGGTGGTGCTGGTGGGCCAGGACCCGCTGCTCTTCATGCTGGCGGCAAGCCCGCTGCCCGAAGGCATCAGCGAGCTCGATTTCGCCGGCGGGCTGCGCGGCGAGCCGGTGGACGTCGTGCGCGGGCCCTACACCGGCTTCCCGATTCCAGCGCACGCCGAAATCGCCATTGAAGCTGAGGCGGTTCCCGGAAAGGTCAGGGACGAAGGGCCCTTCGGTGAATGGATGGGCTACTACTCTGACGATACCGTGCCCCGGCCGTACCTGGACGTGAAGACGATCCTCTACCGGAACGATCCGATCCTTACCTGCGCCCCGCAACACAAGCCGGTCGACGAGACGGGGTTATTGAAGGGGATTGCGGGCTCCGCGCAGATCTGGCGCGCGCTGGAAGCCTCCGGATTACCCGATATCCTCGGCGTGTGGAACCACGAGGGGGGGCCCGCCACGCGCTTCACCGTGATCCAGATCAAGCAGCGCTATCCCGGGCACGCCCGCAACGTCCTGCACGTTGCGTCGAACTGCCAGGGCGGCGCGTACGCCGGCAAGTGGACGGTGGTGGTGGACGAGGACGTCGATGCCGGCGATCTCGACCAGGTGCTGTGGGCGATGTGCACGCGCTTCGACCCGGTGACCGACATCGATCTCATCCAGAAAGCGTGGGCCTCGAAGCGCGACCCGCTGTACCTG
>CAZFRR010000102.1:0-23090 GCA_964521405.1 uncultured Streptomycetaceae bacterium | reverse complement strand
CGATTATTGAGCATTACGTATCCGCGTGACACCCAACCACACCACCCCGCCTCCTCCAGAGGCACCCCTCCTCATGAGAGGAGGGGAGTTTCTTTATTTACCTCCTCCGGCAGGGGGGTTTTTTTTCTCCCCTCCTTTTCTAGGAGGGGTGGATGCGAAGCAGACGGGGTGGTTGCGTCGCACGGCCTGCTCTTGACGGTCATGCGGTTACGTAATTCTCAATAGAAAGGGTGTGCGCCCCTTTACGCTTACACCAAGGAGAAATCGTCATGAAACAATTGATCATCGCTGTGGCAAGTGGCGCCTGCGCGCTCCTCGCGGCCGCCAACGCGCCGGCGCAGAACTATCCGTCAAAAGCGGTACGCATCATCGTGCCGTATCCGCCGGGAGGCACTTCCGACATCCTGTCGCGGCTGTTGAGCCCGAAATTGAACGAAGCTTTCGGCCAAACGGTCGTCGTCGACAACCGGCCCGGCGCCAACGGCAATATCGGCGCCGACCTGGTCGCCAAGTCCGCGCCTGATGGCCACACCGTGCTGCTCGCGGACCTCGGCGCGCTGTCGATCAGCCCCAGCGTTTACAAACTGCCGTTCGATCCGGTCAAGGATTTCGCGCCGGTGACCATGGTGACCTATTCGCCGCACCTGCTGGTGGTGCATCCGTTGGTGCCGGCGAAGACCGTGAAGGAACTGGTTGCGCTCGGCAAATCGAAGTCGGGCAAGCTCAACTTCGGCGTCTCGGGAATCGGTGGCGCGCCGCACCTGGCCGGGGTCGCTTTCGCAGAGCAGACCGGCGTCAAATGGACCTACATCCCATTCAAAGGCGGCGCGGATGCGATCATCGGCCTTGCTTCCGGCCAGGTGGACGCCATATTCAATGGCATGCTGGCGACCTATCCGCACGTGATATCGGGCAAGCTGAAACTGATCGCGGTGTCGAGCGCGAAGCGCGTCGCCGCCATACCGGAGGTGCCGACGGTCGCTGAAGCGGGGCTCAAGGACTTCGAGACCGGCAGCTGGCAGGGCGTAGTCGCGGCGGCCGGCACGCCGAAAGAAGTCATCGCCCGCCTCAACAGTGAAATTGCGCGCATTCTCAACGCGCCGGAAATGAAGGCGAACCTCGCCAAGCTGGGCACCGATGTCTACATCATGACACCGGAGCAACTCGGCAGCTGGCTGAAGAGCGAAGTCGACAAGTGGGCAAAGGTGGTGAAGGCCGCCAACGTGAAGCTCGAATAACGCCGGCAAAGCCCCGGTTAAAAAGCCCGCTCATGCGGGCTTTTTTTACGGCACGGAAAATCGGGGACGGGCCGGTTTGACGGATTGATTGAGCAAGACTCGCGCGGCGTCGATGGTTTCGCTCGCGGTCAGCCCGATGGGCCCGGCCCCCGCGCCCACCGCACGATCCGCTGCCGCGCCGTGCAGGTAGACGGCAGCGAGGAGCGCCGTCCCGGGCTCAGCTCCCTGTGACAGCAGGGCGGCCACCATGCCCGTCAGCACGTCTCCCATGCCGGCGCTTGCCATGCCGGGATTGCCCGACGTATTGATGTGCCAGGTCCCATCAGGTGTTGCGCACACGCTGCCGGCGCCCTTGAGGACAACCCAACTCTTGAATTTGGCGGCAAGTGTTATCGCAGTCCCTACGCGATTTTCCTGGACTTCACGCGTGCTCGTGCCCAGCAAGCGCGCAGCTTCGGCGGGGTGAGGGGTCAGCAGCGTCGGCGCCTTGCGCTTGCCCAGCGACGCCGCAAGGCTCGCGTCCGTGGCGATGAGGTTCAGCGCGTCGGCGTCCAGCACCAGCGGCAGCGGCGACTCCAGCGCCCATCCCAGGTAGTAAGCGGCGTCCGGCATCTGGCCGAGTCCGGGGCCAACGGCGAGACAGGAGAGGTGGCCGAGCTTCAGCACTTCATCGGCTCTGCGCAACATCAACTCGGGTTGCTCGACGTCGAGCAGCGGCGCATCGTGCGCAAGCAGCCCGACATAGACCCGTCCCGCTCCTGATTTGAGCGCCGCTCGCCCGGCGAGGAACGCTGCGCCGACCATGCCGTGGTCGCCGCCGATGATGCCGACGCTGCCGTAATCGCCTTTGTGGCTGTTCGGGGCGCGCGGCTTGAGAGCCGTGGCGAGGATCTCCGCGCCGAGCAGGAAGCCCCGGGCCGGGCGCAGCGCCCGGGTATCCAGGTCGAGCGTGCGCAGTCGGATTTCGCCGCAATGCTCGGGACCGTCGAGCGTGAACAGCCCCGGCTTGAGCGCAATAAAGGTGACCGTGTGGGTAGCGCGTACCGCACAACCCATGACTCGTCCCGTATCGGATTGAATGCCGCTGGGGACGTCAATGGCGAGTATCGGCGCGCCCAGCCTATTGATGGCCGCGATCCATTCCGCGTAGTGACCGGTTACCTCCCGTTCCAGGCCGATGCCGAAAAGGCCATCCACCACCAGCCCCCAAGCGGCGGCGGAGGGCAGGGACGGGGTTATCTTGCCGCCGGCTTTACGCCATGCGCCCAGCGCGGCTTTCGCGTCCGCGGACAGTTTCTTTTCATCGCCGGCGAAGACGACCGTGACCTTGAAGTACCACTTCCTGAGATGGCGGGCCAGCACGAACGCATCACCGCCGTTATTGCCGGGGCCGGCCAGCACCAGCACGGGTTTTCCGGTGCCGCCCGACAGGTCCCGCGCCAACTCGGCTGCGGCAAGCCCGGCTTTTTCCATCAGCTGCGGCGGCTTCCTGGCCGCCTCAGCCGCGGCTTCGATGGCACGGACATCGGCCGTGAGATAAATCGGCGTTCCGTGGACGGTGCGCGCGCTCATAGGAGCCTACAGTTTAGCTTAAGTCAAATGCAATCCCGGCGATGCAGCCGGGGATGTGAACCAGGTGAATCGAGAAAATGCCCGGCACGCGCCTCGATCCTCCCGGGAGGGCGGTCAGTCGCTGGCGCGCAGACTCGGGCTATACGCGACCGTAGGCATCCTCGAAGCGCACGATGTCGTCCTCGCCTACATAGGCGCCGGACTGCACTTCGATCATTTCCAGCGGCACCTTGCCCGGGTTTTCCAGCCGGTGCTTTGTACCGAGGGGGATGAAAGTCGATTCGTTCTCCGATACCAGGAAAACCTCTTCCCCGCGCGTCACGCGCGCCGTGCCGCGCACGACAACCCAATGTTCGGCGCGATGGTGGTGCATCTGCAGCGAGAGCGCCGCGCCGGGATTGACCACGATGCGCTTGACCTGAAAGCGGCTGCCGGCGTCGATGCTGTCGTAGTAGCCCCACGGGCGATAAATCTTGCGATGAGCGTTGGTTTCCGTCCGCCCCTCGCGCTTCAACCGCGCAACCACGTCCTTGACTTGCTGCATCTTGCTCTTGTGCGCCACCAGCACCGCGTCCGGTGTCTCCACTACGACGGTGTCATCCAGCCCGACCAGGGTTACCAGCCGCGACTGGGAGATCGCCAGCGTGTTGCGTGTGGCCACCGCCATCACATCCCCCTGCAGCACGTTGTTGTCCGCGTCCTTCTCGCCCAGTTGCCACAGCGCATCCCAGGCGCCGACGTCCGACCAACCCGCAGAAAGCGGAATGACCACGCCCAGCCCGGCAGGCAGTTTTTCCATGACGGCATAGTCGATCGAGTCGGCGGGGCAGGCGGTGAAAGCGTCTTTGCCGACGCGCAGAAAATCCCGGTCAAGGCTGCGCGCGTCAAAAGCGGCACGGCAGGCTTCCGCGATGTCGCGCCGCGTTGCCTCGAGCTGCGCCAGCCAGACCGAGGCGCGCATCATGAAAATGCCGGAATTCCAGAAGTGTTCGCCGCCGGCCACGTAACGCTCAGCCGTGGCGGCATCGGGTTTTTCCACGAACGCATCGATTGCCCTGGCGCCGTCTTTTCCCGTCAGCGCCGCCGCCGCATGGATATAGCCATACCCGGTCTCGGGGTGGGTGGGCTTGACGCCGAAAGTGACCAGCTTGCCTGTTTCCGCGCTGGCGATGCCCTGCGCTACCGCGGCACGGAACGCCTTGACGTCACCGATGAGGTGATCGGCCGGCATGACCAGCAGCACGGGATCGTCTCCGGCTTTCAACGCAATCAGGGCGGCCATGGCCAGCGCCGGGGCGGTATTGCGGCCGACGGGCTCGAGCACGATGGTTGCCGGCACGACGCCTGTCTGGCGCAGCTGCTCGGCAATGATGAAGCGGTAGTCCTCGTTGGCCACCACGATGGGCGCAAGCACTTTGCGGGCGGTGGCGGCCAGCGACTTGTCCACGCGGCGCGCCGTCGCCTGCAGCAGGGTGTCCTGCCCATCGAGCGCCAGGAGTTGCTTGGGGTACTGTTCGCGCGAGAGCGGCCACAGGCGCGTGCCCGAGCCGCCGCACAGGATCACGGGCTGCAGGTTCACGCCGGTCTCTGCGGGCCGCGACCGGCAAGGTAGTGCTTGAATTCCTCGCCGACTTCCGGATGCCGCAGCCCCAGTTCCACGATGGCCTTGAGGTAGCCCAGCTTGGAGCCGCAGTCGTAGCGCACGCCCTGGTAGCGGTACGCCAGGACCTGCTGCTCGGCGAGCAGCGAAGCGATGCCGTCGGTCAACTGGATCTCGCCGCCGGAGCCCGGCTTCACCTTATCGAGATGGTGGAAGATGCGAGGGGTGAGGATATAGCGGCCAGCCACGGCGAGCGTCGAAGGCGCGTCCTCGGGCCGGGGCTTCTCGATGATCGCGGTGATCTTTTCGACCCGCTCGGCCAGCGGCTGCGTGGCCACGATGCCGTAGCTTCGGGTGTCGGCCCGCGGCACGTCCTGCACGCCCACCACCGAACAGTTGTAGTGCTGGTGGGTTTCGACCATTTGTTGCGTGACTGACGGCTTGGCGTCAATCAGGTCGTCCGCCAGCAGCACCGCGAACACCTCGTTTTCAACCGCCGGCCGGGCGCACAGCACGGCGTGGCCCAGCCCCAGCGCGTCCGTCTGTCGGATGTAGATGCAATTGACGTGCTTCGGCAGGATATTGCGCACGAGCTCCAGCATTTCCGTCTTGGCGGCGAGTTCGAGCTCGTTTTCCAGCTCATAAGCCTTGTCGAAATGGTCTTCGATGGCGCGCTTGTTGCGACCGGTAATGAAGATCATGTCGGTGATGCCGGCAGCGACGGCCTCTTCGACCGCGAACTGGATCAGCGGCTTGTCGACGATGGGCATCATTTCCTTCGGGCTGGCCTTGGTCGTGGGGAGAAAACGCGTGCCCAGGCCGGCCACGGGGAAAACCGCCTTGGTTACCTTCTTCATGTTGTCTTGGGTTTTAGATCCCGGTGTGGATTGATGGCAGTGAGTTTACCGTTTTTCCTGCATTGCTGATTACACTGAGCATTACGTATCCGCGTGAACACAACCACACCACCCCGCCTCCTCCAGAGGCACCCCGCCCGTCCAACCGCACAGAGGCGGCTGGCGTTCGGCGGATCGAAGGTGCACAGGCACTTTTCTCCCACCACCCCGTCGCCATCGGCGACACCCCTCCTCCGGCAGGAGGGGAATAAAAAAACTCCCCTCCTTTTCAAGGAGGGGTGGACGCCGTCCTCTCTCTCCGTCTTCGCGCATCGAGAGAAGACGGCACTAATCTCCCCTCTCCATTCGAGGGAGAGGGGCGGGGGTGAGGGTCTGCGGACAGGGTATGGTTGCGTCGCACGGCCTGCTCTTGACGGTCACGCGATTACGCAATTGTCGATAATTACTGTCCGGCGCCTTTCGCAGCGGGAACCAGCCGGCCCATCGCGTGGTACTCCAGTCCGAAGCTCGACACATAATGCGGATCGTAAAGATTCCTGCCGTCGAAGATGGCGGGAACCTTCAGCGCGGATTTCAAGGCGGCGAAGTCCGGGCTCTTGAATTCCCGCCATTCCGTGGCAATGATCAGGGCGTCGCTTCCTGCCGCCGCTTCCAGGGGTGTTGCGGCGAACGACAGACCGGGGAAACCGCTGAAAATACCGCGGGCGGTATCCATCGCGATCGGGTCGTAGGCGATCACGGTGGCATGGCGCGCGGCAAGCCCCCTGATGATCTCGAGGCTCGGCGCTTCCCGCATATCGTCGGTGTTGGGCTTGAACGCCAGCCCCCACAGGCCGAAGCGCTTGCCGCTGAGATCGTCGCCAAAGCGGCGGACGACCTTGTCGACGATGAGCCGCTTTTGCCGGTCGTTCACCACACTGAGGGCGGACACCAGGTGCAGATCGATGCCGTGCTCGCCGGCGGTTTTCTGCAGCGCCCGGATATCCTTCGGCAGGCAGGAGCCGCCGTAGCCGATTCCCGCGTAAAGAAAATTGTAGCCGATGCGTTGATCGGCGCCGATGCCGAGCCGGACGTGCTCGATATCGGCCCCCGTTGCGTCCGCGAGTATCGACAGCTCGTTCATGAACGAGATGCGGGTGGCCAGCATCGCATTGGCCGCGTATTTCGTCAGTTCCGCGGAGCGCACGTCCATGGCGATGAGCCGGTCGTGGTTGCGGTTGAACGGGGCGTAGAGCTGGCGCATGGATTGCAGGGAGCGCTCGTCGTCGCTGCCGATGACGATCCGGTCCGGGCGCATGAAATCCGCTATGGCGGCGCCTTCCTTGAGGAATTCGGGATTGGAGACGACGCTGAAATCCGTTGTGGCTCCCCGCCGCTTGAGTTCGACCGAGATTTCGTGACGCACCCGGTCGGCGGTCCCGACCGGCACCGTCGACTTGTCGACCACGATCTTGTACTCCTTCATATGCTTCCCGATATTTCGCGCGGCGGCGAGAACGTGGCTGAGGTCCGCCGAGCCATCTTCGCCGGCGGGCGTGCCCACGGCGATCACTTGGAACAGGCCGTGATCCGTTGCGGCTTCGATATCGGTGGTAAAGCGAAGATGCCCCGAAGCCAGGCAGTTGCGGACCATGGTTTCGAGGCCGGACTCGAAGATCGGCACGCGGCCCTTGGCCAGCATTTCAATTCTCTTCGCATCCACATCCAGGCAGAGCACCTCGTTCCCGACCTCGGCGAGGCAGGCGCCGGTAACCAGGCCGGCGTAGCCGGATCCGATCATGGTAACTTTCAAATCTCATTCTCCCTGTCGCAACGAACCCGTATTTACCATTCACAATCTACCATTGACGAATAATTTTTCGCCATTCACGCCCTTCAGGCAAAAAGCTCCGCCATGCAGTAATGCATGCAGCGCTCCCACCCGGGCATGTCGAGGCCGTAGCGCGCCGCGAGCCTGGCGCCCGAGAGCCGGGAATTGGCCGGCCGCGCGGCGGGCAAAGGGTGCTCGGCTGTCGTAATCGGCGTGATCGTGCGGCACTTGAGACTGGCGCCTTGCTCGAGGGCGTCATTGACGATGGCGGTTGCGAATCCGTGCCAGCTCGTCTCGCCCGATGCCGTCAGGTGGAAGAGGCCGCTCTCGAACTGGCCGTTGCTGCGGAGAGCGAGGTCCTGCTGCAGCGCCAGCGCCGTCACGTCCGCAATCAGGCGCGCCCAGGTGGGGGCCCCGATCTGGTCGGAAACGATCCGCAGTTCCTCGCGCTCACGGGCAAGGCGCAGGATGGTCTTGAGAAAATTCTTGCCGCGGGCGGAGTAGACCCAGCTCGTGCGGAAGATGATGTAATCGGCGCCGGAGGCGCGCACGACTTCCTCGCCGCCCAACTTGCTTTGTCCGTAGAGGCTGATCGGGCAACCTGCGTCGTCTTCGGTATACGGGCCCGGTTTCCTGCCATCGAAGACATAATCGCTCGAGTAATGCACCAGCAACGCGTGATGGCGACGCGCCGCCATGGCGAGCTCGGCGGGGGCTGCGGCATTGATGGCCAGCACGCGGTCGGGCTCTTCCTCGGCATGGTCCACGGCCGTGTAAGCGGCGGCATTGACGATGACGTCCGGCCGCACCGCATCCAGCAGCGGCCGCAGCGACTCGGGCCGCGCGAGGTCGTAACGATCGCGCGCGGGTATCACCACCTGGCCCATCGCCATCAGCGTGCGGGCCAGTTCCCAGCCAATCTGTCCGGTGGCGCCGGTCAGGAAAATGCGCTTCACAGGCTATGACTCAGTCGCCCGCAATGTGATTAGATTCCGATAATCTCATTGAGGCCTTCGACCACCTGCGCGATCTCTTCAGGCGAGGCACGGCCGAGCCTTGCTCCGATGCGCTCGACCGCAAGTGTCCGAACCTGGCTGATTTTGACCCATGAGCGCTTCGGTAGTTTCGCCGCCTCCAGCTCAAGAGTGAGCGGAAAACCAGCGCGCTGCGGCTGGCTCGTCAATGCCACCGCAATGACGGTGCCGGAGCGTTCATTGAACACGTCGTGGCTGAGAACCAACACTGGACGGGAGCCCGATTGCTCGCGGCCGCGAACCGGGTTTAAGTCCGCCCACCGAATCTCACCTCTCAGTATTCGGGCCAACGATCGAGCTCCTGCCCCAGGCCTTCTTCAGCGAGTGCTTTCTCATGTTTGGGATCGAGCTTCGCACATTCAGAAGCCAAACGCCCGCGCTCCATCCGTGCGAGCTTTTCCGCCACTGCTGACTGGATAGCACGGCTGCGGTTCGGAAAAACCTTCTTTGCAACCAGGCCATCGACGCGCTCCAGCGTTCCGCTGTCGAGGGTGATGGCGACTTTTACGCTGCTCATGGCCGTCCTCCAAGAGTATGACAATTTATCATACTCGCCCAGAATGGACAATAAATCCAGCGTAAAACGGCCAGTTTGCTGCTGCTGACCCCTCCAAATTTGACTCAGCACTCGGAACTCAGCACTCAGCATTTGGAACCCGGAACTTGGAACTTGGAACTCGGAACTCGGAACTCGGAACCCGGAACTGAGTGCTCAGGAGAAGATTTCCGCTTCCGAAAAGCGCTTGCCCTTGAGATCCTTTGCAGAGAGTTGTGGCGTTCCGTCCAGCGGCCACTGGATTCCCAGTTGCGGGTCATCCCAGCGGATGCACCGCTCGTGCTCCGGCGCGTAATAGTCGGTCGTCTTGTAGAGTACCTCGGCATGCTCCGAGAGCACCAGGTAGCCATGCGCGAAGCCCACCGGGATCCACATCTGCTTCTTGTTGGCGGCGGACAGGAGGTTCGAGACCCACTTGCCGCAGGTCGGCGAGCCGCGGCGGATGTCCACCGCGACATCGAAAATCTCGCCGGCGACGGCACGCATGAGCTTGCCCTGCGGCTGGGCTATCTGATAGTGCAGGCCGCGCAGCACATTTTTCATCGAGCGCGAGTGATTGTCCTGCACGATCGGCGGCTCGATCCCGGTCAGGCGCTTGAATTCGCGCGCGTTGAAACTTTCGAAGAAAAACCCGCGGGCATCCCCGAACACGTCGGGCTCGATGACCAGCACGTCGGGTATGGCGGTCGGCACGATTTTCATCAATTGACCTTTTTTGTTGATCTTAATGTAACCGCGTGACGCCCGGCCACACCACTCCGCCTCACGCTTCTGAGAGCAGGGGAGTTTTCCCCTCCTGTTCAAGGAGCCTTGCGCTGCGAGCCCGGCTTTCGAGCCCGTTCGCGCTCCACCAAGAGAATCGGCCGGTCCATCCTTGCCCCTCGACGGGCGAGGTGGGGGAGATCCTGGCCCCGGCCCGTGATTTATCGCACCCTATGGGCAGTTCGGCTTGAATCTTGCTCGGGATAGCACCGCTGCCGGCTGCGGCGCGGGGTTTCGTATGGCCGCCCTCAACCCTGCGAAAACGCTCTAAATACTCTTGTATCAGTATAGGAATATGCTGTATCCTTATGATTTTATGGCTCTCTCAGAATTGAAATTGCCGGGCAGGCGCCAGCCTGACCGTGGCAGGGGATACTGCTTCAATGCGTGAATTCGGATCACAGTTCCGGGCCTACTTTTTGTCCGCGGCGTTCTTCAGCCTGATCATCAACGTGCTGATGCTGGCGCCGGCGCTGTTCATGCTCCAGGTCTTCGACCGGGTGGTGAGCAGCCGCAGCGGCGAGACGCTGGTCATGCTCTTCGTGCTGACCCTCCTCGCGCTGTTCTTCATGGCCTATCTCGACACCATCCGCACGCGGCTCCTCACGCGCGCGGCGATCCGGCTCGAGAAACTGCTCGGGCCGCTGGTGCTCGGGAGCATGCTCCGCCAGAGCGCCAATGCGAACCGCTCGGCTTCGCTGCACGGCCTGCGCGACATCAACGCGCTGAGGGGGTTCCTCACGGGCCCCGGCATCATCGCGATCTTCGATGCGCCGTGGGTGCCGCTGTTCATCGTGATCATTTACCTGTTTCACCCGATGCTGGGGCTCGTGGCGCTGCTCGGCGCGCTGCTGTTGCTGGGACTTACCATCCTCAACGAAAGGCTTTCGCGCCGCTCGCTTGAAGCGATGCAAACCGACGCGCGGGTGGCGGGGCGCTTCGTCGACCAGAGCATCAGCAATGCGGAAGTGGTCGGCGCCCTGGGGATGGTGGGCAACGTGACCCAGGACTGGCGCGAGATGAGCCAGAAAGTGCTGAAGTCCCAGCTCGAGGCGAACCAGATTGGCAGCTTTCTCACGAGCACGACCCGGTTCCTGCGCCAGATCCTGCAGGTGATCATGCTGGCGGTCGGCGCCTGGCTCACGATCGAGCAGTTGTCGACGCCCGGCGTCATGATTGCGGCGACCATCATCCTCGGCCGCGCGCTCGCGCCGGTCGAATCGTTGATTGCCGGATGGAAAAGCCTGGTGGATGCGCGCGGCGCCTACGAGCGGCTGAGCCAGGTGCTCGCCTCCGAGGCCAAGGCGCCCGAACTGATGGACTTGCCACCGCCCAAGGGCACGCTCACGGTCGAGAACGTCGTCTTCGGCTTCCGCGGGCAGGAGCTGCCCATCATCCGGCGCGTGTCACTCGCGCTCCTGGCCGGCACCTCGCTCGGGATCGTCGGCCCGAGCGCGGCCGGCAAATCAACCCTGGCGCGCCTCATCGTCGGCGTCTGGCAGCCGATTTCGGGAGCGGTGCGGCTGGATGGCGCCGACATCCGGTCGTGGCCCCGGGATCGTCTCGGTCCCCACGTCGGCTATTTGCCGCAGGCCGTCGAGATCTTCGCCGGCACCGTGAGCGCGAATATCGCCCGCCTCGGCGAAGTGGATTCCGAGGCGGTCATCAAGGCCGCGACGCGCGCCAATGCGCACGAGATGATCCTGGCCCTGCCGAAGGGTTATGACACGCCGGTGGGCGAGGGCGGGGCGCTGCTGTCGGCGGGGCAGCGCCAGCGCCTCGCGCTCGCGCGCGCGCTCTACGGCAACCCGCGGCTCGTCGTGCTCGACGAGCCGAACTCGAACCTCGACAACGCCGGCGAGGCGGCCCTCAAGGACGCGATTCGCCAGCTCAAGGAAGACGGGGTCACGCTGGTCGTCATTACTCACCGCCTGCCGCTGCTGGGGGCCCTGGACAAGGTCCTGGTGCTGATGAACGGGGCGGTCGAGAAGTACGGCACGCTGGCCGAGGTGATGCCCCGTACCAGCCGGGCGCCCGCCGCGGAATCCGGCCAGGGCGTTGTGGCCGGGAAAATCGTGCCGCGAGGATAAAGCATGGCAGACACGCCCGGCAATCCCAAAAGACCGGCTGCGGACAGCGGCGAAGCCGAGAATCCGCGCGGCCTGATCCTCGCCGGCCTCGGCGGGATCGTGGTGCTCGTGCTCGCGGTGGTGATCTGGAGCCTGCTCGCGCCGGTGAGCGGCGCGGTGATCGCCCCGGGCGCCGTCAAGGTGGACATGAACCGCAAGACCGTCCAGCACCAGGAAGGGGGCATCGTCGGCGAGATCCTCGTGCGCGACGGCAGCCGGGTCCAGGCTGGCGAAACGCTGATCATGCTCAAGGACATGCGCGTGGAAGCGGGCATAGAAATGGTGCAGACCCAGCTCGACGGCGAGATTGCGAAGGCGGCGCGCCTGACGGCAGAACAAAGTTGGGCCGAAAAGGTGTCCTTCCCCGCGGAGCTGCTCAAGCGCGAGAGCGACGCCCGCGTTGAGGAGCTCCTGCGGCGCGAGACGACGTTGTTCCGCGCCCGGCGCGAAGCCTACAACTCCCAGTTGAAGCTGCTCCGCGCGCAGATCCAGGACATCCAGGCCGAGATTCGCGCGCGGGGGAACCAGATCAAGGCGGACCAGGCCGCCGTCAAGTTCTCGCGTGAAGAGCTCGAGTCCAACCAGGGGTTGCTCAAGGAAGGGTTCATCAGCAAGGTGCGGATCCTCACGCTGGAGCGCGGCCTGGCCGACGTCGAATCGCGGCTCGGCGAGCACGAGGCGGACCTTTCCGCCGCCCGCGGCAGGGTGAACGAGTTGCAACTGCGGGCGGAGAATCTACGCACCTCCATGATGCAGGATGCCGCGCTGGAAATGCAGAAGACGACGGTGCAGATCCTGGACCTGCGCGAGCGGTTGCGGCCGTTTCAGGATGCAGCCCAGCGTCAACGCATCGCGGCCCCGATCGCCGGCCAGGTCGTGGGCCTGAAGGTCACTACCGTTGGCGCGGTCATCGGGCCGCGCGACCCGATCCTCGACGTGGTGCCCGACAATATCGAGCTCATTATCGAGGGGCGCATCCGCCCGGAGGACATCAATTATGTGATCGTGGGCGCCGAAGCCGACGTGCGGCTCACCTCGTTCCGGCAGCGCATCACGCCGACCGTCACGGGTTCGGTCATCTACGTCTCCGCGGACCGTATTGAGGACAAAGCGGAAAGGACGGTCTACTACACGGTGCACGTGCGCGTGAAGGAGGAGGCGCTGTCGAAGGCGGGCGACTTGAAGCTCCAGGCGGGCATGCCGGCGGAGCTCTTTATCAAGACCGGGGCGCGCTCGGCGCTGCTCTACGTCCTTGACCCGATCACCGGCTTCCTGCAGCGCTCGCTGCGCGAGCCGCTCTACGATTCGGGCCCGACGAAAGCAGGAAGCGATAGCGGCAAGTGAAAGCCAACATTCGCCGCAAATAAACGCAGGAAAGACTAATTCATTAACCGCAGATGAACGCAGATGAACGCAGATAAATTCAAAGAATAAGAAACATTTCAACGGTAGAAAAGCGCCGGTTCAATAATCCAGGACGATACGCTTCACTTCGGCGCGCGGCCGGCCGAAGTTGTTGAGATGGAGTAAGCGAGCCTCCTCCCCCCTTGCGGGGGAGGATTGAGGTGGGGGGTCAACCCCGCCCTTCGACACTTATCCGCGTTTATCTGCGTTCATCCGCGGCTCCCTTGGGTTCTGGGTTCTATTTTTTTTCCTCCGCGGCTGACGGAATCTTGCGGCAGGCCACCAGCACCGTGATCGCCTTGCCAATCGCCGCGACCTCCGTGTTTTCCAGCTTGCGCTTCGCGTCGCTGCTCTGATAGCCCACGTTCTGCGCCTCCAGGAACAGCTGGGCGATTTCAGTCTTCACGCCAAAGCTGATGTTCTGGGGCAGGTCGCCGGTGCGCTTCTGCACCGCGAGCGCGTCGAGCTTGGAGGTCACGATACCGGTCACGCTGCCGCCCTGATCGAGGATCGGCCCGCCGCTGTTACCCTTGTGGACAGGAGCGGAAATCTGGAAGGTGGAGGTGTCGCCTCTCAGCCCGGTGGTGGCGCTGACGTAGCCGAAGGCGACGTTAGGCTCGCTCCCCAGGATGCTGGTGAGCGGGTAGCCGATCACCATCACCGACTCGGCCGCCTGCAGCGGTACGCCTTTGCGAAAGGACGCTACCGCGGAAAAGTTCCGGCTCGCGCGTATCAACGCGAGGTCGTTTTTAGAATCGAAGGCGATGCGCTCGGCAGAGGACCGGATCTTGGCCGAATCCAGGACGATGATCGAAGAGCAGCCGTCCACCACGTGGTGATTGGTGACGATCATGCCGTCGCGCGTCGCAACGATACCGGAGCCGATCGTGGTTTTCCCCGCGGGGCCGGCTTCGGCCTTGGCGTCGGGCAGCGGCGGGTTTTCTCCCCTCGCGAGCGCGCACGCGTGCTGAAGGGCTCGCGCCTGGACGCCGCCGGCCGTGACTTCCTTCAGTGTCTCTTCCCAGCGCTCGCGTTCTCTCAAGCTTGCTGCAAGCTGCGCTCCGGTTGCGTCAAACAGGGAGATCGACGTGACCGCGAACTTCTTCGCGTCGCATTGCGCCGCCACCCCGTTGACGGCCGACCGGTAACGGTATTTCCTGTCGCGGGTCTCGAGCGTCTGGTCATACTCGATGCGGATGTTGTAGTGAACGTAGCCTTCGGCTTCCTTCACCGAGTCGCGGTCGAAATAGACCCGGGTCGTTTTGCCCGTGGCGAAGAGCGCCCAATTTTCCCCCGCTGGCATCGCCCACCCGCTGCAGAAGCAGAGGAGGCCAAAGATGAGAAAGCAGTAAATAATCGGGCTGCGCATTGGACCCAAGCCTGATTCTATTTCTCATCCGGCATCGTTTACGCGGCCTTCTTCACCCGCAGCTCGACGCGCATGCCGGCGTGGCCGAGCATGTTGACCAGCGCATCGAGGCTGAACTTGTCGATCTTGCCGCGCAGCAGATCGTTCAGTCGCGGCTGCGTGACGCCGAGCGCGCGCGCAGCCTCGGTTTGCGTCATGCCGGTGCGCTTCACGAATCGCTCGATTCTCGACATCAGGTCGGAGCGCAGCTGCAGGTTCTGCGCCTCGTCGGGTGAAAACCCGATGTCGGCGAACACGTTGCCGCTGCCGCGCGTGATCTTCAGTCTTTCCGTCATCGTCGCTTCCTCTCATTCAGCATTGCCCGGTAGCGCGCGCGGGCAAGCTCAACGTCCGCCGGCGGTGTCTTGCGCGCCTTCTTCTGGAAGGCGTGGAGCACGTAGACCGCCTCCGGAAACTTCGCCGCGTAGATTACCCGGAACGCTCCGCCCTCGCGGACCCGTATCTCGTTCACGCCGAGCCCGATCGAGGGCATCGGCTTCCAGCTATCTGGTTCCAGCCCGTCCTGCACTCGCGCTAGCTGCCGGCCTGCCCGCTGGCGAGCGATCGGCGGGAAATCTTTCACCGACTGCCGGCTGTCGCCGAGCCACGCAATGGGCTTCCTGGGCATTATCTCAAACCTGATATAAACTTCAAGGCCGTGTTACCGAAGGGCGTGGAGCTTGCTGTCCGGCTTGTGCCAGAAGCTCGGCAGGCAGGGGTTCAGCTTAGAGGGGATGCTGCTGATTAACAAGCGCTTTCCGGGCGATGCGTGCAGGTATTCGGAAGACGCCCGGCGCCTCCCGTAGTTCGATTCCTCGTGGGAACGCCAAACAAAAAAATAGCCGCCTAGGGCGGCTATTTTTATCCGGGGAGGCAACGCGAGACGCGTGCGATGCCCCCCGGAGGCGTTCGTTCAGGGTCAGTTCGGCTTCTTCGAGGAATCCGCATCCGCTGAAGCGCGAGTCCGGCGGGCGTCGCGCTTTTCGAACAGCTGTACCAGCGCGTCCTTGACCTGCCGCGCCGTGGCCGGGTGGAGGATGACCTGCTGCAGCAGCTGCACCTGCAGCTCCTGCTGGGTCGAGCCCAGGCCCTGGTTGAAGCCGAAGTTGAGCACCACCTCGTTCGGATTGTCCTGCGCCGCGAAGAAGTTGCAGTAGGCGCTTTTCATCTGGGCGGTGTCCATCCGTAAGCGCCGCTGCGCGGCACCTGGGGTGCCAGTGGTCTCGGTCTTCGTCTCTTCTTTAGCCATGCGTTTTCTCCTGTTTTGCCGTTTCGGCGATTGTCGCTTCATTCCGCAGTCCTTGCGAAAGCTCCTTGCATGCAGGCGGGGGAGCTGCACCCTCCTGCCACTGCACCCGCTAGGTTACCAAGAAATAGGGTAAGACTCGACGTTTTCTCGAGAATGAGGCGGGGTTTCGATCCTCATGCCATGACGGGTCCGGGACTATAAAGAAAAAAGCCCGGGCCTTTCGACCCTGACCTGACATAGCTTGATGGCTCATGATGACATGGCTATAATAGCCATATGAAAAAAGCTTCGATTTCAGAAACCAAGAACCGCTTGAGTGAGCTCCTGGAGCGCGTCCGGCACGGGGAAACGATCCTGATCACGGACCGGGACCGGCCCGTGGCGCGACTGGAGCCAGTGGGCTCCGCCCAGCCTGCGGAGCTAGAGGGGCGGCTCGGCCGGCTCGAGCGCGCCGGCGTGCTGCGCCTGGGGCGGGGCGGGCTGATCGAGCGCATCGTTTCGCAGCCCGCGCCGCGCCCGAAGAAGGGCGCCAGTGCGGTTGAGGCGTTGCTGGAGGAGCGGGAAAGCGGACGGTGAAATACTGGGACAGCAGCGCCTTGATGCCGCTCTGTGTGGACGAGGCCTCATCGCCGCGCCTGCGCGAAATCTACCGCGCCGATCCCACCGTTGTCACCTGGTGGGGCAGTGAAATCGAGTGCGTTTCCGCATTGGCGCGGCTGGAGCGCGAGGGCGCAATGACCGCGGAGATGGTATCCGAAGCCGTCGCCCGGCTCCGGAGCCTGGGGGCCGCCTGGCATGAGGTGCAGCCCACGCAAGCATTGAGGGACACGGCGGTGCGCCTGTTGCGCGTGCATCCTTTACGCAGCGCCGATTCCGTGCAGCTCGCAGCGGCGGTGATGGCCGCGGATCGCGAGCCCGGAGCCCTTGAATTCGTTTCCCTGGATGTTCGGCTCGCGTCCGCCGCCCGGCGCGAGGGCTTTATCGTGCTCAGCTCTGACGCCGGATAGCGATCGCGCTTCGCCGGCTTTACCGTGGGTGTTGTCCGAGCCGGCGCGTGCAGGCTCGAACAAGCTTCCTCCCCCCTTGTGGGGGAGGATTGAGGTGGGGGGTCAAAGTCGTAGCGCAGTTCCTTCCCCCCATCCCAACCTTCCCCCGCAAGGGGGGAAGGAGAAGATGGGACTTCTCTGGAGAGAAGTCGGGAGATTGATGCCCCCATCCCAACCTTCCCCCGCAAGGGGGGAAGGAGCCCCTTACGTCGAATTCTTGCTCGGGCGAACACTCACGGAATTGCCGGAAGGACCCAAAGTTCAAAGTTCGAACCCGGAACCCGGAACCCGGAACCCGGAACCCGAGTCAGGCCCTGTATCACTGCCGGGTCACGCTCACCGCCGTCGACGCCGCGTTGCCGGCTGCATCCTCCGCGCTCGCCGAGATCGTCGAGGTCTTTGCGGTCGTCTGCTTCTTGCCGGCCTTGGTCGTCGGGCTCCAGCTGTAGCTGAGCGAGGGGCCGTACGCCACGGAAACCTGCTGGCCGTCGATCAAGAGGGTGATCTTCGCGATCTTCAGGTTGTCTGTCGCCGCGACATTGATGGACACGGTTCCGCTCACGACGCTGCCGTTGGCGGGATTCGATATCGTGACAGTAGGCGGCGTGGTGTCGCTGACGGCATTGGCGACAGTCACCGCGACGGTGCTCGACGAGGCCACGTTGCCCGCGGCATCGTAGGCGCGGGCCTGGAGGTTCACGGTGCCTTCCGGGTACTGGGTCGAATCGAAGGTGAAGCCGTAGGGCGCGGCCGTGTCAGTCGTGCTGAGCGAGCCGTTCACGAACAGCTCGACCCGCGTGACCGCGACGTTGTCGTTAGCCGAGACGTCCACCGGCACCAGCCCGGACACCTTTCCGGCCGTTGGCGATAAGAGCGCGACTGTGGGCGCCTGCGAATCGGTCGAGGAAGTTTGCAAGGCCTTCGCGACTGCGGCTGCCGCGTTCACCCGGCCAAATCCGAACTGCTGGTCGTAACCGGCGGTGCCGAGGTCCTGCGCGGTGGTGATCAGTATGCTGTCGAGGGTTGCGGGTGAGAGCAGGGGCTTGGCGCTCATCATCAGCGCGTAGACACCGGCGACGACCGGGCTGGCAGCGGAGGTTCCGCTGAACCCTCCGTAGCCGCCCCCTTTCGTTGTGGTGAGGACGCTGACGCCCGGCGCGGCGATGTCAATGTAATCGCCCCAGCTCGAGAAGCTCGCGCGCGCATCGGCGCTATCCGTGGCCGCCACGGCCGTGAGAGAAGCCCTTACCGGGTCGGTCCGCAACACGCCGGTGTTCCCGCCAGAAACGACAACGACCCCGCCCTTGCTGCGCATGTACTGGGCGGCGCTGTCCACTGTCGAGCTGAGTGATACGCCGAGGAAACTGATATTGGCCACCCGCGCGCCGTTGTCTGCGGCCCAGGTCAGCGCCGAAGCCATCATGCTGTAATAGCCGTTGCCGGATAAGTCGGTGACCCGCATCGGCATGATCTTCGACCGGTAGCTGATGGCCGCGACGCCAAGGCTGTTATTCCCGGCGGCAGCGGCGGTGCCGGCAACGGCGGTGCCGTGTCCCAGGATGTCGGTGACGTTGTTATTGTTATCGTAAAAGTTCCATCCCGGAACGATTTGCGCTTGCAGGTCTGGATGCGATGTATCAACGCCAGAATCCAGAATGGCGATGGTGACGCCGTTGCCTTGGGCGTAATCCCACGCGGTCGAAGCACCAATCTTCGGCAGATGCCAGGCGTTGGTGTACTGGGGGTCGTTCGGAAAGAGGCCCGGTTCCAGCACGCCGTCCACCTCGGCAAACTTCAGGTTGCGATTCTTGCGCAATTCACCCGCGACGGCAGGCGCATGCGACTGCGCCGGCAGCTCGATGACATGAACGTTGATCTGCTTGATGACCTGCCCGCGTTTCCCGCCGTGCGGCTTGAGGATCTTGTCGAGTTCCGCCAGCGACAGCCCCGGACGCGGCTGCACCAGCACGCGGCTCAGCACGTGCTTTTCGGGCAGCATCTCCGGGCGCCCCTGGGCGAATGCGGTGCCGGATGCGCACAACATCAGGCCCGCGGCAGCGGCCAGGGCGAAATGATTGAAAAGGCGAACGCCCGATCGGGGTGCGAGACACGCCACGCATGTGCTGGGTATGCTTTTCATGTGACAGCTCCTTCTGGTTGCAAAATCCAGCGCAGAAGGGGGGCTGCGGAAGCGGCGATCCTGGCGGGAAACGATGAGCCGATCCTGGGTCCGGTGCTACCGGGGCCGACTCATCAGAATAGACTTTTACAAGCCCGGAGAACCTTCTGATTCGACACGGTTCCCACGATCGCCGGCGTTGCTCCCCCCGGAGGCGCCAGCGAGGCCATTATCGGCATCCCCGTGCCGGACCATTACCAACTGCGTCACGGATGTGAAGAGAAATCAGGGGGATGTGGTGGGGAGACGACAAGCGGAGACTCCGCAGTGCCAACTACTGCACAGTTAGCGGTGAATGGTGATAAATGGTGATTCGAGATACGAGATACGAGATACGGGATACGGGATACGGGATACGGGATGTGAGATGCGAGATACGAGATACGAGATGAGAGAGAGCCGCCAAAGCCGCCAAGAAAAACAAGGACAATAAATAGACAGGATTTACAAGATTTACAGGAAGAACAAGACAATTCCCCTCCTGCCTAAGGGTGAACCGGGGTTTCCGTCCTCACGCCATGCGCTTTGTCTGGAAGAGAAGCGCATCTCGAATTTCCCCTTTCCGCTCGGGAGAGGGGCGGGTGTGAGGGGTGAGCCGCCGAACGCCAGCCGCCTCTGTGCGGTTGGCCGGGCGGGGTGGTGCCGAAGGTGACGGGGTGGTGGGGGCCGAATCACGAATCATGTCTTTCGGGCGGGCACGGATCGCGGATGCCTGTGCCCGCTGTGCGTCACCGGTGGCCTTGCGCAACAGACTGAGACCGCGTTCGGCTCGGCCGTGGCCGCGTTCGGCGCAAATCCGGAAATCCCTGCTCCGATTTCAGTTGCCCTGCGTTCGTACTTCGCGTGCCTTGCAGCCGAGATCAGTCGATCGAGGCAAGCGCCTGTTTCAGCGTGGTCAGCGGCAAGAACAGCTTCAATGGGTTGTCCGGTAGTGGTATGAACCCGTACAGTTCGTAGTAGCGCCGCGCATCCTCGTTTTTCGCATCGACGAAAAATCCTATGATGCCCACGCTGCCGCTGACACGAAGCGCTTGTTGCAACGCATTGACCATCATCAACTTGCCGAGCCCCTCGCGCTGGCGATCCTTGGCCACCGCGAGTCGGGCGAGCTTCGCCGCCGGCACGTGCTGGGGGTATTTCTTCGCGAGCTTGGGCGGGAGGCTCTGCGCGTGGACCTCGCAGACCGCAAGCGTGAGAAATCCCAGGATGCGTTCAGGTTCCGCCTCGTCCACCAGCACAAACGTTCTTGACAGTCCCTTTTCAACATGCTGGCGAGCGGTCGTCTTGAGGTAATCGTTGAGCTCTACGCTGCCACAGTCGAATCCTTCGCGGTCATGACGCGGCCCGAGGGGCTCAATCTTGAGCACGGAGCCCCGATTTCCGGTATGCGGCTACCGCGGCGCGCAGCCTGGCCTTCGGCTTTGGCGGGCGCTCCAGCATCCTGAAAAACATCGCCGCGTCGCGCTGACTGAGCTGGATGATGCGCTCGCGCTCGATGATCTCCTGCGCCTCCTTCAGCGCCGCTTGCACGAGAAACTGATTGACCGTCGCGCCCACCATATCGGCCGCCTGCTGCAGCGTAGAATGCACGTCGCGGGTAATCCGCGCCGAAATACGTTCCTCTTTTTTCACGGCGTCCATAATCGGTCTGCTCCCGTCTGACGGTGATTAGCCAAGGTGAGTATAACTCATTGGCGCCAAAATGGCACCACTCGGGTGACTGGCGACCATGCTCTCCTGCCCAACCGTGAGCCCGCAAACTCCCCTCCTGCCTGAGGGTGAACCGGGGTTTCCATCCTCATGCCGTCACTCGTCACCAGGGCAGGCCGCCGTCAGTCGTCACTCGTCAGTCGTAACTAGGTCTAGGGCCCTCAGCACTCAGTACTCAGCACTCCTTCCTCATCCCTCGAAGGGAGCCGCCGATGAACGCCGATACACGCCGATAAGATCAAGATCAATCGGCAACAGAATAGTCAGGATTGAGCAGGCAACCCGCGAAAAGAAAACGGGGAGGGCATTGCGCCCACCCCGCCTGGTTCACCCAGCGTTGGCTTACCTTATCTACAGCGGCGGCGAATCTACCGCTCGTCGCAAGGTTTTGCTAACGACGCTAGTGAAAATACTCCGACCCATTACTTCACCAGGCTGGTGCCACTAGCCACAAATCATGGCATGCGCTACCCTAAGCTGGTCTAGAACTCCTGTCAGAATACGAGATTACTGGGAAGCTGGAACGCTTACCCGCCGAAGGAGCAAACACCGTGAACAGCCAGAGCGAAGAAAGCATTCTTGAAAAACTCAAGGGTCTTCCGCCCGAGCGAGTGGCGGAGGTGGAGGACTTTGTCGATTTCTTGCGTGTGCGCGCCGAGGAGCAACGCCTTGTGAAATCCGCGAAAAAGGCCTCGGAACCTGCATTCAAGAAGGTCTGGGATAACCCCGCGGATGCCGACTACGATCGGCTATAGACGGGGTAACGATGCCGGCCTACAGCTTCGGGGACGTCATCCTCGTACCTTTTCCGTTCACAGACCAGACCGGAACCAAGAAGCGTCCCGCCGTCATCGTCAGTAACGCGGCCTACAATCAGGGGCGGCGCGATGTGGTGATCATGGCGATCACGAGTCAGGTGCGACTAGCAGCTGCCCACGAAGCGCTTGTTCAGGACTGGCAGGCCGCGGGACTGCTCAAGTCCTCAGTCATGAAACCTGTCGTTGCCACGATAGAGCAGCCGCTCATCATCAAGCGCCTCGGGACGCTCAGCGCTCGCGATCAGGAGGCCTTGCGCAAGATAATTGGCGCGGTCTTGTGCTGACAGAGTTTGGCCGGAAACCGATCGGGCCGTGCACCTATACCTCGGGCGCCGCGGCGCGAGGAAACGTGCGACGTAAGGGGCGCGACGTAAGGGCAGACTCCCAAGATTGCTGACGGTTTACGCGGTTTACGAGTCTGACGCCTTATGAGCATGACCCCGTGAGCACAGGTTTGTACGTCATATATGGCAGACTTGCGGCCCCGGGTAAGGCTCTATAGGCATTGGCGACTGAGAGGGCATCGATGTCTACGCAAACACTCAAGCTCAAGAGCCGTGTTGACCGCGACGGTCATCTGCGCCTCGACGTAGCCACTACCCTGCCCACGGGGGAGGTGGAGTTGGTGTTGGTGATCGAACCCGTCCCTCCTGCCGCCCCCCAGGAACGAGGATATGATTTTTCTGATCTGGCAGGACGCCTGCGTTGGGCCGGGGACGCGGTAGAGGAGCAGCGCGCGCTGCGCCATGAATGGCCTGCCTGAGCGCTGTCTGCTCGATACCAATGCGGTAGTCAGTCTCCTGCGCGGTCACGGTGAACTGCTCGCCTTGACCAAGGATGCATGTCTGGTCACGGCTGATCGCCAGTTGCTGGCCCTTGAGAATCAGGTCGAGGCATTGCATACGCTGGCGTTCACCGCCTGAAATCCGATCCGGCAACATCCAATAGCGCGGCTGCGCCCGCGCAAGCCAGGCGTGGACGACACCGCTGCGGCGTGTGCGATCAAGAGGAGCCCGGCTAGAAATCCGAGTCTGATGTTTTGGGCGAACTCTTTCTTACGAGTCTGACTCAAACGTTTCCCTTGCTGCCAGTGCATGACGCAGTCGTCCGAAGCATTTATAATCCTATCATGATGTGATAGGATAAAGCATGGATATCCCCGAGTACGCGCTCGAACTGCTGCTCGCCTATGACGGCAGGCTGCACTACCTGGCAAGCGGCCATTACCTCAAATTCGTGGTCAGGGTGGTGGAGAAGTCTCCACGGGTTCCGTATGGAATCGCATACTCGCTGACGCTTCACGCCCCGGACGGTAAGCGGCTACTCGGTTTCGACAATGCACATCCGGTGCCGCACCGGGGCGGGCGTCACGTCAGGCGAAAGCCCGAAGCCGACCACTGGCACCGCACGACAGCTGACAAAGGCCGGCCTTACGAATTCGTCTCGGTGGAGCGGCTGCTGGAAGAGTTTTTCAGCGAAGCCGAGCGCGTGTTGAAGGCACAGGGCGTGGCATTCGAGATTATTGATGAGAAGGAGGGTTGAAAATGAAGCTGAGAATTCAATCGATGAAAGAGCTCAGGGTGGAAATGCTTGCGGTCGC
The DNA here is from genome assembly GCA_964521405.1 of uncultured Streptomycetaceae bacterium. Lineage (GTDB taxonomy): Bacteria > Pseudomonadota > Gammaproteobacteria > Burkholderiales > SG8-41 > SG8-41. Next base: position 118 of record CAZFRR010000102.1, on the reverse strand, counting down.
CCGGGGCGAGCGCAAGGCGCCTGCCGATGCGGGGCGAGTTTCGTTCGAGTCGGTTGGGGCCGTGATGCGCCTGCTGACCCCGGAGAACCGTCAATTGCTGGCGGTGATCGAGAAAAAG